>DATLJU010000228.1:0-30176 GCA_035538735.1 Anaeromyxobacteraceae bacterium | reverse complement strand
AAGCCTTGGCTCGCCGCCACGAGCGCGGCCGCGAGGCGCTCCTCGCCGCCGTCGCGAAAGACGACCCCACGCGCGCCGGCGGCGAGGGCGGCCGCCGCCTGCTCGTCGCGGGCGACGAGCGCCACCACCGGCAGGCCCGCGGCGACCCGGCCGAGCGCGGTCGCGTCCTCTCCGGTGAGGTCCCACAGCACCACCTCCGCCGCGGCGGCCGCCGCGTCGCGCGGCGACGCCTCGCCCACCACCTCCAGCTCCCTCCGGCGGCCGAGCACGGCCGCAAGCCCACTCCGGGAGAGCGGGTCCTCGCTGACGACGAGCGTGCGTGTTCGCTCCACCCTCGCTGCATAACGGGAGCGCCGCTGCGGCGTCGCCCGACGACCGCGACCTCGACCGCGACCTCTACCCGAGGGTCACCTTGCGCACCCCCCGCCGCTCGAGCAGCGGCTTCACGCGCTCGCGCAGGTCGCCCTGGAGCACCAGCGCGTCGCCCTCGACCGCGCCACCGCAGCCGAGCGCCTGCTTCAGCTCTTTCAGCCACCGTTCGCGCTCCGCGGGCGGGAGCTCGAGCTTCTCCACGATCGTGGCCTCCTTCCCGCCGCGCCCCTTGCGCTCGAGGCGCACGACGGCGCGGGCCGGGCCCGGCCGCGGCGCCGGCGCGGGCTCGGACCCGGGGCGGGGGGAAGGCTCCGGGGCCGGGGTCATGCCGAGCCGCTCGGCGAGGCCGCCGAACGGGTTGTGGAACGGCTTCTCCCCGGACGCGGGCGGACCCGCTCGCTTCTTCATGGCTGCCCCCTCCGCGTCCGGCCTCGACGCGGCGCAAGCTCTTCCACGGCGCGCGCGAAATCGCCGGACAGCCTCGCGCCCAGCGCGAGCCCCTCGTCGGGAGCGGGGCCGTCGGACACGGCGCGCGCCGCGGCGGCGAGCAGCAGACGTTCCAGCGCGAGGTCGTCGAAGAGGCGGCGCGCGTCGGCGCCGTCGAGCCCGAGGGCCGCCAGGAACGCCTCACGCCCGCTGCGCCGGACCCGGCGCGCGGCGAAGAAGGCGTCCTCCGCCGCCGCGCGCTCGTCGGCCGTCGCGACGAGGCGCAGCGACCGGGCGTAGCCGGCGAGGAGCGCCCGGCGGAGGCCGTCGTCGCGCAGCGCGCTGGCGTCGGGACGCGCGCGGAGCCGGTTCAGCACCACCGCACCCGGGACGGTGGCGCCCCGGGTGACCGCGACGGCGTCGAGCAGCTTGCGCCGGCGAACGAGCGACGACGGGCGCGGCGGGTCGCCCGCCGGCGTGAGCCTGCCGCCGGCGCGCACGAACGCGGCCGCCGCGGCGATCGTCGCGCGGGCGTCATCGGCCTTCGGATCGGGCGGGCCGCTCCGGAGGAGCTCCTGCAGCGCCGCCCGGGTGCGCGGGCGCAGCGGGCTCGCGCCCGCCAGCACCGCCTTCCAGGTCCGCTCCTGGTAGAAGATCCCGGCCGCGGCCGAGACGAGCGCCGACTGTTCACGAACCGTCACGATGCGCCGTGCGCGCGCCAGCTCCCCCGTCGCGCGCACGGTCACGAGCGGGAGCGTGAGCGGCCGGAACTCCAGCTCCGGTCCGGCGTGCAGCAGGGCCACCTCGTCGTCGCCGTCGATGATCCCGTCGCGGTACCAGCCGAAGATCCTCCCCACCCCCACCATGCCGTGCCGGGCGAGCTCGACCGCCCGGAGCGCCCCCATGCTGGCGCCGCCGAAGACGGCCACCCCCGCGTGGAGGGCGTCCAGGATCTCGTGGTGCCACACCGAAGGCACGCTCTCGAAGACCCCGTCTACGAGCGCGATGGCGGCTGGCCGCCGAGCGAGCGCGCGCCACACGTCGCCTTGCCGCGCTGGGGGCAGCACAGTGCACCGCGCGAGACCGCGCGCCTCGCGCGCCGGCAGCGACGGACCGAGGAAGACGATCAGCTCGGCGCGCGTCACAGGAGCTCCGACAAGGCGAACCCGGGCACGAGCACCTTCACGACGTGCACGCCGAGGCCCGGTGGCGCGAGGTCGACTGCGACCGCCCGCGGGAAACCGGCGCGGCGGAAGCGGGAGAGGATCTCGGTGACTTCAGCCGAATCGTCGGCGCCCCCTCTCCGTGCCCTATCCCCCGGTGGGGGAGAGGGTCGGTGACCAAGGGTGACGGGGCGTTTCGTCTCCCTCGCCCCGCCGCCAGGCGGGGAGAGGGCCGGGGAGAGGGGCTCGCACGCCCTGCGCAACCGTTCGACCGCGGCGACATCCATGGGCCCCACGTCCTCCCTCGCCCCGTGGATGTCGGTGAGCCGCGACTGAGCCGCCTCGAGCAGCGCCGCGACCGCCGCCGCGTCGAGCTCGAGCCGGCTCGCGTACCCCGCCGTGAGCGGCACCGGTCCGGCGTGGCGGTCGAAGAGGAGCGTCGCCGCGAGCGGGATGCCCAGCTCGGAGGGGAGGCGGAAGAGGTGCACCTCGAAGCCGCGCTCGGCGATGCGGCGCGCCAGGGCGTCCGCGCGTGGCGCGATCCGGTGCGCCGACGCGAGGCGGGTCCGCACGCACGCCTCCTCCGTCCAGCCGTCGGGGAGGGCGCGCGCGAGAGCATGTCGCTCGGCCGCCTCGAGCAGCGCGTGCGCGAGCGCTGCGCCGCGCGAGGGGTGCGCCCCCATCCCGTTCGAAGTCCAGCGCAGGTCGGCGAGGCCGAGCGAAGGGCCACCCTGGGGCGGGGCGTGGACGGCGGCGGCCGGGACGAGGGTGGGGCGCGAGGTGCGGAGCTCCACGCCCGCGCGCCACGCGAGACGGCCTGGGTCGGCCGCCACGCCGCCCAGCTCGCCGGGAGCGAGGTGGGCCTCGCCGCGCGCCCGCAGCTCGGCGGGGCTCGCCCAGGTGAGGGCCTCGGGCGGGACCGCCTCGGCGCAAGCGAGCTCGGCAGCCTCCAGCAGCGCGCCGAGCGCCGCGTCGCCCTGGCGGAGCCCCTTCCCGTTCGTCACCTGGAGTACATGGCCGCCCGGGCGGATGGCGCAGGCGACCTCGACGCCGGCGCGGTCGAGCCCCGTCACGCGCGCCACGCGCGTCACCCCCAGCGCGGCGGCCAGCCGCCCGCGATGTAGGGCGGGGGCTCGTCCCCCGCCGCCGAGACCGGTCGCGGCCAGAGGGTTGTCCAAAACGCCCGTCCCGTCGCCGCGGCGAGCGATCCGCGGCGCATCGCTTCGTTGCTTCTCCCTCACATAGCCTCCAGCTATGCTCGGTCGTCGCGCCTCGCGCTGCTTGCGCCTCGCTCGCCTGGCTCGGTCCCGGGCATTTCGAACAACCCTGTGAACTCCTGTGAGCGACATGGCGCGCCTTTATATCCTTCGCTCCCGGACGCCGTGTACCGTCCTGCCTCGCCGCCGCGAACCCGGAGGAGACGTGCCCGACACCGAGAAGGCCCTCGCTCACCACGCCGCTCACGCCGCCTCTTATCTGGAAGACCTCGCGTCGCTCGTCCGCATCCCCAGCGTCTCGTTCTCGGGCTTCCCGGAGGTGGAGGTGAAGCGGAGCGCCGACGCGGTGGCGTCCCTGCTCGGCCGGCGTGGGTTCGAGAACGTCGAGGTCCTCACCGTGGACGGAGCGCACCCGTACGTCTACGGGGAGCGCCTCCGCGATGCGAAGGCGCCGACGCTGCTCCTGTATGCCCACCACGACGTGCAGCCGCCGGGCGAGGAGGGGGCGTGGAAGACCCCGCCGTTCGAGCCCACCGAGAGGGATGGCCGGCTCTACGGGCGCGGCGCCGCCGACGACAAGTCGGGCATCCTCGTGCACGCCGCCGCGGTCGACAGCTGGGTGCGCGGCGCGGGCGAGGTGCCGGTCAACGTCCGGATCCTGATCGAGGGCGAGGAGGAGACGGGCTCGGAGCACCTGTCCACCTTCCTGCGGAAGTACCGCGCGCGCCTCGACGCGGACGCCATGGTCCTCACCGATACCGGCAACTTCGACACGGGGGTGCCGTCGGTGACGATCGCGCTGCGCGGGCTCGTCACCGTCGACGTCGAGGTGCGCGCCCTCCGGCAGAGCGTCCACTCCGGCATGTGGGGCGGTCCGATCCCCGACCCGGCGCTGGCGCTCGCCAAGATGCTCGCGACGCTCGTCGACGCCGAGGGCCGGATCGCCATTCCGGGGATCTACGACAGGGTCCGCCCCCTCACCGCGGATGAGCGGCGGAGCCTCTCACGGCTGCCGAGCACGGACGCGGACTTCCGGCGGCAGGTGGGCCTCGTCCCCGGCGCGCAGCTCCTCGGCGGGCGACCGCCCTGGGAGACGAACTGGTGGCAACCCTCGCTCGCCGTGAACGCGATCCAGGCCTCCAGCCGGCGCGACGCCCGCAACATCGTGAACGACGTGGCGTGGGCGCGGGTGGGGGTGCGCATCGTCCCCGACATGGATACGAAGGACGTGACCGACCGGCTGTGCGCGGCCCTGAGGCAGGCCGCGCCGTGGGGCGTCGAGGTGAAGCTCGACGTCGCGGTGGCGGGCGCCGCCTGGAAGACCGACACCGCTCACCCCGCGTTCGGGGCCGCCTTCCGCGCGCTCGAGAAGGGTTACGGGCGCGAGGCGCTCGCCGTCGGGTGCGGCGGGTCGATCGGGTTCGTCGAGCCGTTCTCGAAGGAGCTGGGCGGCGTGCCGGCGCTGCTCATCGGCGTCGAGGACCCTTACACGAACGCGCACTCCGAGAACGAGAGCCTGCACCTGGGCGACTTCGTCAAGGCGACGCGCAGCGCCATCCACCTTTACGGCGAGCTGGCGACCGCGCTGGAGAGGAGCTAGCACATGCCACGAGTGGGGGCCGATCTCGTCAACAACCCCACGTCCACCGCCGAGGCGCGCGCGCTGGAGCGCTCCCGCGACCTGCCCAACGTGCGCACCGCGAGCGACGTCGACTCGCTGCGGCGCTCCTTCCTCGACCACCTGCAGTTCTCGCAAGGCAAGGACGAGCACACGGAGACCGCGCTCGACCGCTACCTGGCGCTCGCCGACAGCGTGCGCGACCGGCTCATGCGGCGCTGGATCCAGACGCAGCAGGCGTACTACCGGAGCGACGCGAAGCGCGTCTACTACCTGTCGCTCGAGTTCCTGATGGGGAAGGCGCTCGAGAACAACCTCATCAACCTGGGCCTGTACGAGGGCACGCGCGAGGCGCTCTCCGGCATCGGCATCGACGTGGCCGACCTGTTCGGCGAGGAGCCCGACGCGGGCCTCGGCAACGGCGGCCTCGGGCGGCTCGCCGCCTGTTTCCTCGACTCCATGGCGACGCTGTCGCTCCCGGCGTACGGCTACGGAATCCGCTACGAGTTCGGCATCTTCGATCAGGACATCCGCGAGGGGTGGCAGATCGAGCGGCCGGAGGAGTGGCTGCGCTTCGGCAACCCCTGGGAGATCGCGCGGCCCGAGTACGAGGTGCCGGTCGCCTTCTACGGCCGGACCGAGGGCGGGTTCGACGCGCAGGGCAAGTACCGGGTGCGCTGGGTCGACGCCCGGCACGTGCTGGGCACCCCGTACGACACGCCGATCGCCGGCTACCGCAACGGGACCGTCAACACGCTCCGGCTCTGGCGCGCGCGCGCCTCGACCGAGTTCGATCTGGCCGACTTCAACCGCGGCGACTACCTGGCGGCGGTCGAGGAGAAGAACGTCTCCGAGAACATCTCGAAGGTCCTCTACCCGAACGACGTCACGGTCATGGGGAAGGAGCTGCGGCTGCAGCAGCAGTACTTCTTCGTCGCGTGCTCCATCCACGACATCATCAACCGCCACCTCAAGATGCACGCCGGGTTCGACGACTTCGCCGACAAGGTCGCCATGCAGCTCAACGACACGCACCCGGCCATCGCCGTCGCGGAGCTGATGCGGGTGCTCGTGGACGAGCACGGCTTCGAGTGGGAGCGGGCGTGGGAGACGTGCCGGGCGGTCTTCGGCTACACGAACCACACTCTCCTGCCGGAGGCGCTGGAGCGCTGGCCGGTGGACCTCTTCGGACGCGTCCTGCCGCGGCACCTGGAGATCATCTACGAGGTGAACCGGCGCTTCCTCGACGATCTGGGCGGGCGCGGTGTCGACCCGGGCGCCATGTCGCGGATGTCGCTCATCGAGGAGGGGCCGGTGCGCCAGGTGCGGATGGCGAACCTGGCGGTGGTCGGCTCCCACTCGGTGAACGGCGTCGCGGCGCTGCACACCGAGCTCCTCAAGAGCGACCTCTTCAAGGACTTCGACGCGCTCTGGCCGGAGCGGTTCAACAACAAGACCAACGGCGTGACGCCGCGCCGCTGGATGCTGCAGGCGAACCCCGAGCTGTCGCGGATGATCACCGAGGTGATCGGGCCGGGCTGGGAGACCGACGTCGACGAGCTGCGCCGGCTCGAGCCGCTCGCCGACGACGCCGCGTTCCGCCGGCGGTTCCGGGAGGTGAAGCGGCAGAACAAGGAGCGCCTGGCGGCGGTCGTGCAGCGGGAGAACGGCATCACGCTCGACGTCGAGTCGCTCTTCGACGTCCAGGTGAAGCGCATCCACGAGTACAAGCGGCAGCTCCTGAACGTGCTGCACGTCGTTGCGCAGTACCTGCGCGTCAAGGCCGATCCGGCGTACCAGCCGCTTTCGCGCACTTACCTGTTCGGCGGCAAGGCGGCGCCGGGCTACGCGATGGCGAAGTGGCACATCAAGCTCATCAACTCCGTCGCCGAGGTGGTGAACCACGACCTCGACGTCCGCGGGCGAATCGCGGTGGTGTTCCTCAAGAACTACCGGGTGTCGCTGGCGGAGCGGATCTTCCCGGCGGCCGATCTGTCCGAGCAGATCTCGACCGCCGGCAAGGAAGCGTCCGGCACCGGGAACATGAAGTTCGCCATGAACGGCGCGCTCACCATCGGCACGCTCGACGGGGCCAACGTCGAGATCCGCGAGGAGGTGGGCGCGGAGAACTTCTTCCTGTTCGGCCTCACGGTGGAGCAGGTGAAGGAGCTGCGTCGCCGGCGCTACGATCCGTGGGAGTACTACCGGCAGAACCGCGAGCTCAAGGCGGTGGTGGACGCCATCGCGGGCGGGACGTTCTCGCCGGGGCAGCCGCGGCTCTTCCAGCCCGTCGTCGACTCGCTGCTCAACGGCGGCGACCCCTACCTGTGCCTGGCCGACTTCGCCGCTTACGTCCGGTGCCAGGAGGAGGTCTCGAAGATCTACCTCGACCAGGAGCGGTGGACGAAGATGGCCATCCTCAATGTCGCGCGGATGGGGAAGTTCTCGTCGGATCGATCCATCCGGGAGTACGCGGAGGGGATCTGGAAGGTGCAGCCGGTGAAGGTGGGCTAGGACGCGCCGGGACCCCAGGACCGGTCCCGGTCGCGCTCACCTCCGCCGCGGCCTCCACCCGTGGTCGACGAGCGACACCCGGCCGCGCTCGTCGACGCGTACTCCCTCCCGCTCGAGGAGGTCCCGCTGCGCCGCCGCGCCCATCGGGTCGAGAATGCTGATGCCGGCCGTGACTGCCGAGCGCTTCCCGAGCACGCGCTGCCATGGCACGCGCGTTCCGCTGCCGCGCAGCGCCGCCAGCGCGAAGCCGACGTGGCGCGCCGCGCGCGGGCGGCCGGCGAGGAGCGCCACCTGCGCGTACGTCACCACCTTGCCGCGCGGGATGCGCCGCACGATCCGGTAAAACGCCTCCCATCCAGAAGGGCCGCTCGTCTGCGTCACGTCCGGTTTCACTTTACACTCGACCGTGCGGCGTTACCCTGACGCCATGTCGAACGCCAAGAGGGTGCTCGCCGCGCTCGCGGCCGCGGCCGCCGTGAGCGGCTGCGGGTTCCAGTCCATTCCTCAGTCCGAGAATGCCGTGACCGCGGCCTGGGGCGAGGTCCAGAACCAGTACCAGCGGCGCGCCGACCTGGTCCCGAACCTCGTCGAGACGGTGAAGGGGTACGCCACCCACGAGCGCGAGACGCTGGAGGGCGTCATGGAAGCGCGCGCCAAGGCGACCCAGGTCCAGCTCAACGCCAACGACCTCACACCCGAGAACCTCAAGAAGTTCGAGGACGCGCAGGCGGGGCTGCGCAGCGCGCTGGGGCGCCTCATGGTCGTGGCCGAGAACTACCCACAGCTCCGCGCCAACCAGAACTTCCTGAGCCTGCAGGATCAGCTCGAGGGCACCGAGAACCGCATCGCGGTGGCGCGCAACCGCTACATCCAGGCCGTGCAGAACTACAACAACCTCATCACCGTGCCGCCCACCAGCTTCACGAACTCGCTCGTCTATCACAAGCAGCCGAAGCCGCAGTTCACCGCCACCACCGCCGGCGCCGAGCAGGCGCCCAAGGTGAAGTTCTGAACGGCGATCGCCTCTCGACGCCGCGCGCCGGCCTGCTCGCCACCGCGGCCGCCCTGCTCCTCGCGTCCGCGCCGGCCGCGGGCCGCGACATCCCGGCGCTCACCGGGCCGGTGATGGACGAGGCCGGGCTCCTCTCGGCCGCCGAGGCACGGCGCCTCGACGGGCTCTGCCGCGCGGCCTGGGAGCAGGCTCCGGAGCACCGCGTCCAGCTGCAGTACCTCCTCGTTCGGTCGCTCGAGGGAGAGGACATCGAAGGCTTCTCCGTGCGGGTGTTCGAGGCGTGGAAGCTGGGCGAGCGAGGCAAGGACAACGGCGTCCTGGTGGTCGTCTCGAGCGGCGATCGCCGCGTGCGGATCGAGACCGGTTATGGCAACGAGGGCGCGCTGACCGATGCGCAGGCCGGGCGCATCATCCGCGGCACGATCGCTCCGGCGTTCCAGCGGGGCGCCTACGGTCAGGGCCTCTTCGACGCCGGTGTCCAGGTCCTCTCGGCGCTGGGTGCGCTGCCGCAGGACGTCGGCCGGCGCGTGGCGCAGCCGAGCCGGCGGCAGGGGTTGGGCGCCGGTGTCCTCATCACGCTCGTCATCCTGTTCCTCCTCGCCCGCATGGTGTTCAGCGGCTTCGGCCCGCGGCGCCGCGGCTTCTTCGGCCCGTGGGGCGGCGGCTGGGGCGGGGGCGGGTGGGGTGGAGGCGGCTGGGGTGGCGGCGGCTGGGGGGGCGGTGGGGGCGGAGGGAGCTGGGGCGGCGGTGGAGGCCGCTCCGGCGGCGGCGGCGCCTCGGGGGGCTGGTGACATGCTCGAGCGGTTCTTCGGCGACGAGGCGCGCGCGCGCATCGAGGCGGCGGTCCGAGAGGCGGAGGCGCGCAGCACGGGCCAGATCGTCCCCGTGGTGGTGGAGCGCTCCGACGGCTACCCGGAGGCGCGGTTCCGGGGCGCCCTCATCGGCGCGGCGCTCGCGACGATGGTCGTGCTCGTCCTGCGCCTGCCGCTCACGCTCGCGGAGCTGGCCCTGCTCCAGCTCGGCGCCGGGCTCGCCGGCGCGCTCCTGGCGCTGTGGGACCCGCTGGAGCGCGTGCTGGCGGGGCGGGCCGAGATCGCGCTCGCCACCCACGATCGGGCGCTGCGCGCGTTCCACGAGCACGGACTGCACCGGACCGCGGCGGGGACGGGCGTCCTCGTCTTCGCGTCGCTCTTCGAGCGCCGCGCGGTGGTGATGGGCGATCACGGGATCCACGCGAGGATGGGGGAGGAGGCCTGGCGCCGCGCGGTGGACGCGCTCACAGCCGGCATGCGCCGGGAGGACCCGGCCGGCGGGTTCTGCGAGGCGATCGCGCTCTGCGGCGGCGCGCTCGCGGAGCACTTTCCGCGACCGGCCTCCGCTCCGGCGCAGGAGAACGAGCTGCCCGACGCGCTGCGTACCAGCCGGACGTGACGCGTCGCGTGGTCGGGAACGAGCCCGCGCCCGAAAGAATGCGGGCTCGGCTCGGGTCAACGCAACGGCGCGGTCACCCGCGGACCGCGGAGGCGCGCGGCACGAGCAGCGAGAGGATGACCACACCCTCCGCGCTGGAGGCCGACGCCAGCGCCACGCCGTGGGCGCGGGCGACGGGCTCCACGCGCGCCAGCGCGATCGCGAGGCCGGCGCGGCGCAGCGTCACCTCGAGCTGCGGGCCGCGGCGCTTCACCTGGACGCCGACGGGCTCGGGCGCCGGGTTCCCCGCCAGCGCCGCCAGATCGCGGACCAGCCGGCGCTCCGCGTCAGCCTCGGGCTCGAAGGGCAAGCCCAGCAGCGGGAGCGGCCCCGGCTGCGCGGTGACGGCGGCGTCGAGCTGGTAGGCGACTGCGTTCGGCAAGGCTTCCTCGCTCGGTGGGGCGCCACCCGAGCAGCGCCCTCTCTGCGGAACCTGCGGCCGGGCGTGGCCACGAAGTAGCGCCCCGATGGGCAGGGTGTTCTCGGCCCGGGTCGCCCGAAGTCCCTGGAATGCGCGGCTGGCGGCGCGGGTCGACTGCCGGGCTGCGACGTTGACAACTCGTCCGCTACTGCGGATAACGGCGGCATGAAGACCTCCCAGGAGAGTGGCCGCGGGGTGAGGGCGCGCCGCGGCGCGCGCCGGCTGGGCCGCGAGGTCACGCCTGACGCCGCAACCCCGGAGGTGGCACCGGTCACGGCGGCGACGACGGATCTGGCGCCGGTGGTTGGGACGAACCTGCGGCGACTTCGGGTGAAACGCGGACTCTCGCTCGAGAAGCTGTCGAAGCTCTCGGGCGTCTCGCGGGCCATGCTGGGCCAGATCGAGCTCGGCCAGAGCGCGCCCACCATCAACGTGCTCTGGAAGATCTCGACCGCGCTGGGCGTGCCGTTCTCCGGCCTCATCGGGCAGCGGCAAGTCGGCGGCGTGCTCGTCCTGCGCAGCGACCAGGCGAAGACGCTCACCAACCACGACGGCACGTACAGCTCGCGCGCGCTCTTCCCCTTCGACGAGCCGCGGCGCGTCGAGTTCTACGAGCTGCGGCTGGCCCCTCGCGGCGAGGAGCACGCCGACGCCCACGCGCCCGGCACCACCGAGAACCTGGTGGTCGCCCGGGGCGCGCTCGAGATCGAGATCGAGGGCACCTGCCAGCGACTCGAGCTGGGCGACGCGATCGTGTTCGAGGCCGACACGCCCCATGTGTACCGCAACCCCTCCGGCGAGGAGGCGGTGGTCTACCTCGTCATGACGTACGCAGAGGCGGTGGGGTAGCTCGGCCGATCGGCCACCCTCGCCGCCCCTTCCCATCCTCGTCGCGCGGTCCGCCCCGGGAGATTTGCCTCCCGGTGAGGCCGTCCCTGCTCGTTCTCCGAGCGCTCGTCGCGGGCGCGCTGCGCGCCGCATGGGCAGCGCCGGCACGCCCGCCGTGCAAGGGCGCCGTTCCGGCGCGATCCGCTGCCGGATTCGCGAGCCGCCAGCCGGCGGCACGTCCGCTGCAATCGTCCCTCCCGGGCGCCGCCGCGCCGCTCGCCATCCCACAGGGAGAACGACGATGAACGAAGGACCCGTCCCGGCCGCTCCACCGAGCTCCACGTCGCAGCGCGCGACCCTCGGTCTCACCGGCCTCACCATCAACGCCATGGCGCTCATCGCGCCCGGGGCGTTCCTCTGGCTCACCTTCCAGATGCAGGCGCTTTACGGCGCACCGATGGCCGCCGCCGACATGTGGTTCGGGATCCTGGCGGCGCTCCTGCTCTGCTTCGCGACCGCGATCAGCTACGCCGAGCTGTCGAAGCTCTACCCCGGCGCCGGGTCGTCCTACTTCTTCGCCGAGCAGGCCTTCCTCAACAAGACGAAGGCGTTCCGCTTCGCGCGCATCGCCAAGTTCATCACCGGCTGGGCGAGCCACCTCTACTACTGGATCTACCCGGGATGCATGGTCGGCGTGACCGCGATCCTCTCCGGGTACCTGCTGAACCAGTTCTTCCCCGACACGTTCAGCGGCACCTACAACAGCCCGCTCTTCATGGCGCTGTTCTGCGTCGTCTTCGCGCTCGGGGTCGCCTACATCGCGTTCCGCGGCGTGACCGGCACCACCGGCGTCAACTTCGCCATCAACGTCATCCAGATCACGGCGCTGATCGTGTTCTCGATCATCGCCATCGCCTACCGCGTGAAGCACCCGGAGGGATCGCAGGGCCTGCACCTCGTGAACGGTGTGCCCGTCGAGTACGTGGTGGCCCAGGAGCCGGTGCTCGAGAACGGCAAGCCGAAGCTCGACGCGAGCGGCGCGGTAGTCACCCAGAACAAGCTCGCCCAGGACGGCACGCCCGTCCCGGAGATGAAGGACGGCAAGCCGGTCCCGTTCACGCTCAGCTACGCGGCCGACGCCGCGACGGTGTTGGAGCCCGTCGACGCCGACCACCCCAAGACGCTCACGCCTCACTTCAAGTTCCACCAGGACGCGACCTCGGTCCCGTCGCCGCACGGCTTCTCGTTCATCGTGATCCAGGCCTGCATCGCCATCCTGATCCTGGTCGGGTTCGAGTCGGTGACCTCGATGGGCGAGGAGGCGCGCAACGCCAAGCGGGACATCCCGCGAGCGGTGCTGCTCTCGCTCGCGATCCAGGGCGTCGTCTGCTACCTGGTCGAGTACTTCGCGGCCAACTACTTCCTCAACCAGGGGTACACGCTCGCCGACGCGGGCGGCTCCGGCGCGCCGCTCGGTGACATGATGGTGCTGGCCGGCACCTGGCTCTTCGGCAGCTACGCCGCGGGCCGCGCCTTCATGCTGGTGCAGGCGTCGACGGTGTTCCTCGCCCTCATCGGCACGACGCTCTCCTGCCTCAGCACGGGCGCCCGCGTCACCTACGCCATGGGCCGCGACTCCGAGGTCCCCGAGCACTTCGGGCTGCTGCACGGCAAGCGCCTCACCCCGCACCGCGCCATCTGGACGCTCGCCATCCTCTCGGCCGTCATCGGCATCGTCGCGTCTTCGCTGTACCTGGGCGGCACGACTCCCGCCGCGCTCGAGCCCAAGTACCACAACGTCTGGTACTCGTTCGGCATCTTCGCCCCCGAGCTGTACGCGAAGCTCCCCAACTCGCTCGTCATCGTGACGCTCGTGAGCAACTTCGGGACGTTCCTCCTCTACATGCTCACCTGCGTCATCGCGATGGTCGCCTTCCGCGAGCACAACTCCTTCAGCGGCGTGAAGCACTTCTTCATCCCGCTCTTCGGCCTCGCGGCGAACCTGGTCTGCATGGGCTTCTACCTGGTCGGCCCGTTCATGGTTTCGGGGATGAGCGTCAAGGAGCCCTACATCGCGCTCGCGGTCTGCGGGGCGTGGGGCCTCTACGGCGGGTGGTACTTCGTGCGGAGCAGCCGTCGCAAGGCTAAGCCGCTCTACGCGGAGAAGCCGAGCGCCAAAGCAGCGACCGCGTGAGCGCCGTCTCACGAGCGCGGATAGGCGTCGGTCCCCATCTCCAGCGCGTCGAGGCCCGCCTGCTCGATCTCCGGCGACACGCGGTTGCCGAGCAGGCGCTCGACGAGCTGGAAGAAGGCCCACGCCGAGCCGAAGACGAACGCCGCGTTCACGGTGACGCCGATCAGCTGGGCCACCAGCTGGCCGGCGTCGCCGAACAAGAGCCCGCGGACCGGGCCCGCCACGCCGTTCCAGCCCGCGCCCCATCCGCCGTCGGCGAGGAGGCCGACCGCGAGCGCCCCCCACGCGCCGCAGGCGCCGTGGACGGAGACCGCGCCCACCGGGTCGTCGACGTGCAGGCGTCGTTCGAGCAGCGTGACGGTCCACACCACCAGCGCGCCGGCCACGAGCCCGATGAGCACCGCGGCCGGTGGGCTCACGAAGGCGCAGCCGCCGGTGATGGCGACGAGGCCGCCCAGCAGGCCGTTGCAGGCCATCCCGAGATCGGGCTTCCGGACCGCGAGCCACACGTAGGCGAGCGCCGCGACGGCCCCCGCCGCCGACGCGAGCATGGTGTTCACGGCGACGAGCGGCAGGCGCGGGCTCACCGCCGAGAGCGTCGAGCCAGCGTTGAAGCCGAACCAGCCGAAGGCGAGGACGAGCGTGCCCACCACCGTCATGGGGAGGTTGTGCCCGGGCATCGCGCCGACCGTCCCGTCGGCGCGGAACTTCCCCAGCCGTGGCCCGAGCACGAGCGTGCCGGCGAGGCCCGTGATGCCGCCCGTCATGTGCACCACCGTCGACCCGGCGAAGTCGACCACCCCGTGGCCGAGGCCGGCGTTCACCCCGAGCGAGGAGAGCCAGCCGCCGCCCCACACCCAGTTGCCGTACAGCGGGTAGAGGAACGTCGACATGAAGAGGCCGTAGGCGAGGAAGGCGGAGAGCTTCCAGCGCTCGGCCATGGCGCCGGTGGGGATGGTGGCGGCGGTGTCGAGGAAGACGGTCGAGAAGAGGAAGATGGCGAGCGTGGCCGGGTCGCTCGCCGCGGTGACGAGCGCGAACCGCGCGGCGCCGAACAGGCCGAAGCTCTTCCCGCCGAAGGCGACCGCGACCTCGCGGGCGCCCGCCGCGCTCTCGCCCAGCGGCGCCCAGCCGTGCACTCCGCCGAGCATGAGCCCGAAGCCGATGAGCCAGAACCCCAGCACCGCCACCGGGTAGATGAGGAAGTTCATCGCCATCGTGTGGGCGGCGTTGCGCGATCGCGTGAAGCCGGTCTCGACCATGGCGAAGCCGGCCTGCATGAACATGACGAGGAAGCCGCCCAGGAGGACCCAGGCCACGTTGAGCGAGGACTCGAGCGAGGCGGGCATGCGGGGTCACCTCTCACGCGCCGCGGCGCCGGGGCTGGGAGGAGCGGCGTAGCGATGGCTCGCCCAGACGAGAGAGCCGAGGCCGGCGAGCAGCGCCGCCAGCGCCGCGGCCAGCGCGAGGCGGCGAGTGCGCCGCATGCGGCGCAGGCGATCGCCGGCCACGGGATCGACGGGCGGGACGGAGAAGGGGTCGCGCAGATCGGCGAGCAGCGCCGCGGCGCTCGGGTAACGGTCGCGGGGGGAGCGCGCGATGGCCTTCAGGATGATCGCCTCGAGCGAGGGGTGCAGGTCGGGCACCCAGTAGCGCGGCGAGCGCGGCTCCTCGCTCGTCTTGGCGCGGAGGAGCGCGCGGGGGTTCGGGCTGTCGTAGGGGAGATGCCGGGTGAGCAGCTCGTAGAGCAGCATGCCCACCGCGTAGACGTCGGTGCGGGGGTCGCCGCGGCGGCCCCGGATCTGCTCCGGCGCCATGTAGTCGGGCGTGCCGACGGCGTTGGAGAGCCCCATCCACGTGAGCCGGCGCTCCCCCTCGAACAGCGCGATCCCGAAGTCGAGCAGCTTCACCGTGCCCTGGGGCGTGACGAGCAGGTTCTCCGGCTTCACGTCCCGGTGCACCACGCCGTGCTCGTGGAGGTAGACGAGCGCGTCGCAGACCTGGCGCGCGAGGTCGAGCGCGCGCTCGACGGGGAGCGATTGGCGATCGCCGAGGAGCGCGCGGAGCGACCGGCCCTCGACGTACTCCATCACGAGGTAGACCCGCGACTGCTCGCGCGGCCGGAGCACGCGGACGACGTTGGGGTGGACGAGGCGCTGCCCCACCTCCTGCTCGCGCCGGAAGCGCTCCGAGAAGACCACGTCGCTCTCGTACTGGATGTGCGGGATCTTGAGGGCGACCGGCTGGCCGGAGACGGTGTCGATGGCCTTGAAGATCGAGGCCATGCCGCTCCGCGCGAGGAGCTCCACGAGCTGGTACTGGTCGAAGCGATCGCCGGCGACGGGGTCGCGGATCACGCGGGGACACCGTGGACGGACATGCGGGACAGCCTAGTGCCGCTCCGCAAAAATGACGAGCCCGTCCACCAAACGTGTGCTCCGCGGCACTTCGCGGGGAAGGCTCCGGGGCTTGCAGGAACGCCGCAAGCCCCGGGCCCTCCCCGCGTGCCCTACCGGGGGAGGCGGAGCGCCGCCTCCCCCGAGCCCCCACCCGCGTGGCGCGCGACCGGTGGGCTCACTTCTTCCCACGCGCGCCACGAGTGCGGTGGCATCGAGATGTCATGGTCCAGCGGAGGTGAGGAGAGCAGGCATGAGCGATGACGCGGCGCTGGACGTGGCGGGCCTGAGCGACACCGGCACGAGCCGCGATCACAACGAGGATGCCTGCGGTGTCTTCCACGAGCGCCGCGACTGTGCGCTCGCGGCGGTGGCGGACGGCGTCTCGAGCGGCGCTGCCGGCGAGCTGGCCAGCCAGATGGCCGTCGAGATCCTGCTGCGGGAGTTCCGCGAGCAAGGACCGGGCGTGCCGGCCGGACAGCGGCTCTACCGTGCCGTCCAGCAGGCGAACATCGAGATCTACGACCGCGCCGTGGCCGTCCCCGAGCTGCGCGGCATGTCCACCACCCTCACCGCGGCCGTCGTCGAGGACGGCGCGCTCACCGCGGTGCACGTGGGAGACTCCCGCCTGTACCTCCTGCGCGGCGGGGCGCTCACGCAGCTCACGAAGGATCACACGTTGGCCGCGGAGAAGGCGCGATACGGGCTCATGAGCAAGGAGCGCGCGCGCACGCACGCCGACCGCTGCGTGCTCACCCGCAGCGTGGGCCGCGAGCTCATCGTGAGCCGGGACCGCCTCACCCAGCCGCTCGCGCCCGGCGATGCGCTCCTCCTGTGCAGCGATGGGTTGCACGGGGTGCTCGACGACGCCGAGCTGGCGCGGCTCCTGGCGGAGGGCAACGCCGGCGCGGTCTGCCGAGCCCTCGTCGCCGCTGCGAACGAGCGCGGCACGCCCGACAACCTGAGCGCGGCGGTGGTGCGCATCCTGGACGTGCCGGCGGGGCGCGCCGCCCCGGGCGGGCTGGGCGCGGCCATGCGCCGGATCCTCGGCCGCTGAACGAGCGATCGTGAAGCTCGTACGCGCGAGCGCGGCCGGGGATCGGGGAATCGCGACACGTCGTCCACCGCTCGAGCGCCACCCACGCGCCGGCGGCGAAGGTGTCAGCCGTGCGCGGCGGCGGGCGAAGCGGCGACCTGGAGGGGCGCGGCCGCGAGCCGCTCCAGGGCGCGCAGCAGCACCTTGAGCTCGAACGGCTTCGCGAAGGCGGCAGCCGCCCCGAGCGCCTGGGCCGCCTGCTCGAAGCGCCCGTCGGCGGTGAGGACCACGATCGGGATGGCGGCGAGCCGCGGATCACGCAGCTGGGCTGCGCGGAAGTCCGGCCCATCCATCACGGGCATCATGAGATCGAGCAGGATGACCGAGGGTCGGAGGCCAGCGCGGAGCGCGCCGAGCGCCTCCTGACCATCCGCGGCGCATGCGACCCGGTAGCCCTCGTCCTCGAGGATGGCGCAGAGGGCCGAACGAATGTCGGCGTCGTCCTCCACCACCAGGATCGTGCTCACCGCCATACGCCCTCCGCCCTTACCGTCCCCGCGGTCAGCCCCCTGACAGCGACTATTTATGCACTGTGCGTCAAAGGGGGACCCCCCACTCTTGGATCTCCCCGAAAGGGGAATCGAGCTTTCGCTTGACAGTTCGCGCGAAGGCCTGAGCTGCACCACCTACACGATCGTCCGATGTGTGGGATCGGGCGAGCGATCGCCTGCCTGCTGCCTTCGCGCTCCGCCGCACGCGGGTGCCAGGCCGGAGGGTGTGCGGGCTGGCTCCGCGATCCTCGTGCCGCGGCCCGCGGCCGCAGCGCGGTGGACCAAGCGGGCCGCCCGAACTTGGGAGGTGCGCCTCCCACCGCTGGCGCGCGAGCGGCTCCCACATCGAGAGGGACCTTGAGGTGCCGCCGGGTCCACGGCACGCTGCGTTCGTCGCCGTCGACCAGGAGGAAACCATGACCTCGCTCCGCGCCGCCGCGGCGCTGCTCACGGCGGTCGCCGCCGCCGCGGCGCTCGCCCAGGAGAGCGTGCTCGATCGACCCGTCGAGAAGGCGGGCTGGCCGTCCGAGATCACGCGCCGGCCGCTCACGCTCGCCGACGGCATGCTCGAGGTGACGGTGCCGCTCGGGATCGGTCTCTCCAAGGACCGCGCCGGGAAGCCCATCTTCTTCACGCCGAGCGTCTATTACGGTGTCACCGACACGCTCACCCTCGGCATCCGGCACTTCCAGGGCCTGTGCGTGTCGGGCGGCCCCGACTGCCCCAAGGTCTACAACGACCTCTCGGTCGACTCCCTCTGGCGCGTCTGGCGGGGCGGCTCCACCGACGTCGCCGTGGGCGTGGCGCTCAACCTGTCACCCGTGACCGATCCGTTCGCGCTCGCCGCCGAGGCCCGCGTCGTGGCGCGCCTCCGCGGTGGCCCCGCGTCGCTGACCGTTGCTCCGGCGCTCGAGGTGGGGATCACGAACCGTGACGCGGCCCGCACCGAGCCGCTCGCCTTCCCGCTCGCCACCACCACCTTCGGCTTCTTCCAGACCGTGCCCAACGGCAGGGAGATGCTGCGCGTCCCAGCCACGCTGGCGGTGCAGGCGACGCCGAGCCTGGCGCTGGCGGTGGCGACCTCGCTCGACGGGCCGCTCGATCCGCCGACGGGCGGTTTTTGGGACTACTACCGCATCCCGCTGGGCGTGGGGCTCGTGCTCTTCGTCGACAAGGTCGACCTCGGGGCGAGCTTCACCTTCCTGAACCTGCTCGGGAAGCAGACCGGTCAGCTCGACCGCACCGATATCCGCGGCATGCAGGTGTTCGTGACCTATCGGATGTAGCGGGCGACGGCGCTCAGGCCTCTCCGCTCGCGCGGCGCGGCCGCTCCGGCTCGAGGAAGGCCTGTACCTCGACGCGCCGCCTCATCGTGTCGGCGTAGCCGAGCTCCATGAGGCGGTTCACGTACTCCGGCTCGAAGGCGAGGTAGCTGAGGAGATCGGCGCCGGTCTCGCCGGTGGCGCCGATCCCCTTGAGCAGGTACCGGAGCATGCGCGGGAAGCGGCTGTACTGGTCGGCGGCCAGGGTGCCGAGGTCCTGCGACGGGCGCAGCACGAGGCACGACACCGCCCGGAGCGGCTGGGCCGCCGTGCCGTGCTGCTCGGGCGGGATGAACGCCACCGTCCGGTTCACGCGCTCGAGCCGCTCCAGGTCCGACTCCAGCGCGTCGAGGAAGATGGCGTTGAGCAGCACGCCTGCGATCTCCGACATGGGCAGGAACTCGCGCCGAGGCGCCCGCGTGCGCTCGGGCGGCAGCTCGATTGGCTTCGGGAACTGGACGCCCACGGCGAGGATGCGGTCGGCCCCGAGGTGGATGGCGGGCGAGAGCGGAGCCGGCATCCGCACGCAGCCGTCGCCGTAGAACAGGCCGCGCACCTTCACCGGTGGGAAGAAGATCGGGATGGCGGTCGAGGCGAGCACGTGGGGGAGCCGGAGCCGCTGCCGGACCGCGATGCGGGTGCTCCGGTACCAGGGCTGCACTTCGCGGACGCCATCGAAGAAGGTGACGCCGAGGCCCGTCGTGTAGCTGGTGGCCGAGACCGCCACGCCCCGCAGCACGCCGGAGCGGAAGTGCTGCGAGAGCCGCGAGAACGGCAGCGTGCGCGCGAGCAGCCCGCGCAGGGGCTCCGTGTCGAGCAGGAAGTTCATGCGGGGGGAGCCGAACAATCCGCCCGCGGAGAGGTCCTTGATCCACCGTGAGCTGATCCCGAGCAGGTGGCGGGTGTCGGTGCGGTAGACCCGGTCCGGCGAGAGCGAGCGCCACACCTCGGTCAGCCGCTCGACCGCGACCGGGAACTCGTCCGCGCCGGCCGCCAGCGAGGTGGCGTTGATGGCGCCCGCCGAGACCCCCGCGAAGATCCGAAAGGGAGCGACCGGACCGCGCCACAGATCCGCGACCGCGCGGAGGGCGCCGACCTGGTAGGCCGCGCGGGCCCCTCCCCCCGTAAGGACCAGCGCCAGCTCGGGCATGCCGTGAGCCTACCATCGCGCGGAGGGATCGCCAGAGGGCTGCGGTGCCGATGCGGAGGATCGCAGCAGCTCCCGCAACGCCAGCGCGAAGGCCGGGCCGCGCGCCTCGTCCTCGTGCTTGAAATAGACGAACGCCTCGCGCCACGGCTGCGCCTGGATGCGCTCCGCCCAGCGGCCGAGCTCGGCCGGGCCGTACGACGCCCGCCTCAGCCTGAAGTAGCCGAAGGAGGCGGTCGTGGCGAGCAGCGGTTCCGCCTCGTCGGTCTCCGCCGCGCAGAGCGCGGCCCCGGCGTCGGCCAGCGCGGCGAGGACCGCGTCGTCGAACCACGACGGGTGGCGGAACTCGAACGCGCTGGCGGCGCCGCGCGGGAGCAGCGCGAGGAAGTCGCGCAGGCGCGGCAGGTCGCGGGCGAAGGTGGGCGGCAGCTGGTACAGCACCGGCCCCAGGGTGTCTCCCAGCTCGGCGGCGGCCCGCGAGAAGGCGGCGAGGACCGCGTCGACGTCCCGCAGCCGCCGCTCGTGCGTCACGCGCCGCGGCGCCTTGAGCGCGAACGTGAAGCCCGACGGGACCTGCGCGCGCCACCCGGCCAGGACCTCGGGGCGGGGCAGCCGGTAGAACGTCGCGTTCGCCTCGACCGTGTCGAGCCGTGTCGCATAGTGGGCGAGCCGCGCCCACGCGGGGAGGCGAGGTGGGTAAAAGGAGCCATTCCAGGCTGGGTAGCTGAAGCCGCTCGTTCCGGTGTAGACACGCACGCTCGGGCCTCGGCTCGTAACGTCATCACTCCAACCTGGAACCTGGAGAGCACCGCATGGGACGCATCGCTTGGCTGGTCATCGCTTTGTTCGCCGCACGACCCGCCGTGGCGCAGAGCGCGTGGGACCTCGGCAAGAAGGCCGTCGGTGGAGCGGCCACCAGCAAGCTAGAGAATCAGATCAACACCCGGCTCCTCGACGAGAGCCGAAAGAACCAGTGCTCGTTCAAGACCGACTCGGACGAGCTCGAGAAGGGGTGCGATCAGAAGGCTCACCGCCTGGCCCAGGCGGTGCTCGACGCGAAGAAGCACCTGGAGGCTTCCGGCGTGAGGAGCTTCAAGTTCGAGGTCTCGGGGCACACCGACTCGTCCGGCAGCTCCGGGCACAACAAGGAGCTGTCCCAGAAGCGCGCCGACCGGATGCGGAAGGAGCTCGTCGCGAAGGGCGTGACGGACAGCGACGTGATGGCGGTCGGGATGGGATCCGAGAAGCCGCTCGTGAAGCCCGACAACACGGCGGCGAAGAAGGCCAAGAATCGACGTTACGAGGTCCGCGTCCGGCTGTAGCGGGGCGAGGGTGTGATCACCCTCGAGCCAGCGCTTCCGCGTCCGCTGGCTCGCCGTCGTCGATCAGGTCGACGCCGTGCCGGGCCAGCCGCCGCGCCGCGGCCGCCGCGCGGCCGCCACGACCGCCGCCCAGGCACGCCTGCGCGTGCGCGCAGAGGAGCGCCACCTCCAGCGCGCGGCCGAGCGTCAGCGCGAGCCGGCGCGCGCCCGCCTCGCGCGCGGCCGCGGCGGCCGCGGTCCGGTCGAGCCACGCGAGGGCGTGGTCCAGCGCCCGCAGGGCGGCCTCGGCCGGCGGGCGCAGCGAGGGATCCCGCGCCGCGGTGGCCGTCCGGCGGATCTCGTCCGCGAGCGCCCGGAGCGCGCCCTCGGCCGAGAGCGCCCGCAGCAGGTCGAGCGCGAGGACGTTCGTGGTGCCCTCCCAGATCGAGAGGACCTGGGCGTCGCGCAGCAGCCTCGGCAAGCCGGTGTCCTCGACGTACCCGGCGCCACCGAAGCACTCCAGCGCCTCCGACGCGACGGCGACCGCCTGCTTACCCGTGGTGAGCTTCGCGAGCGGTGTGACGGCCCGCAGCGCCAGCAGCTCGGCGGGGGACGCCTCGCCGGCTTCGCGACGGCCGAGCAGATCGGCGGCGCGGAAGGCGAGGAGGAACGCGCCCTCGCGCTCCGCCTCCAGGCCCGCCAGCGTGTCGGCGTGCAGCGGCTTCGCGATGAGCTCCTCGCCGAACGCGCGGCGGCGGCGCGCGTAGTCGCGGGCGAGCGCCAGGGCGCGCTGCATGCCGGCCGCGGCGCAGACCGCGTTCCACAGCCGCGTCACGTTGAGCATCGGCGCCACGTTGCGGACGCCGTCGGAGAGCCCTGACACCGGCTCCGCGGCTGCGCCCTCCAGCCCCAGCTCGGCCGTGGGGAGCTTCCTCGTGCCCAGCTTGTCCTTGAGCCGGTGGACGACGATCCCGTTCGACGTTCCGTCCTCGCGGCGGGTCTCGAGGTAGAAGAGCGCGAGGCCCTTGCCGCCGGACGGGTTCCCCTCGGGCCGCGCCAGCGCGAGCGCCATCTCCGCCGTCGTGGCGGAGCTGAACCACTTCGTCCCGAACAGTCGCCAGCCGCTGCCATCGCGGCGCGCGACGGTCTCGGTGCCGGACACGTCCGAGCCGCCCGTCCGCTCCGTCATCCACTGGCCGCTGGTCCAGGCGCGCGAGGGATCGCGGGCGGTGAGCCGCGGCAGCGCGCGCGCGACGAGCGCGTCGTTGCCGAGGTCGAGCAGCGTCCGCGCCGCGCCGTCGGACATCGCCAGGGGGCACGAGTAGACGTCGAGCGACGGCTCCACGACGTGGAGCAGCGAGAGCTGGAGCAGGCGCGACCTCGCGCCGAGTGGCCGCTCGTAGGGAATCGCGACCAGGCCATGCTCGGCGGCGAGGCGAGCCGCCGCTCTCCACAGCGGCGTCAGCTCGATGGTGTCGATGCGTCGTCCCCAGGCGTCGAACGGGACGTGGCGGGGCTCGGTCAGCCGATCGGCGGCCTGCATCCGGAGGAGCTCCCCCGCGGCGAGGTCCCCGAGGTGGCGCAGCTCCGGCTCGATTGCGGCCCACGCGTCCGGGAGCCGCTGGGCGAGGTACTCCTGCAGGAGCGGATCCGCGTCGTACGTGTTGCGGAGCTGGGGCGGTGTCTGGAAGAAGGCCATGGCGCTCCACCCAGGTGCTCGCCGCGAAGGCCCGTGTCCGCCGGGATCGGGGGCGTCACCCCAACCGGGTCCCCGCCGCCTTCGGCGCCCCTCAGGGCCGAGGCCGCACGCGATCCACGACGCGCCGCTCGGCTTCGATCATCGCGTCCCGCAGGTTGCGCGCGGCGCGGAGCAGCCGGGCCCAGGTCCGCGACGTGGAGCGCACGCAGACGGAGCGAAGCGCCGCCTGGTACGCTTCTCGAGCGAGCGCAACCCGAGTCGTCGGCACCACCCCAGCCCCCTCGCGATGGCCTCCCCCGCTGCGCTCGCGGCGGCTGGGTTCGAGGCCCGACCTGTTCCCAACAATCATGCTGTCCGGTGGCACCGGCAATGCCCCCGGCCGGAAACCCCCGAGCTCGGGGTACTCAGCCCATGTCACCGCCCGCCTCGCGCGCGGCTGCGGGCGCTCCCGGCGTACGGGCGGGATGGCGGCCGGGCGGGGGCGCGCCGGCGCGCCCGGGGGGCGTTCCGCGCGGGGCACGGAGACTTATGATCCCGCGGTGCCGCGCTCTCCGCTCAGGGTGGTGAGCTACAACGTCCGCTACTTCGGGCACGGACTGAGGGGCCTCGCCTCGACGCGCGCCTCTCAGCGCCGGATCGCGGAGCGCCTGGCGGTCCTGGAGCCGCTCTCGGACGTGGTGTGCCTGCAGGAGATCGAGACCATCTCGCTGCGCTCCCGCGTCGCCTTCCGCGGCCGGCGGGGCGAGACCCAGCTCGAGGCGTTCATGCACGAGCTCGAGGCCGCCTTCGCGGGCGACGCCCGCGCGTCGCCGTACGAGAGCTTCTACTTCCGCGCGCACGTGAACCAGCTGAGGGGCGTGCCGATCTACACCACCGGGCTCGCCATCCTCGTGAACCGGGGGCGGCTGGAGGTGGACCACCACAACGTCGCGGCCCCCGAGCTCATCACGCACCACCACGTCGAGCGCTGGAAGGATCGGAAGCAGACCCGCATCTGCGCCCACATGCGCATCACCGCCGCCGGCCGGCCGCTGCACGTGTTCAACACCCACCTCTCGCTCCCGACGCCGTTCGCGCGCGAGTTCTGGGCGGAGCGGCTGCGCATGGGGTGGGGCCCCAACCAGCTGCACGAGGCGCGCACGCTCGCCGCGTTCGTGCACCGGCACGCGGCCGGCGAGCCGTTCCTCATCTGCGGCGACTTCAACTCCGCGCCGGGATCGCCGGTCTTCCGCTACCTCACCGAAGAGGCGAAGTTCGACTGCGCCGAGCGGATCTGCGGCCTCTGCACCGACGTCGATCCGCGGGGCTTCCCCACCGCCGGGTTCATGCGCCTGCGGATGCACCTCGACCACGTCTTCTACGGCAACGGAGTGCACTGGGTGGATCTCGATGGCACCACCCGGTTCGGCGATCGTCGCTCGCCCTTCGCGGGCCTCTCCGATCACGTCCCGCTCATCGGTCGGTTCAGGGTCTGAGATCGAGGGAGACGGCCCGCCGAAGGTGGGGAGGGGGAGCCTCCGCGAGTCGGCGTGGGATGCCCCGTTCAACCGACCGCAGGACGCGAGAGGACCACGAGCGAGTGCGCGCAGACGTCGACCACGCCGCGCGCGGCGAGGCGATCGCGCTTCTGCTCGGTCTCGCCGGACGTGTCGATCAGGATCTGCCACTCGTGCCCCCAGTCGATGTCGGGGAGCGTGTACGGCACCGCCTCGTGGTGCGCGTTCATGAGGACGAGCAGCGTGTCGCCCACGATCTGCTGGCCGCGTTCGTCGGTGGTGGCGATGGCGTCGCCGCCGAGCAGGTACGCCAGCGAGCGGACGTAGGGCTGCTTCCAGTCCTCCTCCGTCATCTCCTGCCCGTCGGGGCGGAACCAGGCGAGGTCCTTGAGCGACGAGTCGCGGAAGGTGGAGCCGCGGAAGAAGCGCCTCCGCTGCAGGACCGGCTGGGCGTGGCGGAGCCGGATCATGCGGAGGGTGAAGCCCAGCAGCGCCTCGCGCCGCGGGCCGAGCTCCCATTCCAACCACGAGATCTCGTTGTCCTGGCAGTAGGCGTTGTTGTTCCCTCGCTGCGTCTTGCCCGTCTCGTCGCCGGCGCAGAGCATGGGCACCCCCTGCGCGAGCAGCAGCGTCGCGATGAGGTTCCGCTGCTGGCGATCGCGCAGCGCGTTCACTGCCGGGTCGTCCGTCTCGCCCTCCACGCCGCAGTTCCAGGAGGCGTTGTCGCCGGCGCCGTCGCGGTTCTGCTCGCCGTTCGCCTCGTTGTGCTTCTGGCCGTACGAGACGAGGTCGCGCAGCGTGAACCCGTCGTGGCAGGTGACGAAGTTGACGGAGGCGAAGATCTTGCGCCCGGTGGCCTGGTAGAGGTCGGCCGAGCCTGTGAGCCTCCAGCCCAGCTCGCCGTGGGCGATCTCGCCCTTCCAGAAGTGGCGCACCACGTCGCGGAACTTGCCGTTCCACTCCGACCACCGGACGGGGAACTCGCCGACGTGGTAGCCGCCGGGGCCCAGGTCCCAGGGCTCCGCGATGAGCTTCACGCGGGCGAGCACCGGGTCCTGGTGGCACGCCTGCAGGAAGTTGCCTCGCGCGTTGAAGTGGAACGGGTCGCGGGCGAGCGTCGGGGCGAGGTCGATCCGGAACCCGTCGACGTGCATCTGCTCCACCCAGTAGCGGAGCGAGTCCATGACGAGCTGGAGCGTCTGCGGCTCCGGCACGTTGAGGCTGTTGCCGGTGCCGGTCGAGTCCCAGTAGTGCCGCGGGTCCTCGGGCGAGAGCCGGTAGTAGGTGAGATTGTCGAGCCCCTTGAGCGAGAGCGTCGGCCCGAGGTGGTTCCCCTCCGCGGTGTGGTTGTAGACGACGTCGAGGATGACCTCGATGCCGGCGCGGTGGAGCGTCTTCACCATCTGCTTGAACTCGTTCACCTGCTCGCCGCGCGTCCCCGAGGACGCGTAGCGCTGCTCGGGCGCGAAGAAGCCGAGGGTGGCATAGCCCCAGTAGTTCCTGAGCCCCCTGTCCGTCAGGTACGCGTCGTCGGTGAACGCGTGGACGGGGAGGAGCTCGACCGCGGTGACCCCGAGCCGCTTCAGGTGCTCGAGCGCGGCCGGGTGCGCGAAGCCGGCGTAGGTGCCGCGCAGCTGCGGCGGCACGCCCGGGTGCCGCATCGTGAAGCCACGGACGTGCACCTCGTAGATGAGCGACCGGTGCCACGGGTGGTCCGGCGGCGCGTCCCCCTCCCAGTCGAACGCGTCGCCCATAACGACGGCCTTCGGCACCCCGGCCGCGCTGTCCCGGTCGTCGAAGATCTCGTCCGACTGCCCGGGCCGGTACGCGAAGATCGGCTCGCGGAAGTTCGCTTCGCCCGTCAGCGCGCGCGCGTACGGGTCGACGAGCAGCTTGTTCCCGTTGTAGCGCAGCCCGCGCCGGGGCTCGTACGGCCCCCAGGCCCGCACTCCGTAGAGCGCGCCGGGGCGGAGCCCGGGGACGTAGCCGTGCCAGACGTTCGCAGTCACCTCGTCGAGCGGGATGCGACGCACCTCGCGCCGCGGATCCTTCTCGTCGAAGATGCAGATCTCGACTCGCTCCGCGCCGCTCGAGTACACGGCGAAGTTGACGCCCCTCCCATCGGCTGTCGCTCCGAGTGGATGGGGCCTGCCTGGCCAGACCTGCTCGCCCACGACCGAAAGGTATCCACCGCGCGAGCGTCCGGCGCACGCCATGCCTGGGTGTGTAGGTGCACTGCGAGCGCGCGGTCGGCCGATGAGATAAGAACACCCGGCACAGGGTTGTTCAAAATGCCCGGGACCGAGCCAGGCGAGCGAGCCGCAAGCAGCGCGAGGCGCGACGACCGAGCATAGCCGTAGGCTATGTGAGGGAGGAGCAACGAAGCGATGCGCCGCGGATCGCTCGCCCCGGCGACGGGACGGGCGTTTTGGACAACCCTCTCGGGAGCCACCCATCGCCGCGCGCCACGCCAGCAGGCCCGTCCACGACCCGCGCACCGGCGCCGACCGGGAGGACACCGTCGCGGTCGAGGAGCCGCTCGAGATCCGGATCTCGGGTGAGACGGTCGCCGTGACGATGCGGACCCCGGGAGACGACGGCGATCTGACGCTCGGGTTCCTCTGGGGCGAGGGCCTCATCGCGTCGCCAGCCGACGTGGGGTCCGTCGCGCACTGCGGTCGTCCCGGGGACGAAGGCTACGGGAACGTCGTCGAGGTGACGCCCGGGGCCGGCGCCGCGCTGCCGCTCGAACGCCTCGAGGCGAGCCGGCGGGGCACCCTCACCACGGCCGCGTGTGGCGTGTGCGGCCGGCGCAGTATCGACGACCTCATCTCCTGCTGCGCGCCACTCGTCGATCGACCCGTCGTCCCATGGACGATCGTGACGGCGGCGGTGGCGAGCCTGCGCGAGGCGCAGAGGACGTTCGCGCGGACCGGTGGCACCCATGCCGCCGCCGCCCATGACGCGGCGGGTCGACGCCTCGTCGCGCGCGAGGACGTGGGCCGCCACAACGCGGTCGACAAGGTGGTGGGGGCCCTCCTGCGCGAGGGCCGCGTGGGGCCGGGAGCGCCGGAGGCGCTGCGCCCGGCGCTGCTCGTCGTGAGCGGCCGCGCCAGCTTCGAGATGGTCCAGAAGGCGCTGCGGGCCGGCATCCCCATCCTGGCCAGCGTCTCGGCCCCGACCTCGCTGGCGGTGGACCTGGCCCAGGCCACTCGGCTCACGCTGGCCGGGTTCGTCCGGGGCGAGTCGCTCAACGTCTACGCGCACCCATCCCGGATTGGGCCCTAGGTCGGCGAGTGCGGGTCGCGCTTGCACGTTGCGTCGCAGGCCCGTACACAGGAGGTCCACGGCTCGCCTCCACGCAGGAGTGACACATGGTGAAAAGGATCTGGACCGCGCTGGTCGCCCTCGCGCTGGCGTCGCCCGCCGACGCGGCGACCGTGAAGCTCGGGGTGATCAACTCGATGACGGGCCCCGAAGCGCCCATCGGCGAGAACCTCACCAACGGTATCAAGCTGGCCCTGGAGGACCTGAAGAAGAAGGGCATCGACGTGCAGCTCGTGTGGGAAGACGACACCGGCAAGCCGCAGATCGGCCTCTCCGCTCTCGAGAAGCTGGCCACCCGGGACAACGTGGCGGGCGTGGTCGGCGCGTACACGTCGGCGGTGACGAGCGCCGTCGCCAAGGCCGCCGAGCGGTACAAGGTGCCGCTCGTGAACCCGGTCGCGTCGAAGGAGGAGATCACGCGCCAGGGCTACAAGTGGGTCTTCCGCGTGTCCGCCACGACCGGTGACTACGCGTCGGTCCTGCTCGACATGGCGCTCTCGCTCGGGAAGCCGAAGACCATCGCCATCCTCGGCGAGAACACCGACTTCGGCATCTCGGGATCGAAGAGCGCCAAGGCCTACGCGGAGAAGAAGGGGCTCAAGGTCGTGTTCGAGGAGGCCTACTCGAAGGGCTCGCCCGACTATCGGTCGACGCTCGTGAAGCTCAAGGGCACGAACCCCGACCTCGTCTTCATGGTGTCGTACGTCGCGGACGCCATCCTGCTCATGCGGCAGTCGCGCGAGATCGGCCTCACGCCGCAGGCCTTCCTGGGCGCCGGCGCGGGCTTCTCGACCGTTCCTTTCGCGAACGAGCAGGCGATCTCGAACGGCGTCTTCGCCTCGTCGCAGTGGACGCCGCAGGTGGGCTGGCCGGGAGCGAAGGAGTTCAACGACCGCTACCAGAAGCAGTTCGGGAAGCCGCCGACCTACCACGCGGCCACCGCGTACGCCGCCATGATGATCCTCGGCGAGGAGGCCGCGAAGGCGAACGGCGACCGCCAGAAGATCCGCCAGGCGCTCGAGACGGGGAGCTGGGACGGCGTCGACGGCCCGGTGAAGTTCCAGGACTACGACGGCTACATCCACCAGAACAAGCACCAGATGCTGGTGGAGCAGGTCCAGAGCGGCAAGCACGTCACGGTGTGGCCGCCCGGCCACGCCTCCGGGAAGCCGATCTGGCCGTTCCCGGGGTGGCACTGACGGCTCGGCTCAGTTGACCGCGTGAACGAGCCCGCTCCCGAGTCCGCGCCCGAAATGCCGGGCTCGGGCTCGGGCTCGGGGCTCAGCCCGCCGAGCGCGGTCAGAACCGCACGGTCTGTGCGCGGGCCGCGCGGGCGCGCAGTACCTCTGGCCAGCCCTCGCCGGAGAGCGCCTGCGCCAGCTCCACCGCGAGGTGCCGGGGCGCGGCGCCCGTCGCGGTGTTGCGGCCGAGGCCCTGCAGGCACGACGGGCAGTTGGTGAGGATCACGGCGCCGCCCGGGCGGTCCGCCACCGCCTCGCGCAGGGCCGCGCGCTTGCGGTGGAGCATGGCGTCGGTGATGTCGGGCCGCGAGAGCGCCAGGGTCCCGGCCTCGGAGCAGCAGTGCGGGACCCGCTCCGCGGTCGCGCCGGTGAGCTCCGCGATGACGGCCGGCCCGTGGCCGTCGAGCGAGTCGTGGCACGGTGCGTGGTACAGGTAGCCGCCGGCCTGCGCCGCCGCGCGGGTCCGCTTCGCCACGCCGCGCGTGAGCGCGAACCGCGCCAGGTCCTGCACCTCGCAGCCGAAGATCGGCCCGGCCTCCATTGCGACGAGGCCCTCGCGGCACGTGCCGCAGGTCACCACCACCGCATCGAAGGCGAGATAGCTCAGCATCTCGCGGATCTGGCTCAGCACGAGCGTGTCGCGCAGCACCATCCGGCCGTGCTGCTCGGTGCGGGCGTTGGCCCAGGCCGGGAACCCGCAGCACAGGAACGGCGGGGGCAGCACGACCCGCGTCCCGCTCTCGAGCAGGACGTGCACCGCGGCCATGCCCACCGAGCCGTAGAGCCGCTCCGAGCCGCAGCCCGGGAAGTACAGGACGGTCGCGGCCGCCTCTCCGTCCGGCTCCAGCACGAGCGCTTCGCCCGGTCCGCACTCCGGCAGCGCGTCGCGCATCGTGCCGGGGTCGATCGGAGGCAGGGGCGAGCGCAGGAGCTGGAGGGGGTAGGAGGACTCGCGCGCGTCGTGGCCCTGGGCGGGGCCGACGAGGTGCGCCATCGCCCGCTGCAGCGCGCCTCCGAGCCGCACGACGCCGGCTCGGAAGGCGGCGTTGTACGCAGGCGAGGTGGACTCGAGGTAGCGCAGGGTGGCGCGGGTGGGCGCGGCGTGGTGCTTGTAGCCGTGCGCCATGAGGATCTCGCGCTCGAGGACCGATACCTCGCCGGTGTCGATGTCCACCGGACACGGCTTCGCGCACTTGTGGCAGATGGTGCAGTGGTCGGCGACCTCCTCGAGATGGCGCAGCAGCTCGAACGACGCCGAGCGGTCGCGCTGCACCTCGTAGAGGAGCGCCTCGATGAGCGCGCCGATGGCGAGGTTCTTGTTCCGGGGGTGGAAGAAGAGGCCGCGCGCCGGGTGGTAGACGCAGCAGTCCGGCTTGCACTTCCCGCAGCGGACGCAGGTCGCGATCTTCTGCGCCAGCTCCTCCA
>DATLJU010000227.1:0-7070 GCA_035538735.1 Anaeromyxobacteraceae bacterium | reverse complement strand
CCGGCGACCGAAGACAGGGCGTACCACTCGCCCGGCTTGAAGATGAGCGGCTCCTCGCCGGTGAGCAGATCGCGCACCAGGCCGCCGCCGACGGCGTTGATGGTGCCGAGGAGCAGCGCGGTCGCGATGGGCAGGCTGGCCGCGAGCGCCTTCTCCGCTCCGACCACGCCGTAGATGCCCAGCCCGAGCGCGTCCACCAGCAGGATGACGAGCCGGAGCCGTTGGAGCCGGTGGAGCTGGCCGCGCAGCACTGCCACCGCCCCCGTTCCCAGCAGGACCGCGGACAGGTAGCGCCCGTCGGTCAAGAGCACCGGAGTCCCGCGCTGGAGGAGGATGTCGCGCAGCAGGCCACCCGCGAGCGCCGTCACGAGCGCGAGCACCGTCGCGCCGACGAGGTCGTAGCCCTTGCGGACGCCCGCCAGCGCGCCGGTGATGGCGAACAGGAAGATGGCCGCCAGGTCGAATCCGACCGCGGTCTGGAACGGATGCTCGAGCATGAGGAACGCTGCGCGACCTCGTCTATCAGAAGCGGCCGCGCCCAGGCGGGAACGCCGCCGTGATCCGGTGAGCTTACACGGAGCGAAGTCCCTTTAATCCCAGGGGAAGCTGGGGCATCGAGCGCTCGCGCCCGACCGCGGCGAGAGCTCCAGAAAAGAGAAGGGCCCCCGCCGCAGCGGGGGCCCTCCCGACGGCGGGGACCGGCCCCGCCTCGACAGCCCGGCGATCTACTTCTTCTTCTTGGGGGCGGCGGCGGGCTCGGCCGCGGGGGCAGCGGCGCGGGTGCCGCGCTCGTCCATGCTGCTGAAGAACGCCGTCTTCTGGACGGAGCCACCATCAGCCTTCATGGCGTGGCAGACCGCGCAGAAGACGTCCATGTCCTTGCCGCCCTTGGTGTCGACGCGCAGGTACTTGTAGTTGGGGTTCGACGGGTGCGGGTCGTGGCACCCGATGCACTCGAACCGGCCGTCGCGCATCAGCTCGGCCGGCACCTTCGCGACCTTCGCGTTCACCTGCGCGATGCCGAACGGGTGGCTGGAGTGCTGCGAGACGGGGGCGAAGCCCTGGCCGCCCTTGTCCGAGTCCTGGTGGCAGGCGAGGCAGAGGCCGGTGCTGCCCCCATACGGCTGCTTCGTCTTCGGGTTGAGGTACTTGGTGTTGGGCTGGACGGCGAAGATGAGCTCGCCCTTGGCGGCGTGGAGCGAGTGGCAGCCGCCGCAACCGACGGCGTCGTGACCACCGGCGGCGAAGGCCGCGGCGGGCGCGAGGGTGACGAGGGCGATGGCGAGCTTGCGGACGGCGAACATTGGATCTTCCTCCCCAGGGACCGTCGCGGGACGGCCCAACGTTGGCGCGCACTGTACGGGCGAGCGGGCGACCGTTTCCTTGACTTGCGACAAAGAGGGGCCCCATCCGTGGCGCGCAGGTGTCGCTGCGGATAGGCTCGGCCCCCCGTGACAGCTCGCCCCATCGCCGTGCTGCTCGACCTCGACGGTACCCTCGTCGACACCGTCCCCTTCATCCTCCAGTCCGTGCGCGCCGCCTTCGAGGGGCGCTCCCGCCGGCCGAGCGAGGAGGAGTGGATCGCCGGCATCGGCAAGCCGCTGCGGGTGCAGCTGGCTCCGTACGCCGAGGGCACGGCCGACCTCGACGCGCTGCTGGCGCGTTACCGCGCCTACCAGCGTGAACACCACGATCGCATGACGCGGCCGTTCCCAGGCGCGGTCGAGGCGGTGCGCGCGGTGTCGACGGCCGGCTACCCCGTGGGCGTCGTGACGGGCAAGCTCGCCGACACCGCGACCCGAGCGCTCTCGCTGGTCGGGCTCGCTCCGTACGTCCAGGTCCTCGTCGCCGCCGACAGCTGCCCCCGGCACAAGCCGGATCCGGAGCCGGTGCTGCTCGCGCTGGCGCGGCTCGGCCGCAGGGCGGACGAGGCGCTCTTCCTCGGGGACTCCCCGGTCGATCTCCAGGCCGGCCATGCGGCCGGGGTGACGACCGTCGCCGCGCTGTGGGGCGCAGCCTCGCGCGAGGCGCTCGTCGCGCTGCACCCGGCGCACCTGCTCGACGACATCGCGGGGCTGCCCGCGCTCGTGGCGCGGATCGCTGCCGGGGCCGCGGCGTGAGCGCGCCGCTGCCGATCCGGATCGTCCTGCTGCGGCCACGCAGCGCCGAGAACGTCGGAGCGGTCGCGCGCGCCATGAAGAACTTCGGCCTCGCGGACTGGGCGCTCGTCGCGTCGGCGATGGGAGATCTCGGGCCCGCGCGGCGGATGGCCGTGCACGCCGGCGACGTGCTGGAGGACGCGCGTCGTTGCGACACCCTGGCCGAGGCCGTCGCGGACTGCGCCTGGGTGGTCGGGACGACGCCGCGGCGCGTGCCGGGGCGCCGCCACCTCGGGCCGGCCGACCTGGCCCGGGAGGCGCTCGCGCGCGCTCCCGCTCGCACGGCCATCGTGTTCGGAGACGAGCGCAGCGGGCTCAGCAACGCCGATGCGCTCCGGTGCCACGACCTGTCCGCCATCCCGGCCGACGCGGCGCAGCCCTCGCTCAACCTCGCGCAGGCGGCGCTCCTCTACTGCTGGTCCTTGCGCGAGGCGGCGCTCTCCGCGGCGCCGCACGCGGCAGCCCCCCGCGCCGCGGCTGCCACCGACTCGGAGCTCGCCCTCGTGGAGGACCGCCTGCGTGGCGTCCTGCGCGGCGGGGGCTTCCTCGCCGGTCCGGAGCGGCACGCGGTGCGCGATCTCGCCGGCACGCTCCGCCGGGCGCGCCTGTCCCGCCGCGAGGCGCGGCTCTGGATCGCGGCGCTGTCGCGGATCTCCCACTCGCTCGGCCGATGAGCTGATCGGAGGGCCAGGTGGGCGCCCGCTCCTCGCGCCCGGCGTTGCGGTTGTTGCGGGGCGACCCCAGCCGCAGCTTAGGCGCGACGGCGCGACGGGGCGTGTGCAGGGACGGAACGACGGGTCGCCCGCCCGACCGCGGCGCGGACGGTGCCCTTCCTGAGCATTCGAGGGCGACATCCGGCGCCGCGGTCGTCTTCTGCGAGGGCCGCCGCCGCATGGTGCGGTCGGCGAGGCATGGAGAGGTGACCACATGAAGCTCAGGTACACGATGATCCTGGCAGGTGCGCTGGCGCTCGCTGGCGCGTCGGGTGCTCTGGCGCAGAGCGGCACCGGGAGCTCGGGCACGAGCGGGACGGGCAGCGGGACGGGCACGAGCGGCACGGGAACGAGCGGCACGGGAACGAGCGGCACGGGAACGAGCGGCACGGGAACGAGCGGCACGGGAACGAGCGGGCCGGGTGGTGCCAGCTCCGGTACGAGCTTGAGCCCTTCGCCCAGTGGGATGGGCTCGGGCTCCACGACCGGCAGCGACACGAGCGGCGGTACGTCCGGCGGCACCGGCACTTCGGGGTCGAGCGGCTCGACGGGCTCCGGGACGAGCGGCGGCTCCACGGGGTCGGGATCGAGCGGCGGTTCCATGCAGTCGGACGCCGGGCAATAGCGGCGCCGTGGCGGACCGAGAGCGGGGACGTCCGCGCTCTCGGTCCGTTCCGTCTCCCCGGCTGAAAGCTCCCGGGACTATGCGGACGGGCAGCCCTCGCTGATCTCCGGCAGCACCTCGTAGACGGATGCGTGGAGGTGCGAGGCGGGTTCGATCTCCGGTGAGGTGGGGACGCGGTAGCTGGCGCGCTCGCGGAGGCCGGAGCGCGGCGTGTACAGGCGGCCCGGGTCGCCGGCGAGCACGAGCTTGCCGCGTCCGGCGAGCTCGCTCATCCATCGCATCGCTTCTTCGGCCAGCGCGCGCTCGTAGAACACGTCGCCGGCGAGGACGACCTGCACGTCCGGCAGGGGATCTCCCAGCACGTCGCCCTGGCGCCAGCCGACGGTCACGCCATTCAGGACGGCGTTGAGCTGCAGCGCGACCCGTCCGAACGGATCCCGATCGCAAGCCTCCACGCGCGCCGCCCCCGCGCGGGCGGCGGCGATCGCCACGAGACCGCTGCCGGAGCCGAAGTCGAGCACCGTCCGCGCCCGGACGAGCTCGGGGTGATCGAGCACGTGGCGCGCCAGCGCCTGTCCGCCGGGCCACGCGAACGCCCAGAAGGGCGCCGGATCCCAGCCGTCGAGCTCGGCCTGCGTCGCGTGCCAGAGCGGCGTCAGCTCCGAGGCCTGGTAGGTGACGAGCTCCGGGACGATCGGCACGGCTGCTGGCCGCGTGCGAGCGCGGATGAACGCGGAGAGCTCCGGCTGAAGAGGCGCGGTCGTCATGCCGCTCCCTCGTAAGCGAGGGAGCTCGCGATGTCACTTCGCAGCGGGGGCGGCCTGCAGATCGGCGATCGCCTGTTGCGCCTGGGCCGCCTGCGGGCTGCGCGGATCGACCTCGACGACGTGCCGCCACGCCGCGATCGCCTTCTCCCGGTCCTTGAGGTCAAAGGCGTAGACGACCCCCAGGTTGTACGAGCTCTGCGTGTGGCGCGGGTCGATCTGGCTCGCCTTCTTGAAGTTCGCCACGGCCTTGTCGAACGCGCCGAGCTCCCGGTACATGACGCCCTGGTCCGTGAGGACGTCGGGGTTGTTGGGCGAGAGCTCGAGCGCGCGGGCGTAGGCGTCGATCGCCTTCTGCCGCTGCTTGGTGTCGAAGTAGTCGTTGCCGAGCGCGATCCAGCCCTGCACGTTCTTCGGGTCCTGCGCCACGAGCTGCTCCTCGCTCGCGATCCGGCGCTGGACGTCGGCGCCGCCCGGGGCCGGCATCGGCAGCGCGGGGGCCGCCCCCATGCCGCCGCCCGCGCCGCCGGCGGGCATCGGCGGCGGAGGCGGCTCCCGGTCGGTGCGCTTGCAGGCGGTGACGGCGAGGGCGACGGTGAGCGCGAAGGGCGCGAGGCGCAGCAGGTGACGGTTCAAGGTGGGCCTCCTCTGGCGCCGGTCGGCGGCGCGGGGCGGTGATTCTCGCATGCAACGCGCCGCGGCCGGGAGGTCATGTGAGCGCAGGCCCTGCCCCCCGGACGCTTCGCGCTTCGAGCCCTCGCGACTACGCCTTCTTCTCGTCCCGGCGCTCCTCGATCTCCTTCGAGAGCGTCTCGAGGAGCCGATCGGCGGCCGGCGGGCCCTTCTCGCCGGAGCCCTCGCCCTCGGCGCGACGGCCGGTGAGGTGCGCCTCGCCGGGCGCCCAGCCCGGCTGGACGGTGGCGGCGACCTCCTCGGCGGAGCTGCGGAAGACCTTCACGACCGGGCGCAGGGCCGCCGAGAGGGCCAGGTAGAAGCCCACGAAGGGGAGGAACATCAGGAAGGCAGCGCCCATGATGGGCGCGACCACGAACGCGAGCAGCAGCGGGACGTGCACGTAACGCTCACCCGCTTCGCCGGGCAGCGCCTCGCCGTCGCTGGGCATCGGGTGCAGCGCCCAGCTCTTGGCGCTGAAGTAGTAGCCCTTCTTCACGCGGGTCCCGGCCTCGATCTTCGTCATGGCTCGTCTCCTCGGTCGTGCAGCGTGGGAAGCTCGTTCGACCTCGACGAGGCCAATCTCGCTCATCTGCTCCAGGCGCGAAATTGGGACGATGACGGAAAGTGACGGGTTCCTGTCCGGGGGGCGCGAGCTCCTTCACAGGACGCGGCGGGCGCGGGCCACCCGAGGCGCGCATCGGGAATCCACCCGAGGCCGGGCGACCCAGGGGGCTTCAGAGATCGACGCCAGGCGCCGCGGGCGCCGGGGCGATCGGCTCCGGCTTCTTGCGGTCGCGCAGTCCCTGGCACGGATCCTCGCGCGGGGACGCTGGCGTGAAGACGACGAAGTCGAACGGGAGCTCGCCGGAACCGAAGGCGGACGCGTAGTCCGCCGGCGTACGCATCGACTCCGAGACCTCCTGGAAGGCGACCGCGCGGCGCGAGCGCGCCGGCGCCTCGCGCGCGAGGTAGCTCGGCACGGCGCGGTCCGTGCGGACGTGGCCGGAGCCCGCGATCAGCACGGCGCCGTCCGGGCGACCGCGCGCGGCCTCCAGCAGCCGCTCCGCCATCTGCGCGTCGCGGGCTCGCTGCATCGTGACGAACGGATCGAGCATGGAGCGCGGCATCTCCCGGCAGTGCGACTCGTACATCTCGTCGCGGATCTCGTCGCTCGCCTCCTTCGAGAGCGGCCCAGCGCGATCGAGCATGGCGCGCACGCCGGGCGAGAGGGAGCTGGCGCCGGTCCGCACGACGTCGTGCACCTGCTTGCGCGACAGGTTCGCGGCGGTGATGGGGAGCCCGGCGCGGAGCGCCACGTCGAACACGGGCCGGTAGAGCGCGAACTCCGGCCAGCCGCTCTTCGCCCACGCGACCGCGCCCGCCAGGGCATCCGGGTCGTGCGGGGGAGGGCCGACCAGCGCCTGGTCGACGTAGGGTTGCTGGGCGATGTCGAGCATCTCGAACGCGACCGCGGGCCGGCGCCCCGCCGCGACCAGCGCCGCGAGGGCGCGTGCCTGCAGGCGGTGGTGCTCCGGGTTGTCGTGCGTCTCGCCGAGGAAGACGAAGTCGGCGGCGACGAGAGCCTGGTACAGCGTCGCCTCGTCGACGAACCGCGCCGCCCGGACATCCCAGATCTTTCCCGCCAGCGGGTGATCGCGGTGGAGCAGGGCTTCGGCGCCTCCGCCGTGAGACCGGGAGGCGCAGGCGAGGGCGAGCAGGAAGGGAAGCGCGAGCAGGGGTGAGGGCCGGTGGGCCGGTCTGGGCATCCCTGCGTTGTAACGTGGCGCCGCGACTGGAGCGAGCGAGCACGACAGCCGACGACCTCCGCGGCCTCGACCCCGGCCGGCGGCGCGCTCGAGATCTCCACAGCCGTGTCCACACCCGTCTCCACCGCGGTGCTCACCGCCCAACGCGCGCCCCCCCTCGGCGGGCGCCCGCTTTTCCGGCCGCTCTGCGGGCGGCAGCCCGCTGACGTCCTCGGGAGGAGCCGCTATGGTGCGCGCCTACATGACGCGAATGGCCATGAGCTGCTCCCCGGCGCGGGACGAGTGCGCCGGCGGCCTGGTGCCCGATCGTGTCGGGGACCCGGCGCGGCTCCTCGACAGCATCACCGATCACGCGATCTTCGCCCTCG
>DATLJU010000226.1:0-35910 GCA_035538735.1 Anaeromyxobacteraceae bacterium | reverse complement strand
GGTGCGCGTCACGGCGCGCGAGGAGCCGGCCGGGACGGGGAGCACGCTGGTGTTCCAGGTCGAGGAGGGCCGGTGCTATCGCGTGGCGTCGGTGACCTTCCCCGGCGCTGCCGCCATGAGCGAGTCGTGGCTGCGCGCGCGATTCTTCGAGGCGCTCGACCAGGTGGCGCCGGCCGAGGCGGGAGGCCCGCAGGCGGACGCCGAGCGGCTGGCGCGGGCCGCCGGATCCCCGGCGCCCATCCGCTCGCCGGCGCCGGTCGAGCCGCGCCAGGCGTGGAACCCGCCGCTGTGGGACGAGGCCGCCCTCCGCGTCATCGAGCTCTACCGCGCCGACGGCTACCTCGACGCCGCCTACGACGGCGCGCGCGCCCGGCTTGACGCGCGGGCCGGGACGATCGACGTCGAGCTGCGCCTGCGCGAGGGCGTGCGCACCGTCGTCGGAGCGATCGCCTTCTCAGGCGAGCAGGCCATCGCGGCGGCCGAGCTGGTGGCGGCGGCGCGCATCACCCCCGGCGACCCGCTCTCGTTCGAGGCTCTCGAGGCCACCCGCACCGCGCTGCTCGCGCTCTATGCCCGGCGCGGCTACCTGTACGCGCGGGTCCGCGAGGAGGAGGAGCTCTCGCCCGATCGCCGGCGCGCCACCGTCCGCTTCGCGATCGACGAGGGGCCGTGCGTGCGGGTGGGGGAGGTGGTGGTGGCGGGGGCGCGGCGAACGCGCGAGGACGTCGTGCGCGAGACGCTCGTGCTGCGATCGGGCCTCGTCTACGACCCCGACGCCGCCAGCCGGAGCCAGACGGCGCTGCTGCGGCTGGGCGTCTTCCGCTCCGTCAACCTCCGCCTCGCGGATCCCGACGTCCCCGCGCCGGTGAAGGATCTCACGGTGGAGGTCACGGAGCGCCCGCGGCGCACGCTCTCCCCCGGCGTCGGCTTCTCGCTCGCCAACGGCCCGCGCGCCTTCGTCGAGCTCACCGAGCCGAACCTGCTCGGGCGCGCGCTGGAGCTGACGGCCCAGGCCAAGGTGAACTACCCGCTGGCCGTCTTCCGCAGCGACCTGGCCGACACCCCGCCGTCGCAGCGCTTCGAGGGCCGGCTCGACGTCGGGCTCCACGATCCGCGCTTCCGTCTCTTCGGCCTCGGCTCCGGCGGCCGCGTCAACGGGATCCTGGAGCGCCTGCACCGGCCCTCCTACGACCTGGCGCGCGGCTCGACCATCCTCGGCGTCGACCTCCCCGCCACGAGCCGCATCACGCTGTCGCTCCAGTACGAGCTCGAGGTGGACCACATCGTCCGGAAGACGGACGCGAGCGTGACGGACGTCACGCGCGCCGACCTGGAGCGGCTCCGGCTCCCCGAGGGCGTGACCACGCTGCAGTCGGTGCGCCCGGTGCTCGCCATCGACTACCGCGACGACTCGGTGCACCCGCGCCGCGGCTGGCTCGCCACGGGGATCGCCGACTACTCCCACTCCATCGGCGGGCTGCTCGGGATCCTGCCGGAGAGTGACAGCTATACCAACATGATCAGGCTGTCCGGCACGATCTCGGGCTACGTGCCGCTCGGGCCGAGCGTCCTCGCCCTGACGATGCGCGGCGGGCGCGTGCTGCCGCTCAGCCGCGACTCGCAGACGATCGGACCGAAGCGGTTCTTCCTGGGCGGCGCGACGACCATGCGCGGCTACGGCGAGGACGAGATGATCCCGGAGGACGTGCGCGGCGCCTACCTCGACCAGGTGCGCCAGTGCGCGAGCTCGCTCTCGGGCGTCGCCTGCTCGCAGGCCGCGCGGCAGATCGCGGCCGGGCAGTTCGTCACCAGCGAGGGCGGCGAGTCGTTCGCGCTCGCCAAGGCCGAGCTGCGCTTCCCGCTGCGGCAGAGCGTCGAGATGGGGCTCTTCGCCGACCTGGGCAACCTGTGGCTCGACCCGCGGGTGGGGAGCATCACCGACCTGCGGCTCAACGTCGGCGCCGGGCTGCGGTTCCTGACGCCCATCGGCCCGGCGGTGCTCGACATCGGGGTGAATCCATCCCCCGATCAGAGACTCGGCGAAGCGTACGTCGCGCCGCACTTCTCGATCGGGATGTTTTGATCGAAGCGGGGCGTGCCGCTCAACGAAACAGGCTCTCCGCCACCTCGTCGAAGGTCTCGAACCGGTGGTAGGCGACGCCCATCTGCTCACAGTAGTGGGGCAGGCGCCCGCGCGCGTAGACGAGGTCGGCTCGCTCCGCGGCACAGCGATCGGCGGTGCCGTCTCCGAGCACCGCCACCTGGTGGCCACGCTCGCGCAGCTCCTCGACCACCGTCCCCTTGCAGAAGCCGCACCGGTCGCAGCCGCCGTCGGCGGGGTGGAAGTCGACCGTCAGCCCGAACGGCGAGCAGGTGGCGCGGTTCGAGCGCACCTCGACGTACGCGTGCAGCTCGGGCGGCAGCCGCTCCAGCACCGCGTGGATGTAGACGTCGAGCCCGGCCGAGACGAGCAGGAAGGGAACCCCCGCCTCGCGGCAGCGCCGGACGAACGCCTCGAACCCGGACCTCAGGACGGCGCGGTCGCGCGCCCACGCCGCGATCTCCTCCGCCGGCGCCGTGATGGGCGCGAAGATGGCGCGGAGGAGCTCGGCGAACGTGATCTCACCCGCCCGGTAGCGGTCCTCGGCGGCGCACCAGACGTCGCGGCCAGCGAAGTGGATCGAGACCTGGTCGCCCAGGTCCTCCGTCACGGCGGTGCCGTCGAAGTCGCAGACGACCGCCCAGCGCCCCGGGCGGCTACCCATGGCCGAACCGATCGTACAGCAGCCCCCACCGGACCCCGCGATCCGAGACGGTGAGCCGGTCGAAGCCGAGCGCCCGCATCCCCTCGATGACGATCGCGCAGCCGGCCACGATGACGTCGGCGCGCTTCGGCTCCATGCCGGGCACGCGCGCCCGCTCGGCGGTCGTGAGCGCGCCGAGCCGCGTCAGGAGCTCTTCCAGCTCGGTCAGCGCGAGCTCGCTCCCGTGGACGCGCTCGGAGTCGTACCGCGGCAGCTCCTGCCACACGGCCGCGAGCGTGGTCACCGTCCCCGCCACCCCGACCATGCGCGCCGGGTGCGGGTGGCCGGCGAGGAGGGCGGCGGCGGGCGAGAGCGCCTCGGCGGCGCGGAGCCTGAGCAGCCCCATCGCGGCCGGGTCGGGTGGATCGGGGGGCGCCACGCGCTCGGTGAGGCGAACGGCGCCCATCTGCAGGCTGCGGCGAGCGCGCGGCCCGGGCCCCTCGCCCACGCAGACCTCGGTCGATCCGCCGCCGACGTCGAGCACGCACAGGCCGTGCACGGTTCCGAAGTCGCGCCACGCGCTCGCCCACACGAGGCGCGCCTCCTCGTCGCCGCTCACGACCTCCGGGACGACGCCCGCCTCGCGCCGAGCCGCCTCGAAGAACTCGCTGCCGTTGGCCGCGTCGCGCGCGGCGCTGGTCGCGACGCACGCGATGCCCTCGGCGCCCAGCGCGCGCGCCTCGCCGGCGAAGCGCGCGAGGGTCGCCACCGTGTCGCGGATGGACTGCGGGTCGAGCCTCCCGGTGCGGTCCACCCCGCGCCCGAGCCGCGTGATCTCGGCGCGCTCCACCACCGGCGCGAAGCCGCCCGCGCGCTCCTCGGCCACGAGGAGCAGCACGGTGTTCGTCCCGATGTCGATCGCCGCGTAGCGTGCCATGCCCGAGGCTTACTGCGGGAACGGTCCCCATGCCGGGGTGGCGAGCGGCGACCCCTCGGCGGTCACGACGGTCTGGCGATCGCCGGACACGTTCGAGACGACGAGCTGGGGCCGCCCCTTGCGGTCGCTCGTGAACGCGAGCATGCGGCCGTTGGGCGCCCAGGTGGGCTCCTCGTTCGTGCGCCCCTGGTCCTGCGTGATGCGCTGGATGCGCCCCGTGTCCGGGGAGATGGCGAAGACGTCGAACACCTTCCGCTCGTCGCGCGCCGTGAAGGCGATGAGGTCTCCGCGCGGGCTCCAGCGCGGCGTCTGGTTGTAGCTGCCCTGGAACGTGAGCCGCCGCTGGCCGGAGCCGTCGGCGTTCATGACGTACAGGTGCGGGTTGCCGGCGCGGTTCGACACGAAGCAGAGGCGCTTGCCGTCGGGCGACCACGTCGGCGAGCCGTCGATGGCGGGATCGGTGGTGAGCCGGCGGGGGTCGGTGCCGTCGGCGTTCGCCACCCACACGTCCGAGTTGCCGTTGGCGGAGGCGGTGAAGGCGATGCGGCGGCCGTCGGGCGAGTAGACGCCCCCCGTGGTGAGGTCGCCGATCGCGAGCAGCCGACGCGCGCGACGCGTGGCGAGGTCGAGGGTCCACAGCTCGGGGTGGCCGTCGCGGTAGCTCGTGAACAGCACCGCCTTCCCATCCGGGCGCCAGGTCGGGAGGAGGATGAGCCCCGGGTCGCGGTAGAGCACCTCCGCGCGCTGGCCGTCCACGTCGAAGGCGACGATCTCGCGTCCACCCCCCGAGGCGTGGCGCATGGCCAGGATGCGGGTGCGAAAGATGCCCGGCTCGCGTGTGTAGTACTGCACGATGGCGTCCGCGAACTGGTGCGCCAGCGGCCGCGCCGACTCCGGGCCGCCGCGGAGCGACTGGTCCAGCACCCCGCGGCCCGCCCGCACCTCGAACAGGCGGAAGTCGCCCACGAACTCGCCGCCGTTGCGCCGCACCGCCGCCTTGACGAGCCCGTCGGCGCCCACGTCGGCCCAGCGGGCGAAGCGGATGGTGGGAGCCGTGAGCCCCTCGCTCGGATCGGCGAGGAAGCTCTTGGGGTCGAGCACGTCGAACAGGCCGGAGAGGCGGAGATCGCCCCGCAGCACCTCCGTCATCTCGCCCGCCGGCCCTTCCGCGCCGGGATCGGCGCGGAGGTTCGCGACGGCGATGGGGAGCGGCCGGAAGTTGGCCGAGCCGACCTCGATGTAGGAACGGGGCTGGGCGACGGCGAGGGCTGGGGCGGCGGCGAGCAGCAACAGGAGGGGGCGGGTGATCATGGCTTGTAGAGGACTCCGAGCCCTTTCTCGCGATACTGCCGGCGGCGATCGCTGGGCGGGGGAGGAATGCGAGCAGCGCGGACGGCGCGCTCCAGCGCGGCGTCGAACGCATCGTTGCCGCTGCGCCGCTCGAACTCGTAGCGTAGCACGCGGCCGTCGGCGTCGAGGTAGAGCACGATCGTCGCCTGGAGCCGCACCCGATCGCTCTCGGAGAGGGTCGAGGGGAGCACGTAGGAATCGCGGAGCGCGCGCTCGACGAGCCCGAGGTAGGGGTCGCCCTCGCTCGACTCGGCGTCGCCGCGGGCGTCGCCGTTGGGATCGCCGTAGACCTTCTCCTGGCGGGCCTGGTCGCGCCGCACCCGGTCCATGACCGAGGCGAGCACGTCGCTCCGCCCGGGCGCCGCGGGCCCGGTGGCGCGAGCGCTGGGCGCGGGCGCGGGCCGGGTGGGGCGCGTCACCGGGACGGAGGCGACCGCGGGCGGCGGCTTGGGCGGGGTCGCGGCCGGAGGCGCTGGCTGCGGCGCGGTGGCCGCGGGTGACGGGGCGGCCTCGTCCTTGCGCGGCAGCCACTGGGCGGGCCGCTTCTCGCCGAGCCGCGCCAGCCGCACCATGACCGGCTTCTGCGCCAGGTCGACCTGCGGCGCGGGCCGGTACAGCGCCGCGGCGGCGATGAGCGCGGCGTGCACCGCGGCCGAGACGAGCAGGAGCGGCAGGAGCCGCTCGCGCCGGACGAGCAGCGGGCTCTGCGCCAGCGCCGCGGGTGCGCTCACGGGGCGCGCCCCTCCCGCTCGGCGCGGCGCGCCTGCATCGGGTCGGTGATCATGCCGATGTTCGTCACCCCGGCGCGCTGGATGGCCGCCATGACCTCCACCACGTAGCCGTACGGGAGCTTGCGGTCGGCCATGAGGTAGAGCTCGTGGTCCTTCGCGATCCGGACGTTGCTGCGCAGCTTGTCCTCGAGCTCATCGAGCCCGACGCGCGCCGGCTGGTCGGTGGTGCCGAGCCAGATCGAGCGGTCCTCCTTCACCGAGAGGACGAGCTTCTGCTCCTCCGCCTTCACCGGCGCCGCCTTCGCCTCGGGGAGCTTCACCTCGACGCCCTGCTGGATGAGCGGCGCCGTCACCATGAAGATGATGAGCAGGACCAGCATCACGTCGACGAGCGGCGTGACGTTGATCTCGGTGAGCGTCTGGCGGCCGGTGCCGCTGGTGCCGATGGCCATGTGCGCCCGTCCTAGCTGAAGAAGTGCCGGCGGACGATGTTGAGGAAGTCGTTGCTGAAGTTCGCCATCTCCGTGTCGAGCACGCGGATGCGCGAGACGAAGTAGTTGTACGCCACCACCGCCGGGATGGCGGCGGCGAGGCCGAACGCGGTCGCGATGAGCGCCTCGCTGATGGGCTTCGCCACCGTGGCCAGGTTGGCGTTCCCCATCTGGTAGATGTCGTTGAAGGCCCGCATGATCCCCCACACGGTCCCGAATAGGCCGACGAACGGCGCGGCGCTGGCGGTCGTGCCGAGGAAGGGCACCGTCGACTCGAGGTGAGTGACCTCAGAGACCGCCGCGCGCTTGAGCGCGCGCTCGACGTTCTCGATCCCGCCCAGCTGCTCGCTCATCGCGTCCTCGCCCGGACGCTTCTGGCTGGCGGTGACCTTCGACAGCTCGACGTACCCGGCCCGGAACACCTGGCTGATGGGCGAGGCCGAGAGCGCCTCGGCCGCCTGGTAGATGGCGTCGAGCCGCTTCGACTGCCAGAAGGTCTCGAGGAACTTGATCGACTCACCCTGCGCGCGCCGCAGGTGGAGCCACTTCTTGAGGATGATGGCCCATGAGACGACCGACGCCACGATGAGGAGGGCGAGCACGCCGAGCACGACCGGCCCGGCGTGGGCGACGATCTCCATGTAGTCGAGGCCCCCACCTGCGGCGGCGGCGACGGGGAGGGTGAACGGGATCGAAGAGGAGAGGAAGGCCATCGTGGGCTCGCGCAAGTGTTGAGAAACGGGGCAGGATTAGCACGCGCTCGGCGGGACGTCCAAGAAGCGGGGCCGCTGAAACCAGGACCTGTCGCCGTCTGGCCACGCGGCGTGCCGGGCAGAGACAGGTCCAATGAATAAAACGCATGGCCGGCGCGACCTCATCCATGGCATGTGGGTTGCTCGTCTGCTGAGGGGCCGCGCTGGGTGGCCCCCACGACGCGGCACGCACGAACGAGGAACCACCATGAGACGCGCCATCCTGCTGCTCGCCGCCCTTGCTGCTGGTACGAGCGGGTGCTCTTCAGACAACTGCCCCAACGGCGGGACGCTCACGATCTACTGGCAGCCGCAGCGGGGAGGGTTCACCACCGCGGGCGGGCAGCTGCTCGGCTGCGACGCAGCTGGCGTCTCGGATCTCGACGTGAGCGTCAACGGGCAGGTGCTCGCGAGCCACGTGCCCTGTCACGGTCCGAACGCGGACGGGGTCCAGCTCTTCGGTTTCAGCGACGAGGTCGTGACCGTCCAGCTCGACGCGTATGACGCCTCGAACCGGCACCTTTACCAGCTGGTCATTCCCAACCAGAGCACCACGCTCTGCGCAGATACGGCCGTCGACGCGACCCTTCCGGCTGTGACGGGCGACCTCACGGTTGGATACCAGTTCACGGACAGCGCCAGTTGCACCTCGAACACGTTCATCTGGTACACGCTGCTCGACGTCACGCGGAACCAGGTGGTCGACGAGGTCGGCCCCTCGAGCACGAACCCGCAGGCGATCCCCTGTGGCTCGATCATCACGCTGTCGTCGCTGCCCTTCGGCGCCTACACCGTCACGCGGATCCAGGAAGTCCAGTTCACGCCGCCGAACAACTACGTGACGTTCCACGCCACCTGCTCGGCGCAGAGCTTCGACCACGTGACGGCCGGCGAGACGCAGACGGTGCTCGTCCCGGCCTCCGGCGGTACCTGCTTCTGAGCGGCGGGGTCATTGTGTCGATGCGCCGCCACGCGCTATAGCGCTCGCGCATGGCGCGCATCGGCCTCTTCGACTCCGGCGTGGGCGGGCTCACCGTCCAGAAGGCCATCTTCGCGCGGCTGCCGGGGCTCGACACGGTCTACCTGGGCGACACCGCCCGCGTCCCCTACGGCTCGAAGTCGCCGGAGGTGGTGACGCAGTACTCTCTCAGGAACGCGCGCTTCCTCGTCGCGCGCGAGATCGACCTGCTCGTCGTCGCCTGCAACACCGCCTCCGCCGTCGCGCTGCCGGCGCTCCGCGAAGAGCTCTCGATCCCGGTGCTCGGGGTGGTCGAGCCGGGCGCGCGCGTGGCGGCGCGCGCCTCGCGCACCGGCCGCATCGGCGTCATCGGCACCGCCAGCACGGTCGCCTCCGGCGCCTACCAGCGCGCCGTGCGCGCCGCCCGCCCCGACGCCCAGGTGGTCGCGGCGGCGTGCCCGCTCTTCGTGCCGCTCGCGGAGGAGGGCTGGACCGATCCCGGCGACGAGGTGGTGCGCCTCGTCGCCCGGCGGTATCTCGCGCCGTTCCTGGAGGCGAAGGTCGACACCCTCGTCCTTGGCTGCACGCACTACCCGCTGCTCGAGCGCGCCATCGCGCGCGAGCTGCCCGGGGTCACGCTCGTCGACAGCGCCGAGGCGATCGCGGGCGAGGTGGCGGCGCAGGTCGAGGCCGGCCGCGAGCCAGCGCAGCACCGGTTCTTCGTGACCGACACGCCGGCGCGGTTCCTCACCGTCGCGGAGCGATTCCTCGGGCGGCCGGTGGACACCGCGGAGCAAGTCGATATTTGACGCACGGTGACGGCCCCCTCTCCCTGCCCTCTCCCCCGGTGAGGGAGAGGGTCGAGAACAAATTGCGTCCCGTCACCCTCGCCCCGCGAAGCGGGGAGAGGGCCGGGGAGAGGGGAGGGGTGGGCGTGTTGATGGCCCTCCGGCGATGGGCTACCGTCCGCGCATGGCGGATGTGAAGCAGATGGTCACCGGCTTCAACCACAACGTGAAGCACCGTGGGAAGGCCTACCACATCCAGACCGAGGACTCCGGCGTCGCCAACCCGCTGATCACGACGCACCTGTTCGTCGGCGGCAACATCCTCGCGACGAAGAAGACGAGCTACGCCGACATCGTCTCGGCCGAGAACCTGGCGCAGGTCGTCCGCGAGCTGATGGAGGAGCAGCACAAGGAGATGCTGCGCAACCTCATCAACGGCGTCTACGACGACCGGGACCAGGCGCTCTCCGGGCAGGCGCGCGCGTATCAGCCCGGGCAGCTCGCCGGCGACCCGGTGGCGCCTCCCCACGCACCGGCTCAAGCCGCACCGGCACCCGCCGCACCGATGCCCGCCGCCGCGCGCCCGCCGAGCGCGCAGACGCCCCCGGCGCCGGCCGTGCCGCAGGTGGTGTTCCGGCCGGCGGTGACGCCGCCGCCGGTCTTGACTCGCACCACCGTGCCCCCGCGATCGCCCACGGCGCGCCCCCCTGCGAGCGCCCCGGGCGCGACGGCTCCCCGGCCGGCCGCGCCTGCCCCGGCGCGCCGCGGCGCCGACCCGGCCGACGCGCTCTTCGGCGACGACCTCGCCAGCGAGAAGAGCCTCGACGAGGTGATCCTCTCGTATCTCGCCGAGGACCCGGGGCCGCGGAAGTAGCAGCGGCCGCGGCCGCCGCGACGCATGGTCGAGCTCTTCCACGTGCACAAGCAGTACGCCGGCGAGGCGCCGGCGCTGCTCGACGTCACGCTGGGCGTGGAGAAGGGCGAGTTCGTGTTCCTGACCGGCCCCTCCGGCGCCGGCAAGTCGACGCTGATGAGGCTCGTCTTCTGCGCCGAGGTGGCCACCAGCGGCCAGCTCCTCGTCTTCGGCCGCAACGTCGCGAAGCTGACGCCGTCCCAGATCCCCTACCTGCGGCGCTCCATCGGCGTGGTGTTCCAGGACTTCAAGCTCCTCCCCGACCGCACCGTGGCCGAGAACGTCGCCTTCCCACTCGAGGTGCGCGGGCTCCCCGCCCGCGAGGTGCGGCGCAAGGTCGAGGCCATCCTCCGCTCCGTCGGCCTCGAGCTCAAGGCGGCGAAGTTCCCGCTGTCGCTCTCCGGAGGCGAGCAGCAGCGGGTGGCGGTGGCGCGCGCCCTCGTGGGCGACCCGGCGCTGCTCCTCGCCGACGAGCCGACCGGCAACCTCGACCCGGAGCGCACGCTCGAGGTGATGGACCTGCTCCAGGCCGCGAACGCGCGAGGAACGACCGTGCTCGTGGCCACGCACGACCGCAGCCTGCTCGAGCGCTACAAGAAGCGGGTGGTCGCGCTGGAGCGAGGCCGCGTCGTGGCGGACGGGGCGGAGATCAGACGGGCGGGGCGGGCGTGATCGCGCTGCTGCGCCGGCCCGCGTACTTCGTGTCGCGCGCGCTGGAGGCGATGGCGCGCCGGCCACGCGTCGCGCTCGTCGCCACGCTCACGCTGGCCGTGGCGCTCTTCGTGACCGGGCTCTTCGCCGCCGCGCTGCGCGGGGCGGAGCGGCTCCTCGGGGCGTGGGCCGGCGAGGTCGGCATCTCCGTCTATCTCGACCCGGGCGCGGATCTGGAGCGCGCCCGCGAGGCGGCCGCGGCCGCCGCCGCCGGGCGGCGCGTCGAGGCGGTGAGCGCGCCGGAGGCCCTGCGCCGGTTCCGCGAGGCGCTCGGGCCGCAGGGCGGCTTGCTCGACGGTGTGAAGCCCGACCTGCTGCCGCCCTCGATCGAGGTGAGCGCGCCCGGGATCCGCCTCGCCGAGGCGCGGGCGCTGGCGTCGCGCCTCGCCCAGGTGCCGGGCGCGCGAGAGGTGGACTACGGCAACGCCTGGCTGGAGAAGCTGGAGCGCCTCCTGGGTCGGCTGCGCTGGGCCGGCGCCGCGCTCTTCGTCGCGCTCGCCGCCGGCGCGGCCGTGCTGGTCGCGAACACCCTCCGCCTCGGCGTGTTCGCGCGCCGCGAGGAGATCGAGATCATGCGGCTCGTCGGCGCGACCGACCTCTTCGTCGAGGCGCCGTTCCTCATCGAGGGGCTCCTGCAGGGCGCGCTGGGCGGGTCACTCGCGGCCGTCGCGCTGCTCGCCGTCGCGGCGGCGGCGGCCCCGGCGCTCGCCGGCGCGACCGGGCTCGCCCTCGCGCGCGCCGACCTCGTACCCGGCTCGCTCGTCGGGGCGCTGGTCGGCGGCGGAGCCGCGCTGGGGCTCTTCTCGAGCGCGCTCGCCGTCGGACGCGAGCTCCGCCGGAGGTGATGGTGACCGGGGCCGCGCTGGCGCTCCTCGCGCTCACCGTCGCCGCGGATCCGCGGGCGCGGCTGGAGGAGCTGCGAGCGCGCAAGGCGGCCGAGGAGCAGGCCGCGCGGGGGCTCGCTCAGCGCGAGGGATCGCTGCTGTCCGCGCTCGACGCGGCCGAGCGAAGCTGGATGGCGGCCTCCTCCGCGGCCGCCGCGGCGGAGGCCGAGCGTGCGCTCGCCGAGCAGCGGCTGGCACGCGCGCGCGCCGACGAGGCCGGCGCGCAGGCCCGGCTCGCCGCACTGCAGGAGGAGCTCGGGCCCCGACTCCGCGCGCGTGTCCGGCAAGGGCGGCTCTCGGAGCTGCGGCTGCTCGCCTCGTCGCCTTCGCTCGCCGACCTGGTGAAGCGCCGCTACCTGTGGGCCGAGGTGACGCGGCACGACCTGGCGCTGCTCGCGGACGCGCAGGGCGCGGTCGAGGCGCGAGAGCGTGCGCGCGCGATGCGCGAGCAGGAGACGGTGCGGATCGCATCCCTGGCGGGGCGGGCGGCGGCGCGGCGCGACGAAGCGGCCAGCTTGCGCGAGGAGCACCGCGCCCTCCTGGGCGCGGTCCGCGGGGCTCGCACGCTGCACGAGCGCGCCGCGGCCGAGGCGGCCGGACAGGAGGTGAAGCTGGCGGAGTTCGTGGCGGCGCTGCCGCCGCCGACCGCGGGCGTCCCCCTCCACACCGGCTTCGCCCAGCTGCGCGGACGCCTGCCACGACCGGCCAGGGGGCCCATCGAGGTCGGGTTCGGGCGGGTCGTCGACCCACGCTGGGGCACGGTCACGGTCCAGAACGGAGTCGACATCCTCGCCCCCGCCGGTAGCGAGGTGCGCGCCGTCGCCCCCGGGCGCGTCGCGCACGCGGGGTGGTTCAAGGGCTACGGCAACCTCGTCATCGTCGACCACGGCGACGGGTTCCACACGCTCGTGGCGCACCTCGCCTCGATGAGCACCGCCATCGGCGAGGAGATCGACGCGGGGGCGCTGCTCGGCACGGTCGGGGACACCGGGTCGATGAAGGGACCCTACCTGTACTTCGAGATCCGCGAGCGCGGCCGCCCCGCCGATCCCGCCGCCTGGCTCCGCCCATGAGGGCGGCGCCGGTTCCGCTATAGGATGAAGGCATGAGCCGCTCCCGTCTCCTCGCCTGCGCCGCCGTGGGCGCAGCCTTCTTCGCCGGCCTCTCGGTGGACCACGCCGCCCGCGCGGCTCGCCGCGACGGCGGTCAGCCCTACCGCCCGCTGGACGTGTTCGCCGACGTCCTCGCCTACATCGAGAACGGCTACGTCGAGGAGGTGAAGGAGAAGGATCTGGTGTACGGCGCCATCGAGGGGATGGTGGCGCGGCTCGATCCGCACAGCCAGTTCATGCGACCCGAGGTGTACCGGGCGCTCAAGGAAGAGACGACGGGCGAGTTCGATGGGGTGGGGATCGAGCTGGGGGTGAAGGGCGATCAGCTCGTGGTCGTCTCGCCCATCGCGGACTCTCCGGCCGAGCGCGCCGGCATCGCGGCCGGTGACCGGGTGTTCGCCATCGACGGCGCGAGCACGCGCGACATGGGGCTCACCGACGCCATCCAGCGCCTCAAGGGGGCGGCCGGGACGAAGGTCGTCCTCCAGATCATGCGCGACGGCTTCACCGCCCCGCAGTCGCTCACGATCCTGCGCGAGCGCGTGCGGACCCAGAGCGTCGTCTGGAAGGTAGTCGACCCGGCGAAGGGCTTCGCGCTGGTGCAGGTGAAGACGTTCCAGGACCGGACCGACGCCGCGCTCAAGAAGGCGCTCGACGGCGCCCGACAGGAGCTGAAGGGCGAGATCCGCGGGCTCGTGCTCGACCTGCGCAACGATCCGGGTGGCTTGCTCGATCAGGCGGTCAAGGTCGCCGACCGCTTCCTGCGCGAGGGCGTCATCGTCAGCACCGAGGGGCGCTCGAAGCGCGGCGCCGAGGTGGAGCGCGCCCACGAGAAGGACACCGAGCCGGGGTACCCCATCGTCGTGCTGGTCAACCGCGGCACCGCCTCGGCGAGCGAGATCGTGGCGGGGGCCCTGCAGGACCACGGACGGGCGGTGATCCTGGGCACGCAGACGTTCGGGAAGGGCTCGGTGCAGAGCCTGATCGATCTCGAGGACGGCTCGGGGCTGAAGCTCACGGTCGCGCGCTACTTCACGCCGAAGCACCGCTCGATCCAGGAGCTGGGCATCACCCCCGACGTGGTGGTCGCTGACGCCGCCCCGCCGCTCCGGGACGAGGAGGGTCCGGTCGAGAAGGACCTCGAGCGTCACTTCAAGAACGACGCGCCCGCCGCCGGTCCGTCCGGTCCGCCCTCACCGTCGTCCGATTACCAGCTCCGGACCGCCCTCGACTACCTGCGCGCGGCGGCCATCTTCAAGGGGGCCCCGACCCCCATGCCTCCTTCGGCCGTCAAGCGATAGCGCTCGCGAGCGGCCGAGCGAGCCCGGCCCGAACGCCGCGGCGCCGCGGCGCAGGCCGTCGAACCCGCACGGCGAGTCGGGCTCGAACTTGACGTTCCGTAGAACCGGCGGCAGGGGCCTCGATTCACATTTTCCCGTGGAGCGTCAGGGGTTTTACATTTGACTTCCGGGGCCGAGCCGCTATAGTCCGCGCGGCTTCGTCAGGGGGGAGGGTTTGCTCCCTCGCGTCGAGGAATGACCGTGAGCGCCTGCGGGTGCGCTCCCCCGCCAGGTGGACAGCCCCGAAGATGAGCCTCCTCGAGATCTCCGTCGTCATCGCCTACGTCGCGGTGCTGCTCGTGCTCTCCGTGTACGGGTCGCACCGCTACTACATGGCGTACCTGTACTACCGTCACAAGTTCCGCCTCCCCACGCCGAGCGCTCGCTTCGAAGAGCTTCCGCGCGTGACCGTGCAGCTCCCGATCTTCAACGAGCTGTACGTCGTGAACCGGCTCATCGGCGCCGTCTGCGCCCTCGACTACCCGCGCCACCTCCTCGAGGTGCAGGTCCTCGACGACTCGACCGACGAGACGTGCGACATCGCCCGCGCGTGCGTCGACCGCTGGCGGGAGCAGGGCGTCGACATCCACTACGTCCACCGCGCCGACAGGCAGGGCTTCAAGGCGGGTGCGCTCGAGAACGGACTCCGGCTCGCGAAGGGTCAGTTCGTGGCCGTCTTCGACGCCGACTTCGTCCCGGAGCCCGACTTCCTGCGGCGCACCGTCCACTTCTTCACCGATCCGAAGATCGGGATGGTGCAGGTCCGCTGGGAGCACCTGAACCGCGACTACAGCGCGCTCACCCAGTGTCAGGGCATCCTGCTCGACGGGCACTTCGTCATCGAGCACACCGCCCGCAACCGCTCTGGCGCCTTCTTCAACTTCAACGGCACCGCCGGGATCTGGCGGTGCGAGACGATCCTCGGCGCCGGCGGGTGGCAGCACGACACGCTGACCGAGGACCTCGACCTCTCGTACCGCGCCCAGCTCGCCGGGTGGAAGTTCGTCTTCCTGCCGCAGGTGACCGCGCCGGCCGAGATCCCGGTCGAGATGAACGCGTTCAAGAGCCAGCAGCACCGCTGGGCGAAGGGGTCGATCCAGACCGCGCTCAAGCTCCTGCCGCGTATCTTCGCCGCGCCGCTGCCGCGCCACGTGAAGCGGGAGGCGTTTTTCCACCTCACCGCCAACTTCGCCTACCTCCTCATGATCCCCCTGGCGCTGCTCATGCCCATCACCATCATGGTGCGGGTGGGGCACGGCTGGTACGAGGTGCTGCTCCTCGACATCCCGTTCTTCGCCGCCGCCACGGCCTCGGTCTGCTCGTTTTACTTCGCGAGCCAGCGCGAGATCGGGATGACAGTGTGGCAGCGCCTGCGCTACATGCCCTTCCTGATGGCGCTTGGCATCGGACTTTCGGTGAACAACTCCCGCGCCGTCGTCGAGGCGCTGTTCCACCACCAGTCGGGCTTCACCCGGACGCCCAAGCACGGTGTCATGGGGGCCGGCCACTCGGTGGCGCGCAAGCGGTACCGGGCGGCGGTCACGTTCCAGCCGCTCGTGGAGCTCGCCCTCGCCGCGTACATGACGTACGGCATCATCTTCGTGGTCGAGCGCCAGGTCTGGTACGCGCTCCCCTTCCTGTGCCTGTTCCAGGCCGGCTTCGGCTACGTCGGCCTGATGAGCGTGTGGGAAGGCGTGCGCGACGGGTGGAGCCGCCTCCGCTTCACCGCTGCGGCGCAGGCGGACGTCGACGCCTGACGATCAGCTCCCTCGCGGGTAATCCGCGCCGCCCTGCGCCCGCGCCCGCTCGGCGCGATCTGCGGCTGCGGCTGGCCTACTGCAGCGCCTTCTCGTACACCGTGACCCCGCGATCCAGCCGCCCCACGATCGCGAACCCCAGCCGCTCCCAGAACTGCTTCGCCTCGACGTTCTCGTCGACGACCGAGAGGCGGAGCGCGCGGTAGCCGGCCCGGGACAGGGCGGCCTCGGTGGCGGCGGTGGTCTCCTTGCCGTACCCGAGCCCCTGGCACGCCTCCCGGAAGAGCAACAGACCGATCTGCGCCGTGCCCGGCTCCGGATAATCCAGGTGGAGGTCGAGCACGCCCACCGCGGGGCCGCCGGCCCGCGGCACGAGGATGAAGACCTTGCGGTGGTCGTCGACCTCGGCGTCCGCGAGGAGGTGGATGGCCGCGTCCGGGCCCGGCAACCGCCCCTCGGTGCGGGCGAAGTAATCGGGCGCGCCTTCGAAGCAGGATTGGATCTGGCCCGCGTGCTTTCCCTCGGCCGGGACGGCGCGCAGCCGGGGTCCGTCGATGGCGAGCCCAGCGTCCTCGATCTCGGCCTGTGAGAAGGTCATTCGAGCCCTCGAGCGCTCGCCTGCGTAGGGCGAGGTGGGACTGCCGGGTGGAGGGATAAACCGCCCCCGCCGTGCGGGTCAAGGCTGGGGAGGGTCGCCGGTCCTAGATCTCGAGCAGCGCGCCGACGTGCGCTCGCTCCAGCGTGGGCACGACGTGATCGGCGCCCTCGGCGCGGAGCGCGTCCACGCCGAAGCGGCCGGTCGCGACGGCCAGCACGGGGCAGCCCGCGGCGCGCGCCGCCGTGACGTCGCGCGGGGTGTCGCCGATGACGAGCGCCTCGCGCGGATCGAGGGCCCGGCCGAGTCGCGCCGCCGCGCGCCGCACCGCGGCGAGGACGATGTGCTCGCGCGCCTCGCCGTCGCCCGCGAACCCGTGGACGTCCTTCTCGCCGAACCCGAAGAAGCGGTCGAGGCCGCCGCGGGAGAGCTTGATCCGCGCGCCTCGCCGGATGTTCCCGGTGCACAGGCCGATGGTGCGGCGCGCCGCCGAGAGCGCCTCGAGCAGCGCCTGGACCCCGGGCAACACCTCGTACCCCGGCCCGTGGATCTCGTGCTCCAGGTGGTCGGCGTAGGTGTCCAGGATGCGGTCGCAGAGCGACTCCTCGAACGGATGACCCACCGCGAGCATCGCCTCGCGCACGATGAGCCGGTCGGTCATGCCGTCGAGCTTCATGCCCGTGAGCCACGACTCCTGGGGCCGGATGGCGTTCCCGAGGTGCTCCTCCATCGCGCGCTCGAGGGCGCGCCGGCCGGCGCCGCCGCAGTGGAGGAGGGTGCCGTCGATGTCGAAGAGGAGGACGGAGGGTCGCAAGCGCCGCCACTCCTACCGGAGCCCGCCGGCGGTTTCAACCCGCTCAGTTCCGTGAACGAGCCCGCGCCCGAAATACCGGGCTCGGAACTCGACTCTGCCCTAGCAGCGGCATCGAGGCGCGGGGCTGGTCGGAGGAGGGCGCTGCGCAGCCGACTGGCGCCGGCAGGCGGCGTCGCCCTCGAAGCGTCTTGCGCGCGTTCGAGGCGGCACCGCATGATCGGCTTGCACACGCCGCCGGATCGTCGCCGTGACTGGGTGGCGGGTTCGCGGGCGGCGCTGGGTCGACCAATGTTCACTGATCGTCATTGTCTCAGGGCGCTCGAGCGTTCATTGAGTGCTTTCACCCATGGAGGTGTTTGGCGAGAGACGCCCCATGAGTGAATCGCGTTCTCGCTTGACGCTGTTCGCGACGAATCGCGCTCGCGCCGGCGCGCCCAGCAGGAAATGGCCGCCTGGACGCGCGCCGGACCGCGCCTGATGCGAGGAGCGCGAGCGCAGGCGCCGAGGCGAGGGCCTGCTGGAAACGCGCCGGCGAGGCAGCCAGGGGCCTCCCGGGAGGCCCCGAAAACGCATGTTACTCATGGAGAACACGCACGGGAGGTCTCCATGGCCATCGCCGCCCCCGCCTCGCTCGACTCGACCGCGCTCTCACGCCGCCTCGGCGAGCTGGCCGGGCACGAGCGCCGCCTCCAGCTCGAGTTCCTGCTCCACCTCGACGAATTCGATCGGCGCCGGGCGTGGGCGGAGGCAGGTTACCCGTCTCTATGGGAGTGGTGCCTGCGCGTCCTGCACCTGCGCGAGGGCGCGGCCGGTCGGCGCATCGCCGCCATGCGCGTGCTGCGCCGGTTCCCGGCGCTGGGCGACGCCCTGGGCGATGGACGGCTGTGCCTCTCGACCGTGGCGGTCCTCGGGCCCGTCCTCACGGGCGAGAACTGCGCCCAGGTCGTCGCCCGCGCCGCATTCATGACCAGGGCCGACACGGAGCACCTCGTCGCCTCGCTCCGGCCGCGAGCGGCGCCGAGGGAAGGGCTGCGCTTGCTGTCGAGCGCGGCCCTGCCGCGCGAGACCCCGCCATCGAAGCAGGAAGCGGCCTCTCCCGCGAATCCGCTCGAGAACAGCTGCCCGCCCGCGCCCACGAGCGGCCCTCCTCCGCACCGCGCCTCTCACCCGACGCTCGAGCCCATGTCGGCGAGCACCTACTCGCTTCGGGTGACCGTCGACGGCGCCTTCAAGCGGGAGCTCGAGCAGCTCAAGGCGCTCCTCGCCCACAAGATCCCGGACGGCGACGTCGGGACGGTGCTGCGCGAGGCGGTCCGGTGCGCGATCGAGAGGCACGGCAAGCGCAAGGGCGCCGTCGAGCCATCGCGGAAGCGGAAGACCGCCCCGCCGAAGGAGAGCGACCCCGGCGAGAAGCAGCGGCCGGCGGCTCGCGAGCACATCCCCGCCGTCGTGCGGCGGGAGGTGTGGAAGCGCGACGGCGGGCGGTGCGCCTGGCGCAGCCCGGACGGCCACCTCTGCGGGAGCACCTGGAAGGTGGAGGTCGACCACATCGAGCCGGTCGCGCTGGGCGGGCGGTCGACGGCCGACAACTGCCGGTTGCTCTGCGCCTCGCACAACCAGTTGCACGCGGAGCAGATATTCGGGCGCGCGCACGTGGAGCGGTGCCGGCGCCAGCAGCCCCGGATGGGTGAGATCGCTATTCCTGGCGGAGGTGGAGGAGATGCACAGCCTGCGCTGGCCGGCGTGACGTAGCTCCCGATCCCAAGGATGAGCTGCGTCAGATGTAAGTCCGGACCACGCGGTGCGGTCTCGAACGTGCGAAGAGGCATCGCGGACGGCGCTCATCGATCCGCGCCGCCCCCTCCGTGCGATACCATTCGACGAGCCCGCGCCATCCTTCGATGCTGCCGTGAAGCTCAGGGTGCTGACTTGGGACGAACCCTGACAGACGAGCCCGCGCTCTACGGGCCGTACCGCGGATCGACGCGCGCAGCCACGGCCATCACTCCTCGAACAGCGCCTCGACGAACTCGTGCGGAGAGAAGGGGCGCAGGTCGGCCACCTTCTCGCCCACGCCGACGTAGCGCACCGGCAGCTTCAGCTCGTCGCAGATGCCGATGACGACGCCGCCCTTGGCGGTCCCGTCGAGCTTCGTCAGGACGAGCCCCGTGACGCCGAGCGCCTCGTGGAACTGGCGCGCCTGCGCGATGGCGTTCTGCCCGTTCGTCGAATCGAGCACGAGCAGGACCTCGTGCGGCGCGCCCGGGGTGGCCTTGCTCATGACGCGCTTCACCTTCTTGAGCTCCTCCATGAGCGGGGTCTTCGTGTGGAGGCGCCCGGCGGTGTCGCACAGCACGACGTCGACGCCGCGCTCGACGCCCTGCTTCACCGCCTCGAAGCAGACGCTGGCGGGGTCGGACCCTTCCTTGCCGCGCACCACCGGCGCGCCGACGCGGTCGGCCCAGATCTCGAGCTGCTCCCCGGCCGCGGCACGGAAGGTGTCGCCCGCGCCGAGGAGCACGGTGTGCCCGCCCTGCTGGAGCTTCGCGGCGAGCTTGCCGACGGTCGTCGTCTTTCCGCTGCCGTTCACGCCGACGATCATGACGACGTAGGGGCGCTCGGCCCCGACGGCGAGCCCCTCGCCCATGCCGCCTCGTCCGTCGAGCGACAGGATCCGCTCCACGTCCTGGCGCAGCACGGCCCGCAGGCGGGACGGATCCGAGAGCTCGTTCCGCTTGACGCGCTCGCGGGCGGTCTCGAGGAGCTGGGTGGCCGTCTTCACGCCGATGTCGGCGGTGAAGAGCACCTCCTCCAGATCGGCGAGCACGGACTCGTCGACGGGCTTGCCGCCGGTGAAGAGGGCGTTGAGGCGGGCCATGAACCCGCCGCGAGTCTTCTCGAGGCCCGCGGCGAGCGTGCGCCCGGCCTCCGCCTCGACCCGGCGCCGGCGCTCCTCCTCCTCGCGCTGGCGGGCCTCATCGGCCTCGCGGGCGGCCCGCTCGGCCTCCTCGCGCGCGCGCCGGGCTTCCTCCTCCTGCGCCTCGCGCCGGCGTTCGCGCTCGAGCCGCTCCTCCTCCTTCTTGCGCCGGTACTCCTCCTTGCGGCGCGCCTCGCGCTCCTCCCGCGCGAGCACGGCCTCCTCGGGCGGCGCCGGCGGGGGCGCGGGCGGCGGCGCCCGGCGCTGGGCGGGAGGGAGCTCCTGGGGCGGGGGCGGCGGCGGGGCCAGCGGCGCGCGGCGGCGGCGCAGCACCACCACCGCCGCCACCAGGACGAGGATCAGGGCCACCGCGACGGCGGCGAGGACCGCCGCGTCGGTCGCGGTGAGGTGGGGCAGGATCCGGTCCATGGCTAGTGCCGCTCCGCGGAGGTGGTGAGTCCATTCACTGTAGGTCTGCTGCGCGGCACTTCGCGGGGAAGGCTCCCGCCACTAGGCGGCCGCCGACTGCTCGCGCTGCGACATCTTCACCGAGACGAGCTTCGAGACGCCCGGCTCCTCCATCGTGACGCCATAGATCGTGTCCACCATCTCCATGGTCCGCTTGTTGTGCGTGATGAGGATGAACTGGCTCGCCTTGCTCATCTCCTTGACGAGCTCGTTGTAGCGGCCGACGTTCGCCTCGTCGAGCGGCGCGTCGACCTCGTCGAGGAGGCAGAACGGCGTCGGCTTGATGAGGAAGATGGCGAAGATGAGCGAGACGGCGGTGAGCGCCTTCTCGCCGCCGGAGAGCAGGTTCACGCTCTGCAGCTTCTTGCCCGGCGGCTGCGCGAAGATCTCGACCCCGCCCTCCACCTCCCCGCCGTCGGGGTCCTGCGTGAGCGCGAGGCCCGCCCGGCCTCCGTTGAAGAGGCGCGGGAACACCTGCTGGAACTTCTCGTTCACGAGGTCGAAGGTCTCGCGGAAGCGTTCGCGCGAGGCGCGGTTGATCTTGACGATGGCCGCCTTGAGGTCGGCGAGCGAGCTCTCGAGGTCCGTCTTCTGGGCGCTCATGAACGTGTGGCGCTTCGCCAGCTCGTCGTACTCCTCGATCGCGGTGAGGTTGATGCCGCCCATGCGCTCGGCCTGCGCCTTGAGCTCCTCCAGCCGCTCGCGCTCGGCGTCGGATGGGGGGCGCTGCATGTGGAAGCGCTGCACCTCCCATCGCAGCTCGGCCTGGCAGCGCTCGTGGATCTGCTCCTCCAGGTGGGAGAGCGCCAGCGCCTGCTCGCGCGCGGTGAGGGCCGCCTCGCTCGCGGCCTGCGTCACCGCCTCGGTGCGCTGACGCAGCGCGCGCACCTCGGCGTCGCGTCCGCGCAGCCCGGCCGCGGCCGTGTCGAGCGCGGCGCGCTCCTCCGCCAGCGCCTCCTTCACCTGCCCGTGCTCGGCGGAGAGGCGGTCGATGTCGACGTGCGTCCCCTCGATGCGCCCGCGCAGCTCGGCCGCGCGAGCGTTCGCCTCCGAGAGACCCGCGAACAGGCGTCCGCGGCGCTCCTCCACCTCGCGGCGAGCGTCCTCCAGCCGCTTCAGCGCCGACGCCAGCGACTCCTTGCGCTCGGCGTCGGCCGCGACCTTCACCTTGAGGTTCATGAGCTGCGCGGTGAGCACGTCGGTCGCCTGCTTCATCCGGTCCGCGCCCTGCGCCGCCTCGCGCGCGCGCTCCTCCGCCCGCGACTGCTCGGCTTCGGCGGTGGCGGCCTGGACGCGGTGCTCCTCCTCCTCGCGCCCGAGCCCCGCCAGCGCGTCGTCGAGCGAGGCGCGCTCCACCTCGAGCTGCCCCACGCGGTGGGCGTGGCGGTCGAGCTCCTCCCCGATGCGGGCCAGGTCCTTCTCCTGCTCGAGCACCGCCAGGTCCTTCTCCCGGCCATCCTTGTCGAGCGACTTGAGCGCCGCCTCGAGCTGGAGCACGCGCGCCTGCAGCGTGCGGTGGCGCTCCTGGGCCAGCGCGAAGTCGGCCTCGAAGTGCCGGACCGTCTCCTCCAGCTCCTGCACCTCGCGGCGCCGCTGCAGCGCGCCGTGGCCCTCGCCCTCGAGCGGGCCGCCGGTGACGACGCCGTACGGGTCGAGCACCTCGCCATCGAGCGTGACGAGGGTGCGCTTCTCGGCGGCCGCCTGCCACGCCGCGAGCGCGCTCGGCAGGTCTCGCACGATGACCGCGTCGCCGAGGAGGAACTGCGCCACCTTCTCGTACGCCGGATCGAAGCGCACCACGTCGAGGCAGCCTGCCACGAACCCCGGATCGTCCCGCAGCGTCTCCGTGGAGGCGGCGGTAGCCTCGCGCAGGCGGGCGAGCGGGATGAGCGAGGCGCGCCCCTCGGCGGCGCTCTTCAGGAAGTCGATGGCCTCCACGCCCTGCGAGTGGCTCTCGACGATGACGTACTGCAGTCGCTCGCCCAGGACCGCCTCCACCGCGGTCTCGTACTCGGGCGGCGCCGAGACGACGTCCGCCACCAGGCCGAAGATGCCGTGGTCCTTCTGCGCCTCGCCCTGGCCGGCGCGCGTCATGAGGCTGCGCACCCCGCGGCCATACCCCTCGTAGTTCCGCATCACCTCGGTGAGCGAGGTGAGGCGGGCGCGCTTGTCGCCCAGCTCCTCGCGCAGCGTGATGAGCTTGGCCTCGTTCTGGATGAACTCGGAGCGGGTGCGCTCGAGCGTCTCCTCTTGCGCGCCGCGCTCCGCCTCGAGCCGCAGCTTGAGCTGCCGCGTCTTGCCGAGCTTGTCGACGTACTGCGCGCGCGCGCCGTCGAGCTCGCCGCTGCGGCGCGCGATGTCGTCCGCCTCGCCGCGGTTCTTGGCGAGCCGCGCGGCGAGGTCGGCGCGCTGGCGCTCGAGCTGCTGCAGCTGGCTGCGGTGACCGGCGGCGCGGCCCAGCGCCGCGCTCGCCTCGGCGCGCGCGGCCTCCGCCTGCTCCTGCAGCGCCGCGGCCTCGCGGGCGAGGTCGCGCAGCTGCGTCTCGGACTCGGAGAGCCGCGCCTCGTCGGCGCCGCCCAGCGCGCCCAGCTCCTCGCGCTGCTGCTCGAGCGAGGCGCGCTCGACGCCGAGCGCCTCGGCCTGCGCCTTGAGCGACTCCACCTCCGCCGCCTGCGCCCGGGTGCGCTCGCCGACGCCCTCCAGCTCGTGGGCGGCCGCCTCGACCGAGACCTGCGAGACGCGCGCCTGGCTCGCGAGCTCGTGCTCGCGCTGGCCGAGCTCCTGGACCCGCGCCTCGAGGCCGGTGAGGAGGACGCGCTCGGCGTCGATCGCCGCCTCGACCTCGGCCAGGCGCGCCTGCAGCTCGCGGCCCTCCGCGTCGGAGGCCGCCTTCTGCTCCTCCGCGGCGCGACGCAGGGCGGTGATCTCCAGGAAGCGGCTCGCCGCCTGCGCCAGCTCGAGCTCGCGGATCTGCGCCTTGAGGGCCTTGTACTTCTCGGCCTTGCGCGCCTGGCGGTTGAGGCTCTCGAGCTGCTTCCCGAGCTCCTGCACCAGGTCGGCGACGCGCATGAGGTTCTGCTGCGTCGCCTCCATCTTCCGCTCGGCGGCCTCGCGCCGCTTCTTGTACTTCGTGATCCCGGCCGCCTCCTCGATGATGGAGCGGCGGTCCTCGGCGCGGGCGGAGACGATCTGCCCGATGCGGCCCTGCTCGATGATCGAGTAGGCGGTCCGGCCGACGCCCGAGCCCATGAACAGGTCGTTCACGTCGAGCAGGCGGGCGGGCACCTTGTTGATGAGGTACTCGGACTCTCCCGTGCGGAAGAGCCGGCGTCCGACCGTGATCTCGCCGAACCCCTGGTACTGCGCCGGCAGCTCGCTCGGGCGATCGTTCTCGAAGGTGATCAGCACCTCGGCCATCGACAGCGGCGGCTTCGACTCCGAGCCGTTGAAGATGACGTCCTCCATCGAGCGGCCGCGCAGCTGCCGCGCCGACTGCTCGCCGAGCACCCAGCGGATGGAGTCCGCGACGTTCGACTTCCCGCAGCCGTTCGGCCCGACGACGCCGGTCACACCGTCCGCGAACGACACCACGGTGCGGTCCATGAATGACTTGAAGCCGACGATATCGAGGCGCTTGATGCGCATGGATCGCTCGTAGCACACCCCATGGGGCGGTTCAACCAAGCCCCGGAATGATCGGGGCTTTTTCAGATCCGATGGCGGTCGCTGCGACGGGGCCACGCCGCCGAGCGCCGCGGTTTTCCCCATGAATCCGAGCCGTTGCGTGACGATGCAGGTAGGGTCATTCCATTGGAGCTCAATCGCGCTGAGCGGCCCCCTCTCCCTTGCCCTCTCCCCCGGTGGGGGAGAGGGTCGATCGCTCTCCCTCGCTCCAACGCCGGGCAGGGAGAGGGCCCGGGAGAGGGGCGTACCCCATGAACGTTCGAGGGCCCTACCGCAGAGCGTCGAGAGGTCCAAAATTCAGTCGCAGGTATGGGCGGCCCGACGAGCAAGCAACCGCAACCCCGCTGGTGACACATGCTCGAGCTGGTCCAACGCCTGGTCGGTCTGGAGTGGCGCCGGCGAGGCGCCAGCATCCGGCAGGTCACCGTCGCTGGTTCCCGCGTCTGGTACGCGGAGTTCCACCCCCGCCCGCGCGATCTCGAGGCGCTACGCGCGGCCGGCGCGCGCGCGGGCGCGCCGTCGCGCAGGCCGGTGCGGCCGCCGACGCTCGTGCTCCTCCACGGCCTCGGCGCCTCCAGCACGTGCTTCTACCCCGTGATCCCGTTCCTGCGGCGCGCCTACCGGCTGGTCGTGCCCGACCTGCCGGGCTACGGCTGGTCGCAGCCGCCGGCGGGCCGCGAGTTCCTGTCGTTCCCCGAGCTGGTCGACGTCGCCGAGCGGCTGGTGGCGCGCGTCGCGCCGCGCGGAGCCTACGTGGCCGGCAACTCGATGGGCGGCTGGATCGCGGCCAAGCTCGCCGCGCGGAGGCCCGACCTCGTGCACGCGCTCGCCCTCATCAACCCCGGCGGCCCGGCGCTGCGGGCGGAGGACTGGGTCGACTTCCTCCGGGTCGTGATGGCGGAAGAGCGTGGGGCGATGAACGAGTGGCTGCGCCGCATGTTCCACCGCCCGCCGCTCGCGGTGCGGCTGCTGGCCTGGGACTTCCAGCGGTTGATGCGGCGCCCGCCGGTCACCCAGCTCATGGCGAGCCTCACCGCGGAGGACTTCCTCTCCGACGACGAGATGGCCCAGGTGAAGAGCCCGGCGGTGCTGGTCTGGGGCGAGAAGGACCGCCTCATCCCCGACGGCTGCCGCGCCTTCTACTTGAAGAAGCTCAAGGGCGTGCGATACGAGCCGGTCCCCGACTGCGGGCATTGCCCGCAGCTCGAGTGCCCGCACCGCACGGCCGAGATCCTGCTGCGGCTCCCGGGGCTGCCGCGCCGGCGGGAACCGGAGGTCGCGGAGCTCCTCAAGGCGTCATCCGCGCCTGGGGCTGCGACAGCGTCCCGTAGATCTGGAAGCCGTAGGCGCCGTCCCGCGCGCGCGCCGGCGCGAGCGCCATCTCCGCCAGGCTCTTGAACCCGGCGTTTCCACTCCTCTGCCAGAACGCGTCGCGGACGCGGACGGTGAGCTTTCCGAACAGCGGCGCGAACGAGAGGCGCGGCTGGAGCACGAAGTAGAGGCCGTCGCCGGTCGCCTCGACATCGTCGCCCTTCAGCTCGAGCTTCTCGAAGGTGAGCTTGCCGCTGTTCACCACCGCGCGGGCTTGGAGTTGGCCCAGCGCCATGCGCGGCAGCGTCAGCGCGCCGCCCATCCCAGGGATCGGCATCTCGCCGCCGTTCACGGCCGCCCGCTGCACCGCCACGTCCACGCGGCCGGCGCTCTTCGCCGGCTCGCGCTCGTCGAAGGTGAGGTCGATGTCGCCTTTCATGAGGCCGGCGAGGTCCACCCCGGTCGCCTGGCGGAGGGGCACGGCGCGCGACAGGTCCACGCCGTCGAGCGCCGCCGACAACCGGCGCGTCGCGCCGCCCTCCTCGGCGAACCCCTTCACGCGCCCGTCGAACAGCGAGGCGTCGAAGGACACGCCGCGGCGCCCGCGCAGGAGCGACCACGGGCGCAGCGTCGCCTCCAGCCGCTCGATGGGGATGCGCAAGCCGTCGCGCGACTCCAGGGAGAGGCTCGTCATCCCGACGCCGAGCAACCCCGCCGGACGCACGTCGCCCACGCGGACCTGCCATCCCTGCGCCGCCGCCGCCATGACGAGGCGCTCCTTCACCGCCTCGGCGGGGAAGGTCAGGCGGAGCGCGAGGAGGAACGCCGCCGCCGCGAACGCCGCGTAGGCCGCCCGGCGCTGCCACGGCTTGAGCTTGAGGTCGAAGTCCATGTCAGCTCTTGAGCTGGTAGGTGGCGATCACGATCGTCGCGTCCACGGCGTTGGGGTCGTCGTTGCGGGTACGGAGCGCGAGCCGGCGCACCTTCACCACGCCCGGCCCACGCTCCAGCTCCTGGAGCAGCGAGGCCAGCCGGGGCAGCTCGAGCTTGGCGAGGTTCACCTCGACCGTGTCCTCCACCACCTTGTCGCTGGCGCTGGCGCTCCCCGGGGTGCCGGGGCGCAGGTCGTTCACCTCGATCCCGAGCTTCTGCCCGGTCTGCGCGACGAAGCTCATGAGCTGGAGCGGTGGCCCCTTCAACTTGGCCTCGAGCTGCGCGCGCTGGGCCTCCGCCGCCCGGTAGCCCTCCGCCAGCTTTCCGACCCGGGCGATGACCTCGGTCTTGCGGTCGATGGCGGCCTCCCGCGCCGCGATCCCGCGTTGCAGCTGCGTGAACACGAGGAACAGGACGAAGCACGCCACCGCCAGGGCGCCGGCGCTCACCATGACCCGCTCGCGCGGTGCGAGCCGCGAGAACCAGGCCTCGAGGTCGGTCTTCCACTTCCGGATCGTCTCCACGGTCACTTCCTCGTTGCCGGCTTCTCGCCGGTGTCGCAGGTGAGGTCGGAGTCGACGGTGAACTCGAACTTGCCGTCCCCGGAGCGCTTGCGCGCGCCGCCGGAGCGCGCGTCGCCGAAGCAGCGCGAGGCGCGCAGCGCGCCCACGACGCGGTCGACGTTCTCGGCCGCGTCGGTGACGCCCTGGAGGTGCAGCTTGTCGCGCGTGATCTCGATGCGGTCGAGCTTGAGCCAGAAGTCCTGCGGGATCCGCGCCGAGAGCTCGGTGAAGATGTCGAGCGCCGAGTTCTTCGGGATGGACGCGGCCACCGTGCCCTTGCCGCGCAGCGCCGCCACCGCCAGCTCGTCGTTCTCGTAGCACTTGCCGACGAGCTTCTGCGTCGCGTCGCACAGGGCCGTGTCGAGCAGCTTCTCCTGCCGTGACAGCGCGAACACCCTCACGCTCGACGAGATCAAGGCGAGCAGGAGCACCAGCGCCGTCCAGGTGGCGAGCCGCGCCACCTTGCCACGCACGTGCTGGAAGTCGCGCGTGTACGCGAGCTCGCCGCGGCGGAGGTTGAGCCGCGGCGCGCGCGAGCCCTGGTGGCCGCGCAGCGCCAGGGCGAGCGCCAGGGCGAGCGCCGGCGCCTCCTCCGGCGGGATGCGCTCCGCCGCCGGCCCGGAGAGCGCGAGCGGCTCGATCGGCCCCTGCACCTCGCCCTGCAGCGCCTCGGCGAGCCCCGGGACGCCCGGCGCCTCGCCGGCGAGGAGCAGCCGCCCGAGCGGACGCGGCGTGGCGCCGGCGCGGGCGCGCCAGGCGCGCAGCGTCGCGCGCACCTCGCGCGCGATGGAGCCGGCGGGCGTGCCGCCGGCGAGCGGGAACGTGCGCGCCCCCTCCAGCGCGCCCCCGGCCACGAGGGCCAGCGTGGCGCGCCCAGGCTCGACCTCCAGCACCGCCTCCACCGGCGGCGCCTCGCCCGGCGCGGCGGCGAGCTCGCCCGCGAGGACGCCCGCCCCGAAGAGCGCGGCCAGCGCGGGCCCGGGCGGCAGGACCGTGCGCGGATCGACGCCGAGCGGCTTGAGCTCGGTGAGCAGCGCCGCGAGCTCGTCCTTCCGCACCACCGCCACGAGCAGCTCCGTCTGCCCGCCGGACTGCTGCAGCGCCTGCCAGTCCCACGCGACCTCCGTGAGATCGAACGGGATCTGCGCCTCGACCTCGAACCCCACCGTCTGCTCGATCCGGCGCGGGTCGGTGAAGGGCAGCCTCACGAGGTGAGACGCGGAGGGGCCGGGCAGCGCCACGAGCGCGGTGTCGAACGCCAGGCCCTCCGCGAGCAGCGCGCCCGCCGCGGCCAGCTGCCGCTCGCGGAGCGGCGGCGCGCCCTCGCCGCCCGGCGGGACGGGCGAGGTGCGGACCCCCGTCACGGTGAAGCTGCGGTAGCTGCTTTCGAGGAGCACGGCCCGTACGGCGGTGACCCCCAGGTCGAGGCCGAGGATGCGCTGCGGCATGGCTACTCCTCGCGCCAATGGAGGAGCCGGCCCTGGTCCAGGGCCAGCCCCTCGGCGCGCCGATCGAAGGTGACGACCGCGTCGATGGTCTTCTTCACCTCGCCCGCCACGCCGACCGCGCGAACGTGGAAGGTGGCGGAGCGGTCGCTGAAAAGGTTCTTGGGGTTGTTCGGTTGCGTGTAGGCGACGTTGACCTTCACGCCGAGCGCGCCCAGGGCGTTGGCGAACTGCTGCGGGGTGATGGAGAGGAAGGGCAGCGGCCGGAGCAGCGCCAGCGTCGACTGGAGCTTGCCGAGGAAGGCGGGGTCGAGCACCGCCGGCTGGGGCACGCCGGGCGGATCCGACATGAGCAGGGTGTTCACGAGCAGTTGCTGCGGATCGTCGGTGTTGACGTTGATGGTGGCGCTCGCGTCCGGGTAGACCGTGAGCTTGTCCCCGAAGGCGGCCATGAAGGCGTCGGTGATGCCGGCCACCATGTACGCCTCGTCGAGCGAGTCGAACGGTGCGTTCTTCGCCTTGTAGCGGTCGGGGAGCCGGTCGTACAGCGAGTTCTCGTCGCCGTAGCCATTCTCGAACGGCTTCGCCGGATCGCCGGTGAAGACGTCTCCGGTCTCGTCCTCGTCCTCCCAGTCCTTGATGGCGCCGAAGGTCTCCTTGCGCGCGACGCGGAGGCCGTTGGCGTCGTCCTCGTCGAAGAGGAAGTCCCACCGCGGGTCCTTGACCAGCTGCGCCAGCCGGAGCGCCTGCCCGAACTGCTGATAGGCGAGGCCGGCGAACTGGCGCAGGTTGATCTTCCGCTCCTCGTCCTCGATCGTCGCGTGGAACGAGCCCTCTGTGTCGCCGAAGGCGCGCCGGGTGCCCTCCTGCTCCGGCGCGCCCACGCCGCCCCCCGCGCCACCGTCTGGCGCGCTGATGGGCACGAGGGACGGGCGCTTCGCGGCGGTAGGGCCCTCGCTCCCGCCGAGGAACAGCGAGGCCATGGTCGAGTCGACCGGGACCAGCTCCCAGAGCCGCAGGGAGACGTGGAGACCGCCGAGGAGTCCGGCCATGGGCCCGCCCTGGGCGCCGGAGGTGGTCGTGGTCGAGGACGTGGCGCCGGTCGTGGTGGTGCTGCCGGCGCCGCTGGTGCCGGCGCCGGGGACCGTTCCGGTGTTGCCGGTGACGACGTCGAGCCGCTGCTGGAAGTTCAGCACCAGCCGGGAGAGGGCGAGGCTGCTCTTCGCGAGGTAGGTGGCGCGCAGCTCGTCGCGCGCGTTGACCGCGGTCTGCAGCGAGACCCGCGTGTTGTAGGCGAGGTCCACCGCCACCGCCGTCAGGATGGCGATGGAGGAGATGGCGACCAACAGGGCGGCCCCGCGCTCCCCGTTCGCCCTGAGCGTAGGGCTCGCCGTGAGGCGAGCCCGCAGTCGAAGGGCGAACGCGATCTGTCGTTGGAATCCCATGGTCAGAAGCTCAAGGGCCGGATGATGGCGATCCGCGCCTGTGTCTCGAAGACCTGCTCCTTGCCGTCGGTGTCCTTCACCCCCAGGCGAATCTTGACCCGGGTGGGCAGTATGTTCGGGTGATCGAGGCCATTGCTCGCCCACTCCCGCGCCCACTCCTGCTTCTTCCAGTCCCAGTACTGCACGTCGAAGGTGGAGACGTGCTCGCAGACGACCGCCTTCTCGCCGCCGCGATTGGGGTCCTCGTCGAAGCGCGCCTTCTCGCGCCGGAAGAGCGCGGTCTCGCCCTGGCGCTCGGGATCCGGCTCGACGGTGTACTCGAGGATGGCCTGATCCGACTCCTTCGCGTCGCGGGTGAGGCGCTCGTGGCTCATGGTGGCGAAGAGGAGGTCGTCCTGCGCGCCGCCGTCCTTTCCGCGGAACAGCGTGGGCGCGTCGCGCGGAAACCGCTTGCGGTCGTAGTGGTCCGACAGGAACGCCCCGGACAGCTCGCGCGCGAGCCGCGTCAGGGTGACCCGCACCGACCCGAAGCGATCCGCCTGCGCCTCGGTCAGCTCCTTCGCGGCGTACGTGCGCTGGAAGGCGCCCATGACCATCACCCCGATGACCGCCGTGATGGCGACCGCGATCATGACCTCGACGAGCGTGAAGCCGCGGCCGGCGCGCCCGCTCATGGCTTCGCCCCCGCGGGGGTGGTGGTGGACTGCTGCGCGCCGGAGGTGGTGGGCTGCTGCACGCCCAGCGTCAGGTTCGGGGGCACCTCGGGGTTGTCGCCGCGGGCGCCGTTCGGAGCGCGCGGGTTGAGGACGAGGAGGTGCGTCGTGACCGTGAAGCCGCGCGCCACCGCGCCGTCGCGCCAGGACACGGTGAGGCGCATCTCGCGCAGCGAGCGCTTCACGATCTCGCCAAAGGCGGTGAGCTGCGTCTTGAGCAGATTCGTCACGACGCCCGCGAGCGGGCTCACTGAGGTCGCGCCGCTCGGCCCGCTCGCGCTGCTGGACGCGCCGGCGAGGGCGGAGCCGCCGGCGCTCCCCAGCACCTTCGCCATGAGCTGATCGACGTCCGTCGTCCCCGCCAGCATCGCCATGAGCTGCTCCGCGGAGAGGTCGGCGGAGGGCTTCAACAGCTCGAGCTTCCAGTGGATGTCGGGGCGCCCCGACTCGGAGAAGTTCCCTTCTTCCTCCTCGTCGAAGTCCTTGAAGCCCTGGTCCTCGTACTTCTGCTCGAGCTCGGCCATCTTGCCGCGGGCGAGCAGCGTCGCCGCGCTCAGGTCGCGGGCGTAGGCGTGGTTCCGGAGTGCGTTGCCGCACAGGTCCGAGATGGCCACCAGCGCCGCCGCGAGTAGCGCCAACGCGACCATGACCTCGAGCAGGGTGAAGCCGGCCGCGCGGTGACGCCGACCCGCACTCCTCACGCTGGGGCGGGGGACGAGCCCCCGCCCTGCCTCGAAGGACGGAACTGGACGCGCGCGGCTCACGACTTCGGCAGCTCCGGCTTGCCGGTCACGACCCGCGCGCGGCCGGTGAACGCCTCGGTCACCACCGAGTAGACGTTGTCGCCGTCGGCGATGGCGATGCGGGACGGCTCCGCGCGGCCGCTCGGATAGAAGTAGACGTACGCCATCCCCTTCGCGACCGGTTCGCGCTGGTGAGCCGTCCACACGTCGGCGAACCCGGCGCTGCCGGGCAAGGAGCGCTTCTTCGCCAGCCGGTCCTTGAACTCGCCGAACCTCGACCGGGCCAGGAGCTTGCGCTTCTCGGCGTCGCGCTCGTCTGGGAAACGGTCGCCGAGCGCGGCGTCGTCCTCGGGCGGCGGCGCGCGGTCGCCCGCCTTCGGGACGGCGGCGCGGCCCGGCGCGCACTCCGGCCACCAGCTCGCGTGATCGAGGTCGAGCGCGAGCCGGCAGGTCTGGTGTCGCAGCGCCGCCGTGTCGAAGAGGTAGCGCGCCGCGCCGGAGAGCTCACCCGCCGCCGCGCGAGCATTGGCGCCCGTCACCGCGCGCACGGCCGGGATCGCCGCCGCCGAGAGCACGCCCAGCACGGCGATGACGATCAGGAGCTCGATGAGCGTGAATCCGCTCGGCTGGCGGCAGCGTGCCCTCATCCCACCTCACTGGTTCACGATGTCGGCGTTCTCGCCTTCGCCGCCGGGCTGCCCGTCCGCGCCGTAGCTCTTGATGTCGAACGCGTCGGGGTGGGTCTGCCCGGGGTAGAGGTAGACGTAGTCGTGGCCCCAGGGGTCGCGGAGCCCGGCCTTGCACTTGCCCGCGGCCACGACGGCCTGGAGGCCCTCCTCGCTCGTGGGGTAGCGGCCCTTGTCCACCTTGTAGAGGTCGAGGCAGTTCTCGAGGGTGTGCAGGTCGGTCTTGGCCTGCTTGATCTTCGCGTCCGAGAGCTGGCCGACCACGTTCACGGCCACCGCCGCGGCGATGAGGCCGAGGATGGTGATGACGACCATGATCTCGATCAGCGTCATTCCTCGTTGAGACGCTGCAGCGAGCTTCGACTTTGGAGTTGGGGCCGGTACGGCCCCAAACCCCGGAAGGGTCATGCCGCGCTCGCGGCGGCGCCGCGCGGCGGTGTTGCGGGTCTGCATCTAGCTTCCTCCGGCGAGGGTGTTGATCTGCAGGATGGGCATGAGGATCGAGAAGACGATGAACGCGACGGCCACGCCCATCCCGACGATCATGAATGGCTCGAGCAGCGCGGTGAGCGCGCCGATCTTGGTCTCCACCTGCGCGTCGTACGCGTTCGCGACGTTGGTGAGCATCTCCTCGAGCTGCCCGGAGCGCTCCCCGATGGCGACCATGTGGTAGACGAGCGGGGGGAACTCCCCCGACCGCTTCAGCGGGGCGGCGATGCTCTCGCCCTCCTTGATGGCCTCGCGCGACTCGTCGATGACCTGCGCGAGGCGCACGTTGCCGACGATGTTCCGCACGATGTCGAGGGAGGTGAGGAGCGGCACGCCGCTCTTGAGCAGCGTCGCGAGCGTCCGGCTGAAGCGGGCGATCGCGATCTGGCGGATGAGGTTGCCGAAGAGGGGAAACGACAGCACGCGCCGATCCCACACGGCGCGCCCGGGCGGCGTTTCGCGCCAGCGCAGGAAGAGCACCACCGCCCCGACGGCGAGCAGGAACAAGAGCCACCAGTAGTCGTGGACCGTGGTGGAGAAGCCGATGAGCGCGCGGGTCGTCCAGGGCAGGGTCACCTTCGTGTCGTCGAAGATCTTGGTGATCTTCGGGATCACGACCGTGAACAGGATGCCCATGATCACGGTGCCGATGCCGAGCATCGCGGCCGGGTAGGTGAGCGTGCCGATCACCTTCGAGCGGAGCCGCGCCTGCGATTCGGTGAAGTCGGCCAGCCGGACGAGCACCACCTCCAGCGCGCCGGACGACTCGCCGGCGCGGATCATGTTCACGTACAGGTTCGAGAAGACCTTGCCCTGCACGGCCATCGCGTCGGCCAGCGAGCTGCCCTCGTTCACGCGCTGGCGTACGTCGGAGACGACGCGCTTCATCCGCTCGTGATCCACCTGGTCGACGAGCGCGCCCAGCGCCTCGACGAGCGGTACGCCGGCGCCCACCAGCACCGCCAGCTGCCGGGTCGTGATGGCGATGTCGTCGGGGCTGATGCGGCCCCCCAGAAAGCGACGCACCGACACGTCGCGCTTCGCGGCGGCGGCGGCCTCCTTCTGCCCGAGCACCTCGGTGAGGAAGACGTTCTCGCGGCGGAGCACCTGCCGGAGGATCTTCGGCGAGTCGGCCTCCTTCAGCCCCTCGATCGTCCTCCCGCGCGCGTCGAGCGCCTTGTACTCGAAGACGGGCACTAGTGGATGTCCTCGGCGGTGACGGACAGCACCTCGGCCGCGGTGGTGATGCCGCGCGCGACCTTGAACGCGCCGTGGTCGAGCAGCGTCATCATGCCGCGCTCGACGGCCGCCTTCTTGATGGTCCCGGAGTCGACGTTCTTGAGGATGAGCTGCCGCACGTCGTCGTCGACGAGCATGAGCTCGTAGATGCCGGTGCGGCCCTGGTACCCGGTGTTCTGGCACGCCGGGCAACCCTGCGCCTTGTAGAGCACCTTCGGGTGGCCGGCCCGGGCGAGGACCTCGGGCGTGATGCTGGCCTGCTCCAGCACCTCCTGCGTCGGCGTGTAGGCCTGCTTGCACTCCGGGCAGAGGACGCGCACGAGCCGCTGCGCCAGCACCCCCACCAGCGAGGAGGCCACCAGGAACGGCTGGACGCCCATGTCCGCGAGGCGGGTCATCGCGCCGGCCGCGTCGTTGGTGTGCAGCGTGGAGAAGACGAGGTGGCCGGTCAGCGAGGCCTGGATGGCGATGTCGGCCGTCTCCAGATCGCGAATCTCGCCCACCAGGATCACGTCGGGGTCCTGGCGCAGGAAGGAGCGCAGGCCGGACGCGAAGGTGAGGTTGATCTTCGGGTTCACCTGCACCTGGCCGATGCCCCTGAGCTGGATCTCGACCGGGTCCTCGATGGTGAGGATGTTCAGGTTGGGCGAGTTGATCTTGGAGAGCGCGGCGTAGAGGGTGGTGGTCTTTCCCGACCCGGTCGGCCCAGTGACGAGCACGATGCCGTGGGAGCGCGTGATGAGCGTGTCCATGATCTCGAGCTGCCACGGCTCGAAGCCGATCTGCTCGAGGTCGAGGATCACGTTCGACTTGTCGAGGAGTCGCATCACGACGCGCTCCCCGTGCGCGGTGGGCACCGTCGAGAGGCGGATGTCCACGTCCTTGCCCGCAATCTTGATGCGGATGCGGCCGTCCTGCGGGAGGCGCTTCTCGGCGATGTTGAGGCCGCCCATGATCTTGATGCGGGAGGCGAGCGCCGCCTGGATGCGCTTCGGCGGCCTGATCACCTCGCGCAGCTCGCCGTCGATGCGGTAGCGGACCGAGAGGTCGCGCTCCTCGGGGTTGATGTGGATGTCGCTCGCGCGCTCCTTCACGGCGCGGAACAGGAGCGAGTTGACGAGGCGGATGATCGGCGCCTCGTCGTCGGCCTCCAGGAGGTCGGTCGGCTCCTCCAGTTCGTGGGCGACGGACTCGAGGTCCTCGCTCTCGAGGCCCTCCATGATCTTGTCGTGCTCGTCCGCGGCGCGGTCGTACACGGAGTTGATGGCGTCGAGCACCGCCTGCGAGGTGGCGAGCTCTGGCTCCACCGGGGTGCCGAGCAGGATCGAGAGCTGGTCGAGGGCGGAGGTGTCCAGCGGATCGGCCACCGCGACGCGCGTCGCGCCATCGCGGGCCGGACCGAGCGGGAGCACGCGCGCCGCCTTGGCGAAGTTGATCGGGATCCTCTTGGCCAGATCGGCCGCCCACGGCTCCTCGGCCTCGACGCGCGCGAGGTAGGGGAGATCGAGCTGCGTGGCGAGCGCCCGCAGCACGTCCTCCTCGGAGAGCGCCTTCATGCGCACCAGGATCTCCCCCAGCCGCTGTCCAGCATGCTCACCGCGCTGGGCGGCGAGCGCCTCCTCGAGCTTCTCGGGGGCGAGCCCGGCCTGGAGGACGAGGATTTCACCCAGCGGACGGCCGCCGAGCGCCGGCGCGGTCGCGGCGATGGGCTGCGGCGAGGGCGTGAGCTTGATGACGTTGGCGGTGGGATCGGTCATGTCGAACCTGCGAGAACACGCGGCGTCGTCGCCTCATTCATGTTCACGGTCAGGCGGCGGGCGCGGTCCGCTCGGCCGAGGCCTCCTCCGCGCCCCCGCCCGGCGGTGGCGGCCTCTCGGGGGGCGCCGTCGAGGGCGGGGTCGAAGGGGCGGGCGCCGAGGGCGGGGCGGGCGGCACGGCGGGCGGCGCCTCGCGCCCCGGCTCAGGCGAAGGCGGAACCCCGCGTCCTCTCGGCGAGACCGCGCTCTCGCCTGGCGCGCCCGGTCCGCCGTTCTCGAGCTTGAGGCTCTCCAGTTCGACGTCCTTGCGCATCCGGATGTACGGGCCGGCCTTGCGGTCGTAGTCGACCACGGGCTCGTACTTCGACGGCTGGCCGTAGAACGCCTGCAGGAACTCCTGCTGCTCGCGCCGCTTCCGCTCGTAGATGCGGCGGTAGTCCGACTGGTCGCGGATGATGTAGGGCGTGAGGAAGAGGAGCAGGTTCGTCTTCTGCTTCGTGGTGACGGTGTCGCGGAACAGCCAGCCGAGCACCGGGATGTCCCCGAGCAGCGGCGTCTTGTGCACCGACTGGATGGTGCGGTCCTGGATGAGACCGCCGATGACGATGGTGCCCTGATCCTTCACGGAGATGTTGGTCTT
>DATLJU010000225.1:0-6011 GCA_035538735.1 Anaeromyxobacteraceae bacterium | reverse complement strand
GGGGGGGGGGGGGGGGGAAATTCACCGCACAGGGGAGTTCTACCACAGCGGCGCTTCTCCCCTGGATTCATTAGTATTCAGAAACCGCGGGCCGGAATGGCTGGCCGGCTTGCCTGTTTTTCCTCTCGACCCCCCATGGCGATCGCCTACTCCGAAATCGCCCGGGTCCTCGACGGGGCCCGGCGCAGGCAGGGGTGGATCGTGCTCGCCACCGCCGGGGGAAACGGCCTGGCGGCCGTGCTCCTGCTCTTCCTGGCCGGCGCGGCGCTGCTCGGGGCCGGCGTGGGTCGCGCGGCGCCCGTGCGCGCCGCGACCCTGGCCGCGGCGGCCCTCGCCGCGCTGTGCGCCCTCGCCTGGGCGGCCGTGGCGCTCATGCGGCGCGCCTCCTCACCGGTGGCGGTGGCGCGGCGCGTGGGCGAGGCGGCGCCGGAGCTCCGGAGCGACCTCGTCTCGTCCGTGGAGCTGGAGGAGGACTACGAGGAGCTGCTGCGGACCGGGCGCTACAGCGTGGCGCTCGTCGACGCGCACATCGCCCGCACCGCCGAGCGGGCGCGCGGCCTCGACCTCGCGCGCGTCATCTCCTCGACCCCGGCGCGCCGGGCCGGGACGGCGCTCGCCGCGGTCGCCTTCGTCAACCTGGTCGCCCTCGCCGCGACCCCGCGCGCGCTCGGCGCCGGCTGGCAGCGCCTGGCCGGGCTCGGCCTCGCCGCCCCGGTCCGCCGCGCCGAGCCCATCACCGGCGACGTCGAGGTCGCCTACGTCTACCCGGCGTACATGCATCGAGAGCCCCGGACGCTCTCGGGCACGGGCGGGGAGATCTCGGCGCCGAGGGGCACGGAGGTGACGCTCAAGACCCGCGCCGACCGGGAGGTGAAGCGCGCGGAGATCGCGATCGGGGCGCCCGCTGCCGCCGGCGGGATCCGCCAGCTCACCGTGACGAGCTCCCGCGACCTCGAGGCCCACTTCACCGTCGACGCGTCCGGCGCCTACCGCTTCCGCTTCCTCGACGGCAAGCGGCTCGTCGCCGAAGGGCCGCCCATCCCGATCGCCGTCGAGCCGGACGAGCCGCCCGAGGTCCGCATCACGGCGCCCGGGCCCGAGATCGAGGTCGACGGGCGGGCGCGCGTCCGGATCGAGTGGATGGCCAGCGACGACGTGGGGCTCGAGAAGCTCACGCTGGTCACGAAGCCACCGGAGGGCGAGGAGCGGCGCACTCAGCTGAGGTCCTTCTCCGGCACCCGCCGCGAGTCGGGCGTGCACGAGCTCGACCTCGCCCCGCTCCGCCTCGCCGAGGGCGAGAAGCTCCTCTACCGGCTGGAGGCGGAAGACGGGGACGTGGTCTCCGGGCCGAAGCGCGGCGCGTCCGCCACCCAGACGATCAAGATCTACAGCGAGGCCGAGCACCACCGGGCGGCGCTCCTCCGGGCGCAGGCGCTCTGGGAGGACATGGTGAAGCTGCTCGGCGACCGCCTCGACTTCTTCACCGGCGGGCCGCGCTGGACCGACGACCGCGTCACGCGGGCGCAGTCCCTCGACGGCCGCACCCGCGACCTGCACGAGGGCCTGCGCACGGCGGCCCAGGAGCTCCGCAACGATCGCTCCGTGCCGCGCCCGATCCCGCAGGCGCTCGCCAACGTCGCCGCCGGGATCCGCCCCATCGAGCAGGACCTCGCCTCGCTGCGCCTGACGCTCTCGCGCATGCTGCACTTCCAGCGCCCCGGCGCCTCGCCCCTCTTCGAGCGGGTGGCCGAGGTCGACGGGCGGCTCGACCACGAGCTCGAGAAGGACGTCCTCTACCTGGAGCAGCTCTTCGACCAGCAGCGCGCCGACGATCTGGCGAAGGCGGCGCGGGACCTCGCCGCGCGCCGGCGCGACCTGGCGCAGCTCCTCGAGCAGTACAAGAAGGCGCCGACGGCCGCGGCCAAGAAGGAGCTCCTCGCCGAGCTGGCGCGATTGAAGTCGCGGATGGCGGAGATGCTGCGGCGCATGGGCGAGCTCGCCAAGGGCATCGAGGACGAGCACATGAACCGCGAGGCGCTGGCCGAGCTCGCGAAGTCGAAGGACGCCATGGGCGGCCTCGACGAGGTCGAGAAGAAGCTCGCCGCGGGCGACGTCGAGGGCGCGATGAAGGCGCTCGACCAGCTCGGGAACGCCGTCCAGGAGATGCTCGCCTCGCTCGAGCGCACCGCCGGGCGCCCCGGCGAGCAGAACGCGGCCCTCATGAAGGACATGCTCGCCTTCAAGAAGGAGCTTGAGGAGGTCAAGGCGGAGCAGGAGCGGGTGGCGCGCGACACCGAGCAGGTGAAGGGCGAATACCAGAAGCGGCTCGGCCAGAAGCTGAAGCAGCTCGAGGCGGGAGCGAACCGGCTGGAGGCGCTGGCCGGCGAGGCGCGGCGCGAGGTGGAGCGGTCCGAGCCCGGGGTCACGTCGCGCTCGGAGGACGAGTTCGGCCAGGCGCGCGACCGGCTCACCGATCTCCAGAAGGCGCTCGCCGCGAGGGACCTCGACGCCGCGCTCGAGACGGTGAAGCGGGCCCTCCCGCCCATGCAGCGGCTCGCCATGGATCTCGGAGACGAGGCGGCCATGTCCGAGCGCTACCGGCCGCTCCGCAGCAAGGACCCGCGGACGCTCCGGGACGCCGAGCGCCACGCCTCCGCCGCGCTGGGGCCCGCCCGCAAGGTGCTCTCCGAGCTGGAGCGGATGTTCCCCGACCCTCGCGGCGTCCTCGGGCCCAAGGAGCAGGAGCGCCTCTCGGAGCTGTCGGAGGAGCAGGGCCAGCTCGACCGGCGCGCCGGAGAGCTGCGCGAGAAGCTCTCCGAGCTCGCGCAGCGGGCGCCGGTCTTCCCGCCGCGGTCGCAGGAGATGCTGGAGGGGTCGCAGGGGCACATGCGTCGCGCGCGGGGCGAGCTCGCGCAGCGGAACCCGCAGCGCGGCCATGGCGAGCAGCGGCAGGCGCTCGACGAGCTGTCGCGCTTCCAGCGCGGGCTCGACGAGATGGCGAAGAACGCCCGGCGCGGCCAGGGCGGTGGCGGCTTCCCGTTCCCGTTCGGCGAGGAGCAGGGCGGGCGCGAGGGCGACGGCCTCGAGCCGTCGCAGGAGAAGGTCGAGATCCCGCGGGCCGAGGCGTTCAAGGCGCCCGACGAGTTCCGCAAGGATCTGCTCGAGGCGATGAAGCAGGGCACGCCCGAGCCGTACCAGGGCGAGGTGAAGCGCTATTACGAGGAGCTCGTGAAGTGAAGGCGTTGCGCGTCATCGTGGCCTGGGCGGCGCTGTGCGCGCCCCTCTCCCCTGACCTCGCCCCGCTGGCGCGGGCCGCGGGCGCGGAGAGCCACGGGTCGCGCCTCCCTCCGTTCGTGCACGGGGAGGGGCGGGGAGAGGCTGGGCGTCAGTCCGCCGACTTCCTCGACCTCCGCCGCGCCATCTCCCAGCTCGAGGACGAGAACGTCCTCGAGGCGCAGGCGCTGGTGCGCCCGATCCTCGAGAAGCGGCCCAACGACCGGACGGTGCAGATGGTGGCCGGGCTGGTGCGCTTCTACCAGCAGCGCTACGGCGACGCCGTCGAGCTGCTCGAGCGATCGGGCCTCGGCACGGGCTCCCTCGACTACCTCGCGCTCGCCCGGGCCGCCCGCGACCTCACGAAAGACCACGCGCGCGCCGAGGGTGAGCACTTCGTCGTGTCCTATCCGAAGGGCAAGGACGAGGTGCTCGTGCCCTACGTGCTCGAGGCGCTGGAGGCGCAGCGGCGCGCGCTGCAGCAGGATCTCGGCTGGGCGTCGGCGGGCAAGGTGACCATCGAGATCCTGAACGACACGCGCGAGCTGGCGCGGCTGTCGACGTTGAGCGAGGAGGAGATCAAGACCTCGGGCACCATCGCGCTCTGCAAGTTCAACAAGCTCATGATCGTGTCGCCGAAGGCGCTCGTGAAGGGCTACGACTGGCTCGACACCGCCGCCCACGAGTACACCCACTACGTGGTGACGGCCCGCACCCGCAACAACACGCCCATCTGGCTGCACGAGGGGATCGCCAAGTACTCGGAGTCGCGCTGGCGCGGCCGGGGCGGTGAGCTGTCGGCGTCCTCGGCCGGGCTGCTCCGCGACGCGCTCCGCAAGAAGCAGCTCATCACCTTCGCGCAGATGCACCCGTCCATGGCGAAGCTGCCCTCGCAGGAGGCGGCCGCGCTCGCCTTCGCGGAGGTCGAGCTCGCGGTCCAGTACCTGGAGGAGAAGGGCGGCGCCGCCCTCATGAACCGCATCCTGGATCACGTCACCGATGGCGTGCCGGCGGAGCGCGCGGTGGCGCAGGCGCTGGGCGTGACCTATGACGCCTTCCTCGCCGACTGGAAGCGCTTCATGGCGGCGCGGCCCATGCCGGAGGGGGCAGGGCACGTCGAGGAGAAGCTGCGCTTCAAGGGCGATCCGAGGCACGGCGGGGCCCACTCCGAGTGGTCGGAGATCCCCGATGAGAAGGCGCGCGGCTTCGCGCGGCTGGGCGAGATCTTCCGCGAGCGCGGCCGCTGGGCGGCGGCGCGGGTCGAGTACGGCAAGGCGGTGGCGCGGGCCGGCAAGGGGATCGCGGTGCTCTCCGACAAGTTCGCCCTCGCCTCCATGATGTCCGGCCACGACGAGGAGGCCCGGCAGGCGCTGACCGAGGCGCTGCGCCGCCACCCCCAGTACGCCGCCCTGCACCTGCACCTGGCCCGGCTCTGCGTGAAGCAGAAGGCCTGGCCCGAGGCGAGGGAGCACCTGCTGCTCGCCAACGCCCAGGATCCGTTCGACCCCGAGATCCACGCCGGCCTGGCCGCCGTGTACGAGGCCCAGGGCGCGGCGGAGCTCGCGTCCCGGGAGAAGCGCTTCGCGCAGCTGCTGGCACACGACTAAGGACCCCATGGACACGATGACGACGACCACCCACCCACCGCCGCTCCCCCCCTCGCCAGAGGCGGACCTCGCCGCCGTGAAGGAGCTCGCCGAAGCCCGCCGGCTGCTGCTGGGCGAGATCGAGAAGCGCATCGTCGGACAGCGCGACGTCGTCGATCACCTGCTCACCGCGCTGTTCGCACGCGGCCACTGCCTCTTCGTCGGCGTCCCCGGACTCGCCAAGACGCTGCTCATCTCGACGGTGGCGGAGGTGCTGAACCTCTCCTTCAACCGGATCCAGTTCACGCCGGACCTCATGCCCTCCGACATCACCGGCACGGACGTGCTGGAGGAGGATCACACGACGGGCCGGCGTACCTTCCGCTTCGTCCAGGGGCCGATCTTCGCGAACCTGATCCTGGCCGACGAGATCAACCGCACGCCGCCCAAGACGCAGGCGGCGCTGCTGCAGGCGATGCAGGAGTACCGGGTCTCGGCCGGCGGCGAGACCTACTCGCTCGAGCTGCCGTTCCTCGTCTTCGCGACGCAGAACCCCATCGAGCAGGAGGGCACCTACCCGTTGCCCGAGGCGCAGCTCGATCGGTTCATGTTCTACGTGACCGTCCATTACCCGAGCGCCGAGGAGGAGGTGGAGATCGTCCGCTCGACCACCACCGCCGTGCGCCACGCGCTCGCGCGGGTGCTCTCGCCGCACAAGATCCGCGAGCTGCAGGATCTCGTGCTCCGCGTCCCCGCCGCCGAGCACGTCATCCGCCACGCGGTGGAGCTGGTCCGGCTCACCCGGCCCAGGGAGCAGGGCGCGCCCGACTTCGTGAAGGAGCTCGTGGAGTGGGGCGCCGGCCCGCGCGCCAGCCAGAACCTCATCCTGGGCGCGAAGGCGCGCGCCATCCTCGACGGCCGCCTCGCCGCGTCGGTGGAGGACGTCCGCGCGCTGGCGAAGCCGGTCCTCGTCCACCGCGTCATCACGAACTTCCGCGCCGAGTCGGAGAACGTGAAGGCGGAGGACGTGGTGACGCGCCTGCTGGAGAAGGTGAGGCCGTGAGCTCGCGGCCCGCCCCCCTCTCCCCGTCCCTCTCCCCGCTTCGCGGGGCGAGGGAGACGAGACGCGCGGAGCACCCCACCCTCTCCCCC
>DATLJU010000224.1:0-2920 GCA_035538735.1 Anaeromyxobacteraceae bacterium | reverse complement strand
TCTCGCGCGATCCCGCCGCGGCGCAGCGCGCGGCCCGGGACGTCATCGCCGCGGCGCGTCGCGTGCCGGGCGTGGTCGACGCCCACATCGCGCAGGTCTTCGATCGGCCGGCCGTCGACGTCGAGGTGGACCGGCAGCTCGCCATGCAGCTCGGCATCACCGAGCGCGACGTGGCCTCGAGCCTGCTCACCTCCCTCTCCTCCAGCGCGCTGGCGTCGCCCAGCTTCTGGGCCGACCCGCACACCGGGGTGAACTACAACGTGGCCGTGCAGACGCCGCCCGAGCGGATCCGCGGCATGGACGACCTGCGCTCGACGCCCCTGCCGAACCCCGACCCCGCATCTTCCGCATCGGGGGCGCTGCCCGCGCCGGGCTCGGGGGCCGCGCCGTACCTCGGGGCCCTCTCGCTCTTCCAGCCCTCCACCGGACGCTCCTACATCGCTCACGACACCGTGCAGCCCATCGTCGAGGTCCAGCTCGCCGCGCAGGGGCGCGATCTCGGCAGCGTGGCCCGCGACCTCGGCCGCGCCATCGACCGGCTGAAGCTGCCGGACGGGGCTTCGGTGCGGCTGCGGGGTCAGAGCCAGAGCATGTTCCAGGCGTTCGGTCGCCTCGGGCTCGGCCTCGGCCTCGCCGTCGCGCTCGTCTACCTGCTCCTGGTGGTGCTGTTCCAGTCCTGGACGGACCCGTTCATCATCGTGGCGGCCGTGCCGGGTGCGCTCACCGGAATCCTGTGGATGCTGGCCGCCACGGGCACCACGCTCAACGTCGAGTCGTTCATGGGCGCCATCATGGCGGTGGGCATCGCCACCTCGAACAGCATCCTCCTCGTCTCCTTCGCCAACGACTTCCGCGCCGCAGCGGAGCGCGACCCGGGCCCCGTCGCCGCGATGCGGGCCGCGGGGCGCACCCGCCTCCGCCCGGTCCTGATGACCGCCCTGGCGATGATCCTCGGCATGCTGCCCATGGCCATCGGCTTCGGCGAGGGGTCGGAGCAGAACGCGCCGCTCGGGCGCGCCGTGATCGGCGGCCTGCTGGCGGCCACGTTCACGACGCTGTTCCTCGTGCCGCTCGCCTACACCCGGCTGCGACGGCGCATGCCGCGCAAGCACGAGCTGGACGTCACGTTCGCGCGCGAGCTCGGCGACGACGGCCGGGGCGCGCCGGCGGAGGCGTGACGTGGCGAGCCGCTCCACGCGCCTCCTCGCCCTGGTGGTGGCGGCCGTCGCCCTGATCTCCCTGGGCGGCGCCGCGCTCATGGCCCTCGGCCGGTCGCGGGCGGAGGGCCGGGAGCGCAGGGCGCGCGCGGAGGCCGCGGACCGCGGCCCCAAGGTGACCGTGGTCCGCGTCGAGGAGCCACCGGGCGTGCGCACCGTCGTGCTCCCCGGCGACGTGCGCGCCTTCTGGCAGACGACGCTCTACGCGAAGGTGAACGGGTACGTGCAGGACCTCGCCGTGGACAGGGGCGCCCAGGTCCGGACCGGGCAGGTGCTGGCGCGCATCGCCTCGCCGGAGACCGACCACCAGGTGGCGCAGGCCCGATCGACGCTGAGGGTGCGCCAGCAGTTCGCCGCCCGCGTGCATGCCCTCGCGCCGACGCACGCCGTGTCGGCGGAGGACGTCGACCGGGCCGACGCCGACCTGGCGGTGGCCTCCGCGGAGCTGCGTCGCCTCCAGGCGCTCCAGGAGTACGAGATCCTCCGCGCGCCGTTCGACGGCGTGGTGACGGCACGCTACGTCGATCCGGGCGCGCTGCTCGCGGGTCCCGGGCAGCCCGTGCTGGAGGTGTCGTCGCCCGGCCGCGTGCGCGTGCTCGTGAACGTCGGCCAGGACGTCGCGCCCTTCGTGCAGCTGGGCGACGAGGCGCGGGTGCGGATGGACCAGCTCCCCGGCGTCGAGGTGCGAGCGGAGGTCCGTCGCACCTCGGGCGCGCTGGACATGCGGAGCCGTTCCATGCTCGTGGAGGCCTGGCCGGTCGAGGCCGCGCCGGCGCTCCTGCCCGGCAGCTTCGTGCACGTGGCGCTCCGCGTCCGCGTGCCGCCGCTGCCCGCGGTGCCGGCCGAGGCGCTCGTGCAGCGCGGCGCGAGGCTGCAGGTCGCGACGGTGCGGGACGGCCGCCTGCGCTTCGTCGACGTCGAGCCCGGGACCAACGACGGGCGGGTCGTGCAGATCCGCTCGGGCGTGACGGCGGGCGAGGTGGTCGCGCTGTCGCCCCCGTCCGACCTCGGCGAGGGTGCGCCGATCCAGGCCGTGCCGCGAGGCGAGGGGCAGCCTCAGCGTGCCGCGCGGTCGCTCCCCGCGCCACGGTGACGGGAGTCGGCACCTCACCGGGCGCGTTCCGGCTCGTCGCCGAGCGTGGACGGCTCGAGGTCCAGCTCTTCCCAGTCGAGCTCCTGCTCGACGCGCTGGAACGCGGAATCGCCGATCGTGCCGTTGCCCCGCAGGTCGACGAGCCGCTGTCGTGCGGCCGACGTCGCCCTGCGCGCGACGCCGGCGCCGTCGAATGCGCCGCGATCGCGCCCGTCGCCCGGGACGCCGCCGGGGCGACCCGCGTCCGCCTCGGCGCGCTGGAGCAGCACCTCGTAGCGCCGACGCAGCACGCTCGACAGCTCGTCGCCGGTCACCTCGGGCATCGCGGAGAGCGCGGCGCGCAACGTCTCGACGCGGGCGAGCCGCACCTCGCGCTCCACGGACCCCTCGTCGCTGAGCTGGAGGAGGCTCAGGAGCGGGCGCAGCGTCACCCCCTGGATGACGAGCGTCCCGAGCACGACGGAGAACGCGGTGAGCACCACGAGGTCCCGGTACGGGAACGCAGGCCCGGACCCGCCGGCGGGGAGCGCGAGCGCAGCCGCGAGGGTCACGATCCCCCGCATGCCGCACCAGCCGACGACCGCGGCGGCGCGGGGCGACAGCGCCACGA
>DATLJU010000223.1:0-15963 GCA_035538735.1 Anaeromyxobacteraceae bacterium | reverse complement strand
GGTGGTGGAGCGGTACCTCGACCGCGAGCCCTAGGAATCCGTATGGCCTGGCCGGCAAGGACCGGCCGGGCACGTTTCGCTTCGCGAAAAGTGCCGCGGCCGGAGGTCGAAAGCCGGCTAGCCGCCGCGCTGCTTCTCGGCGAAGAAGGTGTTCGTCTTGAAGAAGACGAGCTCGACCACGCCGGTCGGGCCCTGGCGCTGCTTCGCGATGTGCAGCTCGATCTCCTGCACGTCGGCCTTCTGCGCCTGCCCGCCGTCCTGATCCTTCTCGTCGCCGGGGCGGTGCAGGAACATGACGACGTCGGCGTCCTGCTCGATGGCGCCCGACTCGCGCAGGTCGGAGAGCATGGGCGGCTCGCCCTTGCGCTTCTCGACACCGCGGTTGAGCTGCGAGAGCGCCAGGATCGGGACCTCGAGCTCCTTCGCCAGGCTCTTCAGCGAGCGGCTGATGACCGCGATCTCCTGCTCGCGCGACTGGGCGCCCGAGACGTTCATGAGCTGCAGGTAGTCGACGATGACGAGGTCGAGCCCACCCTCGCGCTTGATCTTGCGGCACTTCGCGCGCAGCTCGACCGGCGAGAGGACGAAGTTGTCGTCGAGCCAGATCCGGGAGCCGCCGATGCGGTCGCCGTGCTGCATGATGCGGTCCCAGTCGCTCTGCTGGAGCAACCCCTGTGTCATGCGCCAGAAGTCGAGCTTCGCCTCGGCGGCGAGGATGCGCATCGCGAGCTGCTCGGAGGGCATCTCGAGCGAGAAGATGGCGACGCGCTTCTGCGCCTTCGTCGCGGCGTAGGTGCCGATGTTGAGCGCGAAGGCCGTCTTTCCGACCGACGGGCGCGCGGCGAGCACGATGAGCGCGCCGGGCTGGAGCCCGAGGAGCTTCTGATCGAGCGCCTGGATCCCGGTGGGCACGCCGGTGATCGTGCTCTCGCCTGCGCGCACCCGCGCCTGCGTGGCGTCGATGGTCTCGATCGCCTTGACGAGCGGCTCGTGGATGAGGCGCAGCGTCTCGGTGGTGCCACCCTGGGCGGCGGCGAAGATCTCCTGCTGCGACGTCTCGAGGAACTCCTGGACGTTCGCGCCCGCCTCGTAACCGCGGGCGAGCACCGCCTGCGCGACGAGCTGGACCCGCCTCACCCGTGCCAGCTCGGCGACGATCGCGGCGTAGTGGCGGACGTTGGCGGCGGTGCCGAGGCCCTTCGCCAGCGCGAACGGCAGGTCGCGCGGGACGGCCGCGCCGAGGAGCCCCTTCGCCTCGAGCCGCTGGTGCAGCAGGACCGGGTCGATGGCCTGCTTCTCCTGAGCCAGCTCGGCGCTGGTCTGGAAGACGAGCTGGTGGGCCTGGAGGTAGAAGTCCCCCGGGTTGAGCCGGTCGGCGACGAGGTCGAAGGCAGTCTCCTCGATGAGGAGCGCCCCCAGCACCGCCTGCTCGGCTTCGAGGTTGTGGGGAAGGTCGCGCGCAGGTCGGAGCTGCAGCGCGGGTGCGGCGCCGCCACGTCGCAGGGGCTCGGAGTCGCTCATCGGCCGGCGGATGGTACTCCCGAGGTCTGATGCCCGGCGGTGGACGGCGCTGTGGAGAACGTCGGAATTCCCTGGGAACAGCCGGGTGGGTGTCGACCCGGAATCAATGTGGACGGGGTGTGGAGAATGTGGATGGATTCCCCCGGAGGGAGGATGCGGATGCCACGCAGCCGGCCATCGACCGTGGCTCCGCGCCTCGCCGCCCTCGCGGCGGCGCTGGTCTCGGGGTGCCACGGCAGCTCCGGCAGCGCCGGAGGCGCATCGCCGCACGCCACCGGGGCCCTGTCGTTCGACTCTCCGCCGCCCGGTGGAGCCCGCTCGGCCGGGATCCTCGCCATGGGCGCAGCCGGGCCGGCCGCCTCGCCCGGTGCGTCCCCCTCCGGTGCCGCCCCGCGCACCGTCGAGGAGGCGGACATCTACGCCCGCGCCGGCTCGACGCTCTACGTCCTGAACGCCTTCCGCGGCTTGCAGGTCGTCGACCTCTCCGACCTGGCCGCGCCGCGGCTCATCGCGCGCGTCGTCACCCTCGGGACGCCGGTCGATCTCTATCTCCGGGGAACGACCGCCTTCGTCGCGGTGAGCGACTTCCTCTCGTATCGGCTGGCGAGCGGCGAGGCCCGGCCGGAGCGCGGGTCGCGGCTCTTCGCGGTCGACGTCTCCGATCCAGCGCACCCGGCGGTCGCGGCCCAGGTCCCGATCGACGGGGAGCTGGTGCAGACGCGCCTCGTCGGCGACGTCCTCTACGTCGTGTCGCGACAGTCGCCCTGGTACACCTCGCCGGGCCTCGTCGCCACGGCGGCGGGCGGCGCCGCTTCGGGCACCGGCGTCGTGTCCAGCGGCGCGGTCGCCGGGACGGGCTGGGACAGCGTCACCGTGGCGAGCTTCGACGTGAAGGACCCGCTCCACCCCGTGCAGGCGGCGACGCTCGAGCTACCGGCCAGCGGCTGGGACGCGCACGCCCACGTCACCGCCGAGCGCGTGACGCTGTCGTTCTCGGGCTGGTCGGCAGCCGACGGGAGCCCGCTCACGCGCTTCCGCGTCGTCGACATCTCGGATCCGGGCGGCGCGCTGGTCGCCGGTGCCGAGCTCACCTGCGCCGGCGCGGTGCGGGATCGCTGGTCGATGGACTTCGACGCCTCGACGGGCCTCTTCCGCGCCGTGGTCGCGACGGGCTGGAACGCCGGAGCGGCGCTGCAGATCTGGTCGAGCCCGAGCCCGGACTCCGCTTCGCTCCTCTCGCGGCTGCCGGTGGAGGTGGCCGAGTCGCTCACCACCGCGCGCTTCGACGGCGCCCGCGTCTACGTCGTCACCGCGCGCCAGACCGATCCGCTCTGGGCCGTCGACGCGAGCGATGCGGCCCATCCGTGGATCGCGGGGTCACTCGCCATGCCCGGGCAGCTCGACTTCATCGAGCCGAGGGGCGATCGCCTCCTGGCGCTCGGACACACGAGCGAGGCGGGCCAGCCGTGGCAGCTCGCGGTCTCGCTCCTCGACGTGAGCGACCTCGCCACGCCCAAGCTCGCCGACCGCGTCATCTTCGGGGCGAGCTTCGGGTGGGTGCCGGTGTCACCCGACGACCTGCGCAAGGCGTTCATCGTGCTCGATCCGCCGCCCGGCGCGGCGGGGCTCGTCCTCGTCCCCGTGCAGGGGTGGGACGCGACGCGCTGGACTTGGGCCGGCGGCACGCAGCTCGTCGACTGGACGCGCGACGCGCTCGCGCTGGAGGGCTTTCTCTCCCACCCCGGCGCGGTGAAGCGCTCGTTCCCGGTGGACGCAGCGGCGACGCGGCTGGCCGCTCTCTCCGACGCGGCGCTTCAGACGGTCGACGCGACCAACCGGGCCTCACCGGCCGAGCTCGCGCGACTCGATCTCGCCCGCCCGGTGACGACGCTGGCCCTCGTCGGCGGCGACGCCGTCGAGCTCTCCGGCGACTGGTACCGGGGAGACCTGGAGCTCGCGGTCACGCCGGCGCTCGATCCGGACGCGGCCTCGCCGCTCGCGCGCGTGGCGGTGGTCGCCCCGCAGGCGAGCCTTTACCAGGACGGCGCGATCCTCTGGCTCCTGGCCGTGGACTGGACGACCGGCAAGGCCTGGCTGGAGGGGCACGACTTCACGGATCCCGTCCACCCCCGCGCGCGAGGAAGGGTCGATCTGGCGGCGAGCGCTCTGGCCGGAGGCGGGATGGGCGTCGCGGCGCCCGGCGGCGTCGGGATCGCGCGTCCCTGGGGCTACGGCGTCGACGCGGTCCTCGTCGGACACACCCTCGTGGTGCACCGCTCCGGTTGGCCGTGCGCCGGGGGTTGCGAGGGCTCGAGCCTGGGCGCGATGGGCCAGCTCTTCGCGTACGACCTGTCCGATCCCGACCAGCCGCGGCTCGCCTCGACGGTCGACATCGGGCGTGGCTGGGCGTGGGGCCTGCAAGCCGTGGGCAGCTTCGTCTGGCTCACGCATTTCGAGTGGGACGGGAGCTCGCCGCGCGGGAGGTACTTCCTCGACCGCGTCGATCTCGCCGACCCGGCGGCCCCCAGGGTCCTCGCCGACGTGAACGTGCCGGGCGTGTTCTTCGGCGCTTCCGAGGACGGCCGGCGCGTCTTCACGCTGGAGAGCTGGTGGACCGACGCGAACGCTCCGGTCACCTGGGCCCACGGCCTCACGCTCACCGACGCGGGCGCGCGCCTCGACGGCAGCGTCGCGCTCACCGGCGACGCCTGGCGCGCCGTGGCGGCGGGGGGCGTGGCCTGGGTCCCCGCCACCACCTGGGGGAGCGACGGTGCCACCGTGCGCCTGTACGCGCTCGACCTCGCGTCGATGTCGATCGCGAGCGAGCAGGTCGTGCGCGGGGAGGGCGCCTGGCTCAGCCGCGTCGCCGGCGGCAAGCTGTTCCTCCTGTCGAGCTGGGCCGACCCGGGGCTCCTCGTCTACGATCTGTCCGACCCGCGCCAGCCCGCGTTCGAGAGCTTCTTCCGGACCGAGGCCTACCCCTGGGACGTCGTGGTCGGCGGCGGCTGGGCGTATCTCCCCTCCGGCGCCTATGGCGTACCGATGGTGAAGCTGAGACCGTGAAGGCGCCACGCTTCCCGCGGAGGAGGCGGGCGGGGTAGGCTCCGCGCGATGCGCGCCGCGGTCCTCGCCACCTCTCCCGCCTGGCGCCGGGCGCTGCTCGCTCTGGCGGCCCTCCTGGCGGCCGTCCTCGTCCGGCAGCTCTACACCGCGGGTGCGCCGCTCCCGGGCCTCCGCGGCCCGGGCGTGTATCCGGTCGCGGCGCTCGTCGCGCTCTGCCTGGCCGGCTACGCCCTCCCGGGCGGATGGCGGCGGGCCCCCCTCGCCGCCGGCGCGCTCGCGTTCGCCGTGTTCGTGGCGAACGACCGCGTCATCGCCTCAGGCGACACGCACGGCACGGCGCTCCTCCCGTACCGCATCGTCCGGGATCGCTCGCTCACGCTCGACGGCCTCATCCCACCGCCGGCGCCGTACTGGGTCGTCGAGCGCGGAGGGCACGCCTGGTCGCGCTATCCCGTCGCCGCCGCGGTGCTCGCCGTCCCCGTCTACCTCCCGGCCGCGCTCGGCCCCGGGCGGCCTGGTGCGCTGCCGCAGACGGAGAAGCTCGCGGCGGCGCTGTTCAGCGCGGTGTCGGTGGGATTCGTGCTGGCGGCGCTGCGCCGCGCCGGCGCGCCGCCGTGGCTCGTCGTCGCCGCGACGGCGCTCTACGCGCTCGCCTCGCCGGTGCTCTCCACGACCTCGCAGGCGCTCTGGCAGCACGGCCCCGGCGTCCTGGGGCTGTCGGGGGCGCTGTGGGCGGCGCTCCGGGCGCGCGACGACGATCGATGGGCCGCGGTCGCCGGCGCGTTCTGCGGTCTGGCCATCGCGGCGCGCCCGACGGACGTCATCCTCGCCGCCGGGGTGGTCGCGGCCCTCGCAGCGCGAGGCTGGCGTCCCCTCGCTCTCGGCGTCCTGGGCACGCTGCCCGGCCCGGTGCTCGTGGCCGCGTACCAGGTCGTGGCGTTCGGCTCGCCGTGGGCGACGGGCTACGGCAGCGAGGCGGCCGCCTTCACCACGCCCCTCGGCGAGGGGCTGTGGGCGGTGCTCCTGTCGCCGACGCGCGGACTGCTCGCCTTCGTGCCGTGGGCGGCCGTGGGGGCGCTCGGGCTCGCGCGCGGCGCGCGGCGGGACCCGCTCGCGGCGGGCGTGGCGGTCGCGACCGCGGCCACGCTCGTCATGTACGCCAGGTGGCATGGGTGGTGGGGCGGCTGGTGCTACGGGCCGCGGCTGCTCGCCGACGTGACGCCGGCCCTTGCGCTCGGGCTCGCCTACGCCGCTCCGTGGCCCCGGCGCGCGCTCGTCCCGGCCCTCGCGGCGACGGGGATGCTGGCGCTGGCGCTGAACGGGATCGGCGCCTTCGCCTCGCGCTCGGCGGTGGCGCAGGCCGTCTACACCGCCGACGGCGCGTCACTGGCGATGGAGGGCTGGCGATGGCCGCCGGCCCGGCTCCTCGGCCTCGGCGCGCGAAGCCGCTGACGGCGGTCCGAGCGGCCTCGTTTGCGGTCGCCCGGCGCCGCCTGCTACGAGTGAGGGCGCCATGCGCTTGACCCGCAACCTCGCGCTCGCCGCGCTCGTCCTGTGCGCCGGCGGCTGCGCCTTCCTGCAGCGCCTCACCGGCGCCGGCCTCGAGCCACCCCGGCTCACCTACCAGTCCTGGGCGGCCGAGCAGCTCGATCTGGAGGGCGTCACGATCGCGCTCCACTACCGGCTCGAGAACCCGAACGGCTTCGGCCTCGACCTGCGCCGGCTCACCTACCAGCTGGACGTCGAGGGCCGGCAGGTCGGGGAGGGGTCTCTCCCCGCGGGCGTCCAGGTTCCGGCCCAGGGCGCGACCGATGTCGCCATCCCGGTGCGGCTGCGCTGGCGCGACGTGCCCGGCTTCGTCGAGATCCTGCTCTCGCGCGCCGAGGTCGCCTATCGCGTCCGCGGCAGCGCCGGTGTCGGCTCCGCGCTCGGGACGATCGACCTGCCCTTCGATCACCAGGGGCGGGTCGCGGTGCCGCGGCCGCCGTCGATCGGCATCGAGGGCGTCACGGTCAAGGACGCCTCGCTGGCCCACCTCGCGGTCGACGTGAAGCTCGGCATCGAGAACGGGAACTCGTTCCCGCTGCCGGTCGGGGCGCTCACCTACGGGCTGCGCGTGGGGGAGCAGGAGCTCCTCGAGGGCGGTGCGCACCCGCTGGTCGCGGTGCCGCCACGAGGCCACGCCGTCGTGACGGTCCCCATCCGGCTCTCCACGCTCGGCGCGGCGGAGGGGATCTCCGAGCTGTTGCGGGGCGCGGCGCTCCGGCTCCACGGGCGGGCCGGCTTCGGCGACGTGCAGGTGCCGGTCGACGCTCAGGGCGCCGTGACGCGCTGACCTCTGCTAACTTGCGCGGCCATGTCTCCGCACCGCCGCGCCGTCCTCGCCGCGCTCGCCGCCATCGCGCTGTGGGGGACGCTGGCGGCGCTCGGGATCTCGCTCCGCCGCGTCCCGCCCTTCCTGCTCGTCGGCGCGGCGCTGGTGCTCGGCGGAGCCTGCGGCCTTCGCCGCCTCTCGCTGCGCGGGCTCTCGCCGAAGACGCTCCTCCTCGGCGTCTACGGGCTCTTCGCCTACCACTTCTGCCTCTTCCTCGCCCTGCGCCTCGCGCCGGCGGTGGAGGCGAACCTGCTCAACTACCTCTGGCCGCTCCTCATCGTGGTGCTCTCGCCGCTCCTCGTCCCCGGCACGGCGCTCCGGCCGCGCCACGTGCTGGGCGCGCTGCTCGGCTTCGGCGGCGCCGCGTTGCTCGTGACGGGCGGCCGGCTCGGCTTCGCGCGCGAGGGGCTCGCCGGCTACGCGCTGGCGGTGGCGGCGGCGGTCATCTGGTCGACCTTCTCGCTCATGACGCGCCGTCTCGGCGGCTTCGCCACCTCGGCCGTCAGTGCTTTCTGTCTGGTGTCGGGAGCCCTGGCGCTCGTGTGCCATGCGGTGTTCGAGCCGCGCTACGTGTTCACCGCGCGCGACGCGCTGCCGCTCCTCGCCATCGGCGTGGGCCCCATGGGCGCCGCCTTCTACCTCTGGGATCGCGCGCTGCGGGACGGCGATCCGCGCGTGGTCGGCACGCTCGCCTACCTCACGCCGCTCCTCTCCACGCTCCTCATCGCCGCGAGCGGTCAGGGCCGCCTGGCCGGAGCCTCGGCGGCCGCCATGGGGCTCATCGTCGGCGGCGCGGTGGTGGGGACGTGGACGCCCCGCGCGCTCATCCGCGCCCCTGGAGGAACTTAGCGGGTGGGCGCTCCGAGCGCTCGGACGAGTCCAGGATCGAGGAGAGCGCCCGATGCAGCCGGACGCCCTCGGGAACGCCGCCGCTACGCCGCCGCGTCCTCCTCCTCCTCCGGGCGCGCGTGCCGGGCGCGGAAGCGATCGCCGATCTGGTGCGCCACCACGAGCAGCGGCGGCTGGACGATGCGGGTGAGGCCCGCCAGCGCCAGCGAGCCGCCGATCACCACGATGGCGAGCGGCTTCTGCGCCTGGGCCCCGATGCCGTTCGAGAGCGCCGCGGGCAGCAGGCCGAGGGTGGCGGTGAGCGTGGTCATGAGCCCGGCGCGGAAGCGCTGCTCGGCGGCCGCGCGCGCTCCCTCGGTCCGGGTCCGACCGTCCCCCCACTGTCGCTGCGCGTAGGTGACGACCAGGATGGCGTCCTGGATCGCGATCCCGAAGATGGAGACGAACCCCATCGCCGCCGAGACCGAGAAGGCCTCGCCGGTCACGAGCAGCGCCACCAGCCCGCCCAGGCAGGCGACCGGGATCGAGATGAGCACGACCGCGGTGTCGAGCCAGGTCTTCACCGCGCCGTAGACGAGCAGCGTGATGAGGATGAGCGTGAGCGGGATGATGATCGCGAGCCGCCCCATCGCCTCCTTGAGCTCGTTGATCTGTCCCGCCCACTCCAGGTGGCCGCCGGCCGGCAGGCGGACCTTCTCGGCGATGCGACGCTGCGCCTCGTCGATCGTCGAGCCCAGGTCGCGGCCGCGCACGGAGAACTTCACCGGTGAGTAGCGGCTGCCGTCCTCGCGGTAGATGACCGACGGGCCGCTCTCCTGGGTGATCTTCGCCACCTGTCCGAGCGGCACCTGGCTGCCGTCGGGCGTGGCGACCGTGATGGCGCGGATGGCGGCGATCGAGGAACGGTAGGGCTGCTGCCAGCGCACCGTGAGCGCGAAGTTCTTCTCGCCCTCGAACACCTGCGTCACCGCCTGGCCCCCGATGGCGGCCGCCACCACCCCCTCCACGTCGCCCGTGTTGAGGCCGTAGCGGGCGCACTGCTCGCGGTCGGGGACGATCTTGATCGACGGCTGGCCCAGCGTCGCGAACATGCCGAGGTCCTTCACGCCGCGCACGCCCCCCATGACGTCGACGATGGTGCTGGCGGCGGCCTCGTTGTGGTCGATGTCCGGTCCCTTCACCTTGACGCTGTTCTCGCCCTTCACGCCGGACAGCGCCTCCTCGACGTTGTCGGAGAGGTACTGCGAGAAGTTGAACACGACGCCGGGGAACTCCTCGTCGAGCTCCTTGCCCAGCTGGTCGGTGAGCTTCTCCTTCGTGAGCCCGCGCGGCCACTCGTCGTACTTCTTGAGCGGCGCGAAGAGCTCGATGTTCTGGAAGCCGGCCAGGTCGGTGCCGTCGTCGGGCCGGCCGAGCTGCGACACGACCGTCACCACCTCGGGGTGTCGCTTGAGGATGGCCCGCATCCGGCCCACCAGCTTCGAGGACTGCTCCATCGAGACCGACATGGGCAGGCTGGCGCGGATCCAGAAGTTCCCCTCCTCCAGCTTCGGCATGTACTCGCTGCCGAGCAGCGGATAGATGATCACGCAGAGCAGGATCACCGCCGCCGCGATGACGAGCCCGAAGCGCGGCCAGCGCAGCGCCATGTCGAAGAGCGGGCGATAGGCTCGCTGCAAGGCGCGCATCACCAAGGTCTCCTTCTCCTCCGTCTGGGCCGGCACGAAGCGCGAGAGCAGGACCGGCGTCAGCGTCAGCGCGAGCAGGATCGCGCCGCCGATCGCGAACGCGTAGGTGTGCGCCATCGGCGAGAAGATCACGCCCGAGACGCCGGTCATGGTGAAGAGCGGCAGGAACGCCACGCCGATGATGAGCGTCGAGAAGGCCATCGGCCGGCCGACCTCGGCGGCCGCGCTGCGGACCCGCTCCCGGATGCCGCCCACGCCGTGGGCGCCGAGGTGCCGGAAGACGTTCTCCACCATGATCACGGTGGAGTCGACGACGATGCCGAAGTCGACCGCGCCCAGGGAGATGAGGTTCGCGGAGGTGCCGGAGGCGACCATCCCGATGAAGGCGACGAGGAGCGCGAAGGGGATGTTGAGGGCCGTGATGAGGGCGGCGCGAGCGCTGCCCAGGAACGCGACCAGGACGAGCGTCACGAGCACCATGCCGATGAGCAGGTTCTCGAGGACGGTGTGGGTCGTGACCGAGATGAGGTTCTCGCGGTCGTAGTACGGCTCGATGTCCATCCCGGGCGGCAGCAGATGGTTCTTGCGGATGTGCTCGACGCGCTCGTAGATGCCGCGCAGCGTCGGCTTGGTCTCGGCGCCGTAGCGCATGAGCACCGTGCCCTGCACCACGTCGCCGTCGCCGTCGCGGCCGACGATCCCGAGCCGCGGCGCGTGTCCGATGGCGACCGTCGCCACGTCGCGCACGCGCACCGGCACACCCTTCTGCGCCAGCACGACCACGTCCTCGATGTCCTTCGGCGAGCGGATGAGCCCGACGCCCCGGATCGTGTACGCCTGCTCGCCCAGGGTCAGGCGCTGCCCGCCCACGTTCGTGTTGGCGTTCGAGATCGATTGCATGAGCTGCGCGAGCGAGATGCCGCGCGCCCGCAGCCGGTAGGGGTCGACCTCGACGTGGTACTCCTTCGTCTCGCCGCCGAAGGTGACGACGTCGACCACCCCGGGCACCTGCTTGAACTGGCGGACCAGGATCCAGTCGGCCGCGGTCTTGAGCTCCTGCAGCCCGTAGCCCTTGCCGCGGACGTTGAAGCGGTACACCTCGCCGATGGCGTTCGACGGCGAGAGCTGCGCCTGCACGCCGGGCGGGAGCTGGATGAACTGGAGGCGGTTGATGACCTCCTGCCGCGCCGCCTCGTAGCTCGTCCCCCAGTTGAAGTAGCACTTCACGTCGGTGAGCGCGTACAGCGACTGCGACCGGACGTGATCGAGGCCCGGCATCCCGGAGAGCCCGATCTCGAGGGGGATGGTGACGTACCGCTCCACCTCCTCGGCGCTCCAGCCGGGCGGCTGCGCGATGACCTCGACGAGTGGCGGGACGGGGTTCGGGTAGGCCTCGACGTTGAGCTGCCGGAAGGCGAAGAGGCCGGTGACCGCGAGCACGAGCGCGCCCAGCACCACGAGCGCGCGGTTCTTCAGGGCGAAGGCGACGAGAAGCTTGACCATGGGTATGTGCGATCAGAGAAGACCGACGAGGAAGATGCCGCCCGACACCACGACCTGCTCGCCCGGCACCAGGCCCTCCAGCACGGGGACGGTGCCGCCGGGGCGTTCCTCGCCCACCAGCACCTTGCGGCGGCGGAAGGTGAGCTGGCTGTCCTGGACCTTTCCGGACGCCACGAAGACGACCGTCTCGTCGCCGAGGCGCAGCACGGCGTCGCGGGGGACCGTCAGGTGGCGAACCGAGGGGAGCGCGATGTCGAGGACCGGCGCCATCTCGGGCCGGAGGACGCGGCCGGGGTTGGCGATGGCGCACCGGATCTTCGCGGTGCGGGTGGCCGGGTCGATCACGTCGGAGACCCAGTCGACCCGCCCCTCGAACGTCCGCTGCGGGAAGGCGGGCACCCGCGCCTCGACCTTGCTGCCCGCGCGCACGTGCGGCAGGTCCATCTCGTACACGTCGCCCATGATCCACAGCGGGTCGAGCGCACCGATGGTGAATAGCTCGACCGGCGTCCCGGCCCCCGACCACTGGCCCTGCACCTCCAGGCCCGGGGTCGCGGCGCGCGCCACCACGTCGCCCTCGATGGGGCTGCGCAGCGTGTACTCCTGGGTGACCGCGTCGAAGCTGCCGCTCGACAAGAGCTGCGTCTTCTGCCGCGCTCTCGCCAGCTCGGCCTGCGCCTTTCGCCAGGCGCCCTCCGCCGCCTCCAGGTCCTTGCGCGCGCCGGCGTGCGCCTCGACGAGGTCGCGCTGCCGCGCCAGCTCGTGGCGGGCGGCCACCTCGTCCGCCTCCGCCTTGACCGCGTCGGCGAAGGCGCTCCCCACGTCGGGCGAGACGAGCGTCAGCAGCGCCGCGCCCCGCTGGACGTGCTGGCCCGGCTGGACGAGCACGCGCGCGATCCGGCCCGTGACCGGCGAGAAGACGTGCGCCACCCGCAGATCGTCGAAGGCCACCCGCGCGCTCGCGAGCAGCGAGTCCTCCACCAGCTCCTCCCCGACGATCTGGAGCCGGATCCCGCTCCGCTCGGCTTGGTGCACCGAGACCCGCACCTCGCCCGCGCCGACGTCCCGGATCCCGGCGCGCTCGAGCAGGAGCCGGTCGCCGGCCTTGAGCCCGTCGTCGACCACCGCCAGCTCGTCGGCGGGATCGCCCGAGGTGCGCACGCGCCGGCGCACGAAGCGCTGGCGCCCGCCGGCGGGCTCACCCTCGGCCACGAAGGCGAAGCTCTCGCCCTCGATCGCCACGAGCGCGGCGCGCGGCACGGTGAGCACGCGCCGGGGCGCGCTCTCGATCGAGACCTGAGCCAGCATCTCCGGCTTGAGCGCGCGGTCCGCGTTGTCGAGGGCGATGCGCACGCGCCCGGTACGGAGCGCCGGGTCGAGGGTGTCGGACACCCACTGGACCGTCCCCGAGAAGGCGCGGCCCGGCCACGCGGCGACGTGCGCCGTGGCCGCGGCGCCGGCGTGGACGCGCGCGAGATCGCTCTCCGCCAGATCGGCCAGGACCCACACCCGCGAGATGTCGCCGACCGTGAACAGCTCGACCGGGGTCCCGCCGGAGTAAGCGCCCTGCACCTCCATCCCTGGGCTCACCGAGCGCGCCATGACCTCGCCCGCGAGCGCCGACTTGAGCGTCAGCTCCTGGGTCACCGCGTCCACGTCTCCCGCGCGCAGGAGCGCCGCCTTCTGGCGCGCCCGCGAGAGCTCCGCCTGGGCCTTGCGGTGGGCGTCCTCGGCGGCCTCCAGGTCGCGGGCGGGTCCGGCCTGCGCGGCCACGAGCCGGCGCTGCCGCGTCAGCTCTGCCTCGGCCTGCGTCAGATCGGCCTGGGCCTTGAGGAGGTCGGAGAAGGCGAGGCCGACCTCGGGCGACGCGAGCGCGACGAGGGGCGTCCCCCTCGCGACGCGCTGGCCCGGCTGCGCCAGCACGCGCGTGACGCGCCCGGCGACGGGCGAGAGGACGTGCTGCACGCGCTGATCGTCGAACGCGACGCGCCCGGCCGCCGCCACCCGCTCGCGCAGCTCCTGCTCCGCGAGCGTGATCACCTGGACCTCGCTCCGCTCGATCCGGACCTGCTCGACGAGCAGCTCGTCGCCTTGACCGCCGGTGCCCGCCGCCGGCGAGCCGCCGCGGCAGGCGAGGGCGGCCCCGACGAGCGCCGCGAGAAACGGGAAGCCAGATCTCAGGGCCTGTGAAGGAATACCCGGACCGAGCCGGGCGAACGAGACGCGAGCAGCGCGAGGCGCGACGACCGAGCATAGCCGGAGGCTATGTGAGGGAGGAGCAACGAAGCGATGCGACGCGGATCGCTCGACTCGGCGACGGGAGGGCATTTCTTCACAGGCTCTCAACGGAGCTCCTCCCCCACCGCCGCCTCCAGCTTGAAGACGGCGTTCCAGTAGGCCGACAGGTCCTGGCGGTACTCGACGCGGGTGGCGACGAAGGTGCGCTGCGCGTCGAGGTAGTCGAGCAGCGAGGCGGCGCCCTTCCGGTACTGCACCTGCACCAGGTCGCGCGCCCGCTCGGCGCGGGCGAGCAGACCACCCTCCATCCGCCGCACGAGCGCGCCGGAGCCGGCGTAGTCGGAGAGCCCCGTGGCGACGTCCGAGGCGACCTGGGCCTCGAGCTTGCTCGCCTGGAGCGACTGGTTCGCGACGTCCGCCTCGGCGCGGGCGATCTCGCCCTGCTGCTGGTAGAAGATCGGCAGCGGCAGCGAGAGGCCGAAGGTGAAGGTGGGCGGCGTGATCGCCTGGTTGGTCGTGCCTTGCTGGGTGTAGTTCACCGACAGCGTCACGTCGGGGAACCGCTGCCGGTGAGCCAGCGCCAGCGAGGCCTCGGCGCGCTCCCGCTGCGCCCGCGCGGCGCGCAGGTCGGGCCGCCGGTCGGTGGCCCGGGCGAGCAGGCTCGCCACGGTCGCCCCCGCGAGCGCGGGCGGCTCGTGTGAGCGCTCCAGCTCGGGGGCATCCACCTCGAACTCCGGCGTCTCGCCGCGCACGCCGAGCAGGAAGGCGAGCTGGGCGCGCGCGTCGCGGAGCGCCTGGGCGGCGGTGTCGACCGCCTGATCCGCCTCGAGCTTCGTCACCTCGACCCGAGCCACGTCCGCCTCGCTGATGGCGCCCGCCGCCTCGCGCGTCCGGGTGAGCTCGAGCGCCCTCGCCTGCGAGGTCGCCACCTCGCGCGCGAACCGGAGCGACTCCTGCGCCAGGACGACCTGGACCACCTGCTGCTTGACCTGGACGCCGATCGTCCGCTCCGCGTCGGCGCGCGATGCCTTCGCCGCCTGCAGCGCGGCGCGCGCGGCCGAGACGCGCAGCCCGCGCTTGCCGGTGAGCGTGTCGAAGAGCGCCGCCGAGTCGGAGAGGCCGAGGCCGTACAGCGGATCGGGGAGCCAGCCGCACGAGGTCGGGTTGCCTTGGGCGTCGACGCAATCCCCGCGTGTATGAGACCGCCCGTACGAAGCGGACAGCGACGGGTTCGCCACCGCGCCCGCCACCCGCAGGTCGCCCTCCGCCGAGGCCACCGCCGCGTCCGCGATGAGGAGATCGAGCCCGCGCTCGCGGAACGTCCGCAGCGCGTCGGCGAGGGTGAGGCGCGCCGGGAGGACCGGCGGCTCGGGGACCGCGGGCGCCGCGGCGAGCGCCAGAGGGGCAGCGCAGAGGGCGACCAGGAGAGCGAGCGCTCGCGCGTGGGAGGAGTGCACGGCCCCGCGCGGTAGCAAGGAGGGTGCCGGAGGCGAATCCGCCGGATCGCGCCCCATTTCGCGACGATCAGGGACGCAGTCCCGCGGGCCCTCTCAAGTTTCTTTCCAGGGGACGTAGGGGGGAGGACAGTCCCGAGCCCGTGTACTGCGGTCCCGCAATCCTCGAGCTTGCAAAATTCGAAGGACACCACGCCACGCGCGCGAGCCCGGTATTCGGGCGCGGGCTTACGGGACGGGAGCGCGAGCGCGTGGGTCTGATCGCGAGGAGCGGCGCTATCCAGCGACGGCAGCAGGGGCGCCGCGCACCGTGTAGTAGACCGCCTCCGGGTGGTGCAGGACGACGGCCGAGGTGGATTGCTCGGGCACCATCTGGTCGGCGCTCGTGAGCGAGACGCCGATGGTCCGCTCGGGGTCGAGGAGCTTCCAGATCTGCCGCTGGTCCACCAGCTCCGGCCAGGCGGGGTAGCCGGGCGAGTACCGCTTGCCCTGGTCCTTCGGGAGGCCGAGCTCGCTCCGGACCACGGCGTGCCAGCGATCGGCGAGCGCCTCGGCGGTCTCGACCGCGAGGCCGTGCAGGTACAGCGCGCGGCTGTACTCGCCCTCCTGCTGCCAGCGATCGGCGAGGCGGGTCGCCTCGGGGCCGACCGTCACCACCTGGAACGCCACCACGTCGGACCCGGGCTCCTCGCGGAAGTAGTCGGCGAGGCACAGGTGGCGCTCGTCGGGCTGCCGCGGGAACGAGAGCCGCGCCAGCGGCTCCTTCCGGTGGACCGGGTCGAGGACGACGAGGTCGTTTCCCTCCGCGTGGCACGGGAAGTAGCCGTAGACCACCCGCGGCACGAGCCAGCCGTGGGTGAGAATCTCGCTCTTGAGCGCCTCGAGCTTCGGCCCGAACTCCTCCTTCACGAGCCGCTCGTACTCGGCCTTGTCCTTGGAGCGGACGCCCCACTGCAGCTTGAAGAGCTCGATGAGGTCGAGGTGCGGCCAGATCTCCTGCAGCTTCACCTCGCCCGCCGGGACGACGCGCGTCCCCCAGAACGGTGGCGCGGGCGGCTTCTCGACCGGCTTCACCGGGCTGCGCACGCCGGCGGGCGCCGCGGCGACCGGCGCCTCCGGCAGGTCGCGCTGCTTCATCGCCTTCTGCACCGTCTCGGCCTGCAGCTTCTCGCGCCGCTTCGGGTCGACGAGCTGCTCCACGATGTCGAGCCCCTCGAACGCGTCGCGGGCGTAGTACACGCCGCCGGGGTAGGGCGAGCCGTCCTCGAGGAAG
>DATLJU010000222.1:0-6440 GCA_035538735.1 Anaeromyxobacteraceae bacterium | reverse complement strand
CGCGTTGTAGTCGCGCTCGTAGATCTTCACCTCCTCGGCGAGCCGCGTGATGTACGGGATGTCGATCTTGACGGTGCGGTCGCGCAGCGCCTCCATGAACTCGTTGTTCTGGAGCTTGCGGTACTCGGGCTCGTTGGTGTGGCCGACGATGACCTCGTCGATGTCGGTCTGCGGGAACTTCTTCGGCTTGATCTTGTGCTCCTGCGTCGCGCCGAGGAGGTCGTACAGGAACGCCACGTCGAGCTTCAGGATCTCGACGAACTCGATGATGCCGCGGTTCGCGATGTTGAACTCGCCGTCGAAGTTGAAGGCGCGCGGGTCGGAGTCAGATCCGTACTCCGCGATCTTCCTGTAATTGATGTCGCCTGTGAGCTCGGTCGAGTCCTGGTTCTTCTCGTCCTTGGGCTGGAACGTGCCGACGCCGATCCGGTCCTTCTCGGAGAGCCCGAGCCGGCGCACCCGCACGTGGCTCATCACCCGCTGCCAGTCCCCCTTGTACTCGGTCATGAGCTCCCGGTAGAGGAAGCGGCACGCCGGGCACAGGTCGCCCGTGTCCGTGATGCGATAGCCGCTGTCCTGCGGCGCGAGCTCGGCGTACACCTTCTCGCGCCACTCCTGCGGGACGAGGTGCAGCGGCTCCTCGTGCATCGGGCAGGGCATGACCTCCCGCCGCTTCACGCCGTCGAGGTTGGTGCGCTCGACGTCCCAGCTGAACGTGTAGAGCGCCCCGTCCGCGGTCTTGGAGTAAGCCTCGAGCCCTTTCTTGAGCAGGCGGGCGATCGTCGACTTCGACGACCCGACCGGACCGTGGAGGAGGAGGACGCGCTTCTCGGTGCCGTACCCCTGGGCGGCGCTCTTGAAGACGTTCACGAGCTTCATGAGCGCGATGTCGAGGCCGAAGATGGCGTCCTTCCCGCCGAACTCCGGGTCGGTGAAGAAGTTGTAGCGGATGAGCTTCTTCTTGTTGTCGAGGTACTCGGTCTTCCCGTGCGACAGGATCATGTCGTAGACGCGCTGGTATGCGGTCCGGGTGACCTTCGGGTTCTTTCGCACGATCTCGAGGTAGTCCTCGAACGAACCCTCCCAGTGCTGCTCGGAGTAGCTCCGCCGATCCTGCATCTCCGCGATGCGGGACAGCCAGCTGGTGGTCAACTCGCGAGGCTCGAGCATGCGTGCTCCTCCCGGACGAGACGACAATAGTGTGCGACCGGTCCGTGTGCAGGCGGGCGGACCCGCCCACCCTTCCGGGCTCACGGGAACGGTGTAGGAGGCGGCGAGGAGCGCCGGCGTCAGTGGCCGCGGCGCGACCGGAAGTACTCGATTTGCCAGCGCTGGACGGCCGCCTCGTGACAGCGGAGATCGGGGCAGAACTCGTGGGTGCCGTCGTTGCGGGACACGAAGAAGAGGTCGTTGCACACGGCCGGGTGGACGGCGGCGCGCAAGGCTGCCGCCCCTGGGCTGGCGATCGGGCCCGGCGGGAGCCCCTGGACCGTGTACGTGTTGTACGGGTGCACCGCCGCCAGGTCGGCGCTCGTGATGTTCTGGGACCACCGCCCGCCGTTGCGGAGCATGGTGGCGTACATCACCGTCGGATCGGTCTGCAGTCGCATGCCGCGCCTGAGCCGGTTGTGGAAGACGCACGAGATGCGCGGCCGCTCCTCCGGCTGTCCCGTCTCCTTCTCGATGATGGAGGCGAGCGTGACCGCGTGGGCCTCGTCGAGCGTTACCCCCGGCAAACGAGCGGCGTCCGCCTCGCGCCACGCCGCGCGGAAGCGCTGGACCATGGCGGACAGCACCGCCCGCGGCTTGGGGCCTCGCGGGAACGTGTACGTGTCGGGGAAGAGGTAGCCCTCCAGGTCGTGGGACGGGACGCCGAGCTCTCGCGCGAACGACGGGTCGTGCATGAGCGGGAGGAGCTCGGCGGCCCGGCCGAGTCCCGCGCCCTCGATCACCTGCGCGATCTCGTCCATGCGCAGGCCCTCGGGGATCGTGAACTGATAGGTCTTCACCTCGCCGCGGTACACCTTCTCCAGGACCTCGTCCGGCCGCAGCGCTCCCGAGAACGCGTATTCACCTGCCCGGAGGGGTCGGGGATCGCGCTTCCACCAGCGCAGCCAGCGCCAGGCGAGGCGCTCGTCCGACAGCGCGCCTCCGCGCGCGAGCAGGCGGACGACCTGGTGCGGCCCCGCGCCGGAGGGGACCTCGACGACCTTCTCCTCCTCGGACCCGTACGGCGTGTCGCGGAAGCGGAGCAGCGCCCGGGCCTGCGTCACCGCGACGGCGGCCGCGAGGGCGAGCGCGATCGCGAGGAGGGCGCCGGCGATTCGGAGTGCCTTCATCGCTTCTGCTCCTCGAGCCAGCCCTGCAGGATGACGGCCGCCGCCTCGGCGTCGATGACGGCGCGCTGCGCGCGCGCGTCCACGCCTCGCTCGCGCAGCCTGACCTCCGCCTCGAAGGTGGAAAGCCGCTCGTCGAAGAGCTCCACCGGCAGCGCCAGCTCCTCCGCCATCTTCCGCGCGAAGGCGCGCGCCAGGCGGGCGGATCCGCCCTCCGTCCCGTCCATGTTGAGCGGGAGGCCCACCACCGCGCGCGACACCTCCCACTCGGCCACGATGTGGCGCAACCGCTCCAGATCGGCGGCGTCCCCGCGCCGCTCCACCGTCTCGAGCGGTCGCGCGGTCCGCAGCACGTCGTCCGCGAGCGCAAGGCCGATGCGGGCGCGGCCGAGGTCGAGGCCGAGATAGCGCACCGCCCGAATCTACGCCGAGCGGCCGCTCCGTCCAACCGTCCGGCCCGCGGCCGGGGGGTCGCGGCACGTCCACGGGCACGCCCGCAAAGGCCCGAAACCACGGCCGCCCGCGCTGGCACGGAATGCGCTGTGCGCGAAGGTCGCAGGAGAACTCCTTCGAGCGAGGCAGGACACATGGCGATCGTGGACGTGAGCGGCGGCAGCGCCGCCCCGGGGAGGAGCCTCGTCGAGCAGGAGGTCGCGTCGGCGCAGCTCCGCGACGCGGGCGCGCTCGGCCTGGCGCGCCTCGACGGGGCCGCGATCTCCGGCGTCGGGGTGGCGCAGTCGCGGGTGGCGGGCGCACCGGCCTATCTGGCCATGCCTGCCAGCACCGGGTACACGCCGGCCGCCCTCGACTTCGCCCCCGCGGAGCGGGGATACGCGGCAGGAGGCGAGAAGTTGGCCGCCTCGACGGCGAGCACGACCCAGGCGGCGGCCAGAAAGACGACGACCACCAAGGCAAAGACCACGAGCAAGGCGAGTACGACCAAGTCGTCTTCCTCGGCGAAGTCGACGAAGACGACCCCGAAGACGGCGTCGGCCGAGCTCGCCTTCCTCGACGATCCGCGCCTGAGCATCGAGGACAAGCTCTTCCAGTTCATGGCGCTCATGCAGCAGAAGAGCGATCGCGAGCTCACCGACGCGATGAAGTCGTACGAGGGGAAGAAGACGGCCGCCGCGAAGAGCACCTCCACCGCGGGAGGCTCGACCGGCTCCACCGGCTCGACGCAGCAGAAGAGCTCCGGCGGCGGGGGAGGGCTGTTCGGGGCGCTCGGCGACGCGCTCGGCGGGATCGCGAAGACGGTGGTGAGCGGAGCGGAGTCGCTGGCGAAGGACCTCGGCGGCCCGCTCCTCGCCGCGGGATGCACAGCGGTCGGGCTGCCGTTCCTGGCGCCGGTGGCGCTGGAGATCGGCGGTCCGCTCGCCAGGAGCGCGGTGAGCGGGCTCGCCTCCGCGGTCGGCGTCGACGAGCTGGGGGGCGGCGCGGCGAGGACGAGCGCGTCCAAGTCGAGCGCCTCGTCCTCGACATCCTCGACCGCCTCGAAGTCGGCCAGCAGCGCGACGAGCGCCGCGGGCGATGAGGAGTTCGACGAGAAGCTCGAGATGATGAAGCTGCAACGGCTGGTGGAGAAGCAGGAGACGATGTTCGCCGCGCTCTCGAACGTCCTCAAGTCGTTGCACGAGAGCCAGATGGTCGCCGTGAACAACATCCGCTGACGCTGACCGGAGGGCGCCGTGATCACGATCGACGAGGTGGCGAGCGGGACGACGCTGGCCGAGGCCCAGGGGATGACGGAGGAGCTGGGGCGCGCCGCGGCTCGGGTGGCGGGAGAGGAGCTGGAGGTGGGGCACCTCCAGACCGCTCGCCAGATCCTGGAAGGCCTCGCCGTCACGAACCCGTACGACCCGGCCCCCTGGGCCATGCTGGCGCTCGTGGCGCGGCGGCGCGGCCGGCTCCTCGCCGCGCGCGTCTGCGCCGAGACGGCCTACCGGCTCGCGCCCGAGGACGCGCAGGTCCGGCTCGTGCGCGCCGAGGTCCTCCTCTGCGATCCCGCGGACCGGGAGCGGGCGCGAGCCGAGCTCGCTGCGATCGCCGGCGCCAAGTGCGGTGAGCGCGTCGCGGCGCGGGCGCGCGCGCTCCTCGCCGCGCTCGGTTGAGGGCCGTTCGATGGCGAGCCGAAGCGAGCGCAGACCGGCTATGCTGCCGGCCCGTGTCGTCCACCGTACGGTTCCTCGTCATCTGCCTCGCTGGTGCCGCCGGGACCGGCGCGCGCTTCCTCGTCTCGACCGGTCTCCTGCGCTGGCTCGGCCCCGCTTTCCCGAGCGGCACGCTCGCCGTCAACATCGTCGGGTCCTGCCTGCTCGGCGTCGTCATGGAGCTGGCGCTGCGCGGGGCGATCGCGCCCGACGTGAGGGTCATCCTCGCCGCGGGGGTCATGGGCGGCTTCACGACCTATTCCTCCTTCAACTACGAGGCGCTTTCGTACTTTCAGCGCGGTGCGTGGGCACTCGGGGGTGGTTATGTCCTCGCCACCGGGGTGGGGTGCCTCGCGGCCGGAGCGCTCGGCGCCGCCGCGGGGCGGTGGCTCGTCGCCGGTTGAGCGGCCCCGTTGCGCTCACCCAAAGCTTGACGCTTGACGGTCGCGGGACACTCGGGGATATTCCGCGCGCGGTAAAGGCGCGCGAAGGAGAGCGATGAGCGAGAAGGAAGCGGGAATCGAGGTGCAGGGCACGGTCGAGGAGGCGCTCGCCGGCGGCATGTACCGCGTCAAGGTCGACCAGGGCCCGACGGTTCTCGCCTACGCATCGGGGAAGATGAAGAAGTTCCACATCCGCATCATCCCCGGCGACCGCGTCAAGCTCGAGCTCTCCCCGTACGATCTCACGCGCGGCCGCATCACCTACCGCGACAAGTAGGCGCCCCGGCGGTCCGGGATGGCGCCCCCCCGCAAGCACTGGCTGGATCGGCAGCGCGGCCTCGCCGTGCTCCTCATGGTCGAGGTGCACACCGTCGACGCCTGGCTCGCGCCACGAACCGGCGAAGGCCCCCTGCGCGACGTCCTCCTCATGCTGGGCGGCTTCGCCGCGCCTGCCTTCCTGTTCATGGCCGGGCTGTCGCAGGTGCTCGGAGACGCGGCGCTCGCGGCCCGTGGGGCAGCTCCCGGCGGGCGCCGGCGGCGAGCGCTCCTTCGCGCGGCGTGGCTGCTCGGGGTCGCCTACGCGTTCAGGCTGGCCGAGTACGTCCTCGGCGGCGCCTGGCGCGTCCCCGGTGGCTGGCGTGACCTCCTCAGGGTCGACATCCTCAACGTGCTCGCGGTCGCGCTCGCCCTCGGCGCGGTCCTCCTCATCGGCCGCCCGCGCCGCCTCCGCCTTGGCCTGGCTCTGCTCGCCGCCGCGGCCGTCGTCCTCTGCACGCCGCCCGCGGCGGCCTGGGTGCACCCGCCGAGCCGGCTGCTCGACTACCTGTACGCGACCTATCCCCGCGCCAACTTCTCGCTGCTCAACTGGGTGGGGTTCTTCTTCGCCGGCGCCGCGGTCGGGTCGCTCGTCGTGGAGCGCGACCGGCCCGGCCTGCTGCTCGCCGCCGGCGCCGCGCTGGCCGTGGCGGGGTGGGTGGCCCACGAGCTGCCTCCCTTCTACGCCTACCAGGACTTCTGGCACACGGCGCCGGCGTGGTTCGCGCTGCGACTCGCGGGCGTACTGGCGCTCACGGCGTTGCTGCAGCTCGCGCCGGCTCGGGAGCGCGGGCTCGGGTGGCTCTCCACCCTGGGGCGCCACTCGCTCCTGGGGTACGTGGCGTCCGTCGAGCTCACCTACGGGTTCGCCAGCCACCCTTTCCACGGCGCGCTCTCGATGAACAGCGTGCTGCTCGGCATCGCAGCCATGAGCGCCGTGACGTGGGGCCTCGCCGCGGCGGCGGACCGCCTCGCGAGGCGGCGGCGCGGCGGAAGTGGCGCCGCCGTCCCAGGCACCGCGAGCCCCGCGTAGTAGGCTGGCGCCTAGTGCCGCTCCGCAAAGATGACGAGCCCGTGCACCAAACGTGTGCTCCGCGGCACTTCGCGGGGAAGGCTCCGTGCCTTGCAGGAAGCGGCAAGGCACGGGCCCTCCCCGCGGGCCCTACCGGGGGAGGCGGGGCGCCGCCTCCCCCGAA
>DATLJU010000221.1:0-3482 GCA_035538735.1 Anaeromyxobacteraceae bacterium | reverse complement strand
ACTTCGCCGATCGCGAAGCGCTGTGGGAGGCGCTCCGGCGCTCCCGGCGCGACGCGCTCCTCTCGCGGGTCGACGCCGTGCTGGAGGCCTTGCGCGGGGCGCCGTTTCCCTCGGCCCTGCGGGCGTTCCTCGGCGCGCTCGAGGCGCACTGGGCGGAGCACCGCGGGTTCTTCACCCGGCTCGCCTACGCCGAGCTGACGGTGTCGCAGGCGGGCGAGCGGGCCCAGCGCGACCTCACGCTCACGGAGGAGCTCGTCGCCCGCGTGGAGCGGCTCGTCCGCCTTGGGGTGGCCGATGGGACGCTCCGCGGGGAGGGGGCCGACCTCTACCCGGTGCTGCTCGTCGGCATGGCCCGCGCGGTCATGGTTCGCGAGCTCCTCCGCGGCACGTCCGTCCCGAGCGAAGCGCTCGATCGGCTGGTCGAGGTCTTCCTCTCGGGCGCCGGGAGGAGGCCGTGACCGGCGTCGCTGCCACCCTCCCGCTCCCGGCCGCGCCCGCACGCCCTCGGACGAACAAGTGGCTCGTCACGGTCGCGGTGAGCTTCGGGACGCTCATGGGCGCGATCGACACCTCGATCGTCAACGTGGCGCTGCCGCAGATCCGCGGCGCGGTCGGCGCGACCGTCCAGGAGATCACCTGGATCTCGACCGGGTTCGTGATCGCCACGGTGGTGGTGATGCCGCTCACCGCGTTCCTGGGACGCTTCTTCGGTCAGAAGCGCGTCTACATGGCGAGCCTCGTCATCTTCATCGCCGGCTCGGCGCTGTGCGGCACCGCCGGCAGCCTCGGCTCGCTCGTCCTCTACCGCGCGCTGCAGGGCTTCGGCGCCGGCGCGCTGCAGCCCACCGAGCAGGCCATCCTGCGCCAGACCTTCCCGCCCAAGGAGCAGGGGATGGCGATGGCGCTCTTCGCGATGGCGGTCATGGTCGGCCCGGCCATCGGCCCCACCCTGGGCGGGTGGATCGTCGACAACTATCACTGGTCGTGGATCTTCTTCATCAACCTGCCGGTCGGGGTCCTGGGCCTGTTCATGGTCTGGCGCTTCGTGGAGGAGCCGGAGGACATCCGGATCGCCAACCGCGCCGCCGCCGCCGAGCAGCGCAAGTACCTCGACTGGCAGGGCATCGCGCTCCTCTCGGTCGGCCTGGCGTGCCTCCAGTACGTGCTGGAGGAAGGGCAGCGCGACGACTGGTTCGAGTCGCGGACCATCCTCGCCTGCGCCGTGATGGCGGCGCTCGGCCTCGTCGGCTTCGTCTACCGCGAGCTGACCGCGCGCGCCCCGGCCGTGAACATCCGGCTGTTCAAGGATCCCGTCTTCAGCTCGGGCACGCTCATCGGCGCGGTCATGTACGCCATGCTCATGGCGAGCATGTTCCTCCTGCCGGTGTTCATGCAGGAGCTGCTCGGCTTCACCGCCACGCAGTCCGGCCTGGTGCTCATGCCGCGCGTGGGCGTCATGATGCTGGCGACGCCGATCGTCGGCCGCATCTACAACCGCGTCTCGCCGCGGCTGCTGGTCGGCATCGGGATCGTGCTGGTCTCGTGGGGGTCGTTCAACCTCGCCCACCTCACGCTCCTGAGCAGCTCGGCCGAGATCGTGCGGCAGATCCTGGCGCAGGGGGTCGGGTTCAGCTTCCTCTTCGTGCCGCTCACCACGACCGCGCTCTCGAACGTCGAGCGTACGAAGCTCACCGACGCGACCGGCCTCAACTCCCTGTTCCGCCAGATCGGGGGCTCGGTGGGGCTGGCTGTCTTCGCCACGCTGCTGTCGCGGTTCCAGACCCACGCCCGCCACGCGCTCGCCGCGCACGTCACGGCGGAGAGCCCGGCCTTCGCCCAGCGCCTGGCGCAGCTGCAGGCCGGGCTCGCCTCGCGCGGCGGGCTCGATCCGGTGAGCGCGAAGGCGGCCGCGCTGGCGGCGCTGAACGGGCAGGTGACCCAGCAGGCGGCGGTGCTCGCGTTCGAGAAGACGTTCTTCCTCGCCGGGATCGTCTTCCTGTGCGTGCTGCCACTGCTCCTCTTCCTCAAGGTGAACCGGCACGGCGCCGCGGGAGCGGCGCACGCGGCCATGGAGTGACACGAACATGAGCCCCATCCACCGCAACCACGACTCGAGCGCCCACGCGCTGCCCTCACCGCAGGCGCTGCCAGCGCCGGCACCCGAGCCCGAGGAGGCTCGCCCCGCCGGGCGCAAGCGGCTCCTCGTGCGGGTCGGCGCGGCCGCGGCCGCCGCGCTGGCGCTCGCCGTCGGCGCGCGCCTCTTCCTCACGCGCGGCGAGGAGACCACCGACGACGCCCAGGTCGAGGCCGACGTGGTGCCGGTCGCGCCGCGGGTCGCGGGCGCCGTCGTCCGCGTCACGGTCCACGACGACCAGCAGGTGAAGAAGGGCGATCTGCTGTTCGAGATCGATCCGGCCGACTACACGGCGCGGGCGCAGCAGGCGGAGGCGGAGCTCGCCACCGCCCAGGCTCAAGCCGCCGTGGCGGACGCGCAGGTCCAGGTCGTCGAGGCGAGCGCCCGCGGCGGGTTCGCCGGCGCGCGCGCCGCGGTCAGCTCCAGCGCCGCCGCCCTCCTGCAGGCGGACGCCCAGATCGCGGCGGCGCAGGCGTCCGTGCGGCGCGCCGAGGCGGAGGCGGTGAAGGCGCGCGCGGACCTGGCTCGGGCCAAGCAGCTGCGCGCCGGCGACGCCATGCCGCAGGCGCAGCTCGACGCGGTGCAGGCTGCGGCCGACACCGCGGAGGCGGGTGTCGCCTCGGCCCGCGCCAACGCGGCGGCGGCCGAGGAGGCGAAGCGCACGGCCCAGGGACGGGTGGGGGAGGCGCAGGGCCGGCTCGGCCAGAGCACGCCCGTGGCGGCCCAGATCGCGGCCGCCCACGCCAGCGCCGACCTCGCGCACGCCCGCGTGAAGAGCGCGCAGGCCGCGCTCGACCTGGCACGGCTCCAGCTCTCCTACACGAAGGTCGCGGCGCCGGCCGACGGCGAGATCTCGCACCTCACCGTCCGTGAAGGCCAGCTCCTGGCGGTCGCGCAGCCGGTCGGCCAGCTCGTGCCGAACGCGACCTACGTCGTCGCGAACTTCAAGGAGACGCAGATTGGCGCCATGAAGCCGGGGCAGCGGGTCGACGTCGACGTCGACGCCTACGGCCAGACGTTGCACGGCCGCCTCGAGAGCCTCTCCGGCGGCACCGGGGCGCGGTTCTCGCTCCTGCCCCCCGACAACGCCTCGGGTAACTTCGTGAAGGTGGTGGAGCGCGTACCCGTCCGCATCGCCTGGGTCGACCCGCCGCCCGGGATGACGCTGCGGGCGGGGCTGTCGGCGACCGTCACCGTGCATACCCGGTGAGAGGGTTGTCCAAAACGCCCGTCCCGTCGCCGCGGCGAGCGATCCGCGGCGCATCGCTTCGTTGCTCCTCCCTCACATAGCCTACGGCTATGCTCGGTCGTCGCGCCTCGCCGGGCACCCGCGCCGCGCTTCGATCAT
>DATLJU010000220.1:0-27499 GCA_035538735.1 Anaeromyxobacteraceae bacterium | reverse complement strand
GGGGTGAACTACAAGGTGAACCCCTTCGACGAGATCGCGGTCGAGGAGGCGCTGCGGCTCAAGGAGAAGTACGGCGGCGAGGTGGTGGTGGCCTCGATCGGCGGCGACAGGTCGATGACCGAGATCCGGGCCGCGCTGGCGATGGGGGCCGAGCGCGGGCTGCTGGTCCGCCACGACGGTCCGCTCGACCCGGTGATCGTCTCCGACCTCCTCGCCAAGCTCGTCGAGCGCGAGAAGCCCGACGTCGTCATCCTGGGCAAGCAGTCGATCGACGACGACCAGAACCAGACCGGCCAGTACCTGGCCGAGAAGCTGGGCTGGCCGCAGGCCACCTTCGCCTCCAAGCACGAGAGCCTGGAGAGCGAGGCGGAGCAGAAGAAGCAGCCCGGCGTCGTCGTCTCGGCCGACGGCCGCCAGCTCACGGTCATCCGCGAGGTGGACGGCGGGGTCGAGACGCTCGAGCTCACGTTGCCCGCGGTGGTGACGACCGACCTGCGCCTCAACAAGCCGCGGTTCGCCTCGCTCCCCGGCATCATGAAGGCGAAGAAGAAGGAGGTGAAGGAGATCCCGTCCGCCGAGCTGGGGGTCGACCTCGCGCCGAAGGTCGTGGTCCGGAAGCTCAGCGAGCCCCCGAAGCGCAAGGGCGGCGTGAAGGTCGCGGACGTGAACGAGCTGTGGGCGAAGCTGCACGACGAGGCGAAGGTCCTCTAGCCAGGGCCGCAAGCACGCTCGGCGGAAGAAGGAGATCACGACATGGCCAACGTCCTCATCGTGGCGGAGCAGCGCGGCGGCACCCTCAAGAAGGCGACCTACGCCGCGCTGAGCGCGGGCCAGGAGGTGGCGCGCCGGACCGGCGGCAAGGTCACCGCGCTCGTCCTGGGCCGGGGCGTCGCCGGCGCCGCGGCCGAGCTCGCCGCCTACTGCGACGTGCTCGTCGCCGACGGCCCGGCGCTCGAGCACGGCCTCGCCGACGCGTGCGCGCCGGTCATCGCGGACGCGGCGAGGCAGGTGCAGGCGAGCTGGATCGGCGCGGCGGCGACCGCCTTCGGCAAGGACGTCCTGCCGCGCGCGGCGGCGCGGCTCGGCGCCGCGATGGCGACCGAGGTCCTCGGCTTCGGCGGCGACGGCCCGCGGGTCACCTTCCGCCGTCCGATGTGGGCGGGCAACGTGATGGCCGAGGTGGAGCTGGCGACGCCCGTGAAGGCCTTCACCGTCCGCGCCACCGAGTTCCCCTCCGCGCCGAAGGCGGCCGCGGCCGGGAGCGTCACCGCGATCGGCGCCGGCACCGAGACCGGGAAGACGCGCTTCGTCGAGTTCAGGGAGGTGAAGAGCGCGCGCCCCGAGCTGACCGAGGCGCGCGTGGTGGTCTCGGGCGGCCGCGGCACGAAGGGCGACTTCAAGGAGGTCGAGGCGCTGGCGGACGAGCTGGGCGCGGCGGTCGGCGCGAGCCGGGCCGCCGTCGACGCGGGCTGGGTCCCGAACGACTGGCAGGTGGGGCAGACGGGGAAGGTGGTCGCGCCCGAGCTGTACGTCGCGGCGGGCATCTCCGGCGCCATCCAGCACCTCGCGGGCATGAAGGGCTCCAAGGTGATCGTGGCCGTCAACAAGGACCCCGAGGCGCCCATCTTCCAGCTCGCCGACTACGGGCTCGTGGCGGATCTCTTCAAGGCGCTGCCGGAGCTGCGGGCCAAGGTGAAGGCGGCGAAGTAGCGTGACCGACGCCCCGCTCGCCTCGCTCGGCGTCCACCGGATCGCCGTGCCGGTCCCGTTCCCGCAAGCGGGCGGGCCGGTCAACGTCTACCTCGTCGAGGAGGACGGCGGCGGGCTGCTCATGTTCGACGCAGGGCTCGGCTCACCGGAAGGGCTCGCCGCGGTCGAGCAGGGATTCGCGAAGCTGGGGCACCGCTTCGACGAGGTCACGCGGATCGTCCTCTCGCACGGCCACGTCGATCACTACGGCGCCGCGCAGACGCTCATCGAGCGCGCCGGGGGGCCCATCCCCGTCCACGCGCACCCGGCCGACCTCGGCAAGGTGGCGGCCGCGGGCCCGCGCTGGAAGGAGCTCATGCCCCTCTACGGCGCCTACCTCGCGAAGCTGGGCGTTCCCGCCGACGCCTTGGCGGCCGTCGGCAAGGAGCTGGGGAGCGGCTTCCAGCTGGCCCGCCGCGTCGAGGCCGTGCTGCCGCTCGAGCCGGGGGAGATCGTCCACGGGAAGTACGTGACGCTGGAGGTGCTGCACATGCCCGGCCACACGCCAGGCCTGTGCTGCCTCTACGATCGGCGCCGCGGCCTCTTCTTCGCGGCCGACCACCTCCTCGAGAAGGTCTCGCCGAACCCCCTCATCGAGCTCGGGCCGCACGGCGAGGAGGGCCGGTTCAAGCCCCTCGTCGCCTACCTCGCGTCGATCCGGCGGCTGCACGCACTCGAGGTGGAGCTGGTGCTCCCGGGGCATGGCCCGCCCTTCCGCGAGCACCGGCGCGTCATCGACGGGCTGCTCGCCTTCTACGAGAAGCGGCAGCGGAAGATCCTGGCCGCGCTCGAGAAGGGGCCGCTCACCGGGTACGAGGTGACGCAGGCGCTCTTCCCGTGGGCGGGTCCGGGCGACCTCTTCCTCGTGGTCTCGGAGTCGATCGCGAACCTCGAGGTGCTGGAGGAGCACGGCGCGGTGAGCCGCGAGGAGGACGGCGGCGTGTACCGGTTCCGGCTCGCGGCCTGATGGCGGAACCCACTTGGCCTGATCGCTGCTGCGGCGCACGCTGCCTGGCTGCGCCGGGCAGACTCCTCCGTGCGCTGCTCGACGTGCCTTCCAGGCACGCCTGCGCTGCTCCGTCGTCGTGTGCCCGGTTCGCCGACGGCATCGTGTGCCTCGCGACGCGCTCAGGCCAAGTGAGCTCCGCTGTGACTCCGAGCTGCCCGCTGAACGCGCCGGCGACAGGCGCCCGGTCCGCGCGGTATGAAGCGCCGTGGCCGACCTCGCATTGCTCGTCCTCACCGCGCTGTGGGGGACGACCTTCCTCCTCGTCAAGAACGCGCTCGCGCAGGCATCGGTCGGCGTGTTCCTGCTGCTGCGCTTCGCGGTGGCCTCCGGGGCGGTCGCGCTCGTCGCGGCCGTCCGGCGCGATCCCCCCACGCCCGGGCTCGTCCGCCAGGGCGTGCTCCTCGGGTTCACCATGTTCGCCGGCTTCGCGCTGCAGACGCTGGGGCTCCGCTCCACCACGCCGGCGCGCTCCGGCTTCCTCACGGGGCTGTCGGTCCTCATCGTGCCCTTCCTGGCCCGCTTCCTCCTCCGGCGCCGGGTCCAGGCGGCGGCCTGGGCGGGCGTGGTGCTCGCGGTGGTCGGGCTGCTCCTCCTCACGCGGCCCTTCGCCGGCGACGTGTCGGCCGAGGTGCGCCTCGGCGATCTCCTCACCGCCGGCTGCGCGCTCGCCTACGCCTTCCAGATCACCTTCATCTCGGAGTGGTCGTCGCGTCACCCGCTGGCGCTCTTCACGCTCGTGCAGGTGGGGACGACGACGGCGCTGGCGCCGCTGCTCTTCGCGCTCGAGCCGGTGCGGCTCGCGCCCACTCCGGCGCTGTGGGGCACGGTCGCCTTCACCGGGCTCGCCATGACCGCCGGCGCGTTCTTCGTCATGAACTGGGCGCAGCGCCACACGACGGCGGTGCGGGCGGCGCTCATCTTCTCGCTCGAGCCGGTGGGCGCCGCGCTCTTCTCCCACCTCGTGGGCGGGGAGCCGCTCGCCGCGCTCGACTGGGCGGGCGGCGCGCTCATCGTGCTCGGCGTCGTGGTGGGGGAGGTGGGAGGCGCGCTCGAGGCGCGCGCCCGCGGCGCGCAGCCGCCACTCCCCGTCCCGGGATCGTGATCGCTGTCGGTGCGGCGAGGTACAAGGCGCGCATGAGGCGCCTGCCCATCGAGCTGTCGCAGGGCCAGCTCCGGGTGGCCGAGAGCGGGCTCTACCTCGACGCCCACCGCAAGGCGGCCTGCGCGTTCGTCTCGCACGCGCACGGGGACCACATCGCCCGGCACGAGCGGACCATCGCCACGGCCCCCACGGTCGCCCTCATGCGCCACCGGCTCGGGGCGAAGGTGAAGGGCGAGGCGCTGCCGGTCGCCTACCGGCAGCCGTTCGGGCTCGGCGACCTCACCCTCGAGCTCTTCCCCGCGGGGCACGTGCTCGGCTCGGCCCAGCTGCGGGTGACGCGGAACGGCGTCACGCTCGGCTACTCGGGCGACCTCTGCCTGCAGCCGACGCTCACCGCCGAGCCCGCGGAGGTGGTCGAGTGCGACGTGCTCGTGCTCGAGTCGACCTTCGGCCTGCCGCGGTACGTCTTCCCCGACAAGGAGGAGGTGCTCGCCGAGGTCCGGCGCTTCGTCGACGGCGCGCTCGGCGAGGGCGCGACGCCCGTGCTGCTCGGTTACGCGCTCGGGAAGGCGCAGGAGGTGCTCAAGTTCCTGGGCGAGGCGGGCTATCGCTGCCGAGCCCACCCGGTCGTGCACGCGCTGAACAAGGTGTACGAGGCGCAGGGGGTGGCGCTGCCGAACGTCGAGCTGCTCGGGCCCGACGGTCCGTCCCCCGGCGAGGTGGTGGTGGCCCCGCCCCACCTCGCGCGAACCTCGCCCATCCTCCGCATCCGGAACCGGCGGACGGCCGTGCTCACGGGCTGGGCCATCGACGGCCGGCGCGGCTTCCGCGGCGTAGACGCCGCCTTCCCGCTCTCGGATCACGCCGACTTCCCGTCGCTGGTGCGCTACGCCAAGGCGAGCGGCGCCGCGCGCGTGCTCACGGTGCACGGGTACGCTCGCGAGCTCGCGGCCGCGCTGAGGCACGAGGGGATCCGCGCGGAGCCGCTGGTCGAGCGGGAGCAGCTGGAGCTGCTGTAACGCGCAGTCGGGTCTCGTCTCCCTCGCCCCGCGAAGCTCGGGCCCGCCCGCGCCTTGCTCTGCGCCCGCGCGCGCGTCGGCGCCCGTGCTCCGCGCCGCCGGGGTACCCAGGGCCGGAACGCGCGAACTTCGGACTCATTCGCGGCGCTGCGGAACTTGCGCTGCGGTTCGCGCCTTCGGCGCGCCGCAGCGCTTCGAGCAGTCCTCGCGCCGCCACTCACCGTGAATATGGCGCGTTCCGGCAACCATGGTCCTCGATGCGGCGCTCCGCAATGGCGCCGCCGCGCGCGCGGGCGCGGCATGGCGCGCTCGGCACCGGGTCGCGACGCGGTTGGGGCCGCGGTCCCTTGCCTCCCCCCCTGTCGTAGGGCGGGGGCTTGTCCCCCGCCGAGCGTCCCCGTAGTACAACCTCCCCGTGCTCGAGATGAAGGTCAGCGCCGATGCCGCCGGGCAGCGGCTCGACAAGTTCCTGCGCCGCGCCCTGAAGGACGTCCCCCTCAGCCACGTCTACAAGCTCCTGCGCACGCGCAAGGTCCGGGTGAACGGCGCCCGCGGCAAGGCCGAGCAGGTGCTCGGCGAGGGCGACGCGGTGGTGGTGCGCGGCGACGAGGAGCGGCTGCTGGGCCGGGCCGAGGAGGGCGCCGCGCCGGCGCCCGGCGAGGTGAAGCCCACCTTCCGCGTGCTCTACGAGGACGAGCACCTCCTCGCGGTCGACAAGCCGGCCGGCCTCGCCGCGCACCCCGGGACGGGCATCACCGGCGCGACGCTGGTGGAGGAGGCGCGCGCCTACCTGAAGGTGCCGGCCGACCTGCCCTCGACGGAGTTCAAGCCTTCGCCGGCGCACCGGCTCGATCGGGAGACCTCGGGGGTCGTGCTGGTCGCGAAGAGCCGCCGCTGCATGGCGGCGCTGACGGTCATCTTCACGGAGGGAGAAGGAGTCAAGAAGACGTACCTGGCGCTCGCCAAGGGGAAGATGCCGCGCGCCGAGGGCGTCATCGACCTGCCGCTCTCGGAGCACGAGCAGACCGCCCGCTCGAAGGCGCAGCGCGGGGTGAACTTCCAGGAGGCGGTGACGCGCTACCGGGTCGTGTCGTCGATGCGCGAGGCCTCGCTCGTGAGCGTCCGGATCGAGACCGGGCGCACCCACCAGATCCGTCGCCACCTCCAGTCGACCGGGCACCCCGTCGCGGGTGACAGCCGCTACGGCGACTTCCCGTTCAACCGCCTCGCCAAGACGCGGTGGGGGCTGAGGCGCATGTTCCTGCACGCCTGGAAGCTCGAGATCCCGCACCCCATGACGGAGCGCCCGCTCCGGGTGGAGGCGCCGGTGCCGGAGGAGCTCCTCGCGGTGCTGCGCAAGATGAACCTCGCCGCCCCGCCGGGCGCCGCCGCAGGGGATCGTTGATCCCTGCGCGCCGGGGGGCCTAGATTCGTCCCCCGATGATGCCCCCCAAGGCTCCGGCGCCGAGAGAGCAGCCGTCCGGCGTCCCGACCCCGCCCCCGCCGCCCGCGCGCCGCCGCTCGCTCGCGGCGCGGCTCCTCATCGCCCTGCTCGGGCTCGTGCTGATCGCCGCGGGCGCCGCCGCCGTGGCCGGGCTCGTCGCGTACCGGCACTTCGCGAGCGGCCTGCCGGACGTCCCGACCCTGGCCCAGTACCGCCCGCCGATCGTGAGCGAGCTCGTGTCCGCCGACGGCCAGCTCGCGGGCGAGCTGTTCGACGAGCGGCGCAAGGTGGTGCCCTACGACCGCATCCCGAAGCGGCTCGTCGAGGCGCTCATCGCCTCGGAGGACAAGACCTTCTTCGAGCACCGCGGGATCGACTGGCTCGGCACCCTGCGCGCGGCCGTGAACACCTACCTCCTGCGCCACAGGGTGCAGGGCGGCTCGACCATCACCCAGCAGACCGCGAAGTCGCTGCTCGTCTCCGCGGAGGGGTTCGAGGAGGGCACGAGGCGCAATCTCCGGCGCAAGGTCCGCGAGCTCATCCTGGCGCGGCGGCTCGAGGCGGCCTTCGACAAGCGCGAGATCCTGTGGCTGTACCTGAACGGCGTCTTCCTCGGCCACCACAGCTACGGCGTCCAGGCGGCGGCGGAGAACTACTTCCGCAAGAACGTGGAGGACCTCACCCTCGCCGAGGCGGCGCTCGTGGCGGGCTTGCCTCAGGCGCCCAGCAAGTACTCTCCGTTCATGCACCCGGACGCCGCGAAGGCGCGCCGGCGGTACGTCCTCCGCCGCATGTACGAGGAGGGGATGATCACCGCCGACGAGCGGGTCCGGGCGGAGGAGACCGAGGTCAAGGTCTACCCGGTGGACGACGTCTTCCGCGAGACGGCGCCGTTCTATGCGGAGCAGGCGCGGCGGCTCGTCGTGGAGCGCTACGGCAACGACCGGGTCCTGCACGACGGGCTTCGGGTCGAGCTGGCGATGGATCTCGAGCGGCAGCGCGGGGCGCAGGCCGCCATGCTCGCGGGTCTCATGGAGGTCGATCACCGCCAGGGGTTCCAGGGCCCGGTGACCCACGTCGAGGGCAAAGAGCGCGACGCGCTCAGGGCCCGGCTCGCCCACGTTTGGCCGGAGGGCTCGGTCACGCCGGGCGACTACGCCGTCGGCATCGTGGGCGAGGTGGACGACCGGGCGGCCCTGGCGCGCGTCACCGTGGGCGCCACCGAGGGGATCCTCCCCATCGCCGGCATGCGCTGGGCCCGCAAGCCGAACCCGGAGCAGAGCTACCCCGACGCGCTCATCTCGCGCCCGTCGACCGCGCTCCACGTCGGCGACGTGATCCTCGTGCGGCGGGTGCTGCGGCAGGACCTCGTCAAGCGCGAGCCCGCGGAGCGGCAGAAGCTCGTGCCCGACGCGGACGTCCTCCTCGCGCTGGAGCAGGAGCCGAAGCTGCAGGGTGCGCTCGTCTCCATCGAGCCCTTCACCGGCTACGTCTCGGCCATGGTGGGCGGCTACGACTTCGACGCGTCGGAGTTCAACCGCGCCTTCCAGGCCTGCCGTCAGCCCGGCTCCGCCTTCAAGCCGATCGTCTACTCGGGCGCGATCGAGAAGCTCAACTACACACCCGCCACGCTCCTCACCGACGCGCCGGTGGTCTACCGCGACGAGACCTCGGGCGTGTCGTGGAAGCCCGAGAACTACGGCGGCTCGTTCAAGGGCGACGTCACGCTGCGCGACGCGCTCGTCCACTCCATGAACTTGCCGGCGGTGAAGGCGGCGGCGGCGCTCGGCGTCGACCAGCTCGTCTCCTGGGCGGCCACGCTCGGGCTCGAGACGCCGGTGAAGCGTGAGCTCGGCAGCGCCATCGGCTCCTCGTGCACGACGCTGTGGAGCCTCGCGAACGTCTACGCGCTGCTCGACCGATACGGCGAGAAGCGCCCCTCGACGTTCCTGAAGCGGGTGCTGGACCGCGACGGGCGGCTGCTCGAGGACCACAGCGCCCCCACCGATGCGTGGGTCCCGCTCTCGACGCGCCTGGCCGCCGCCGCCGCGCAGGTGACGACGCCCGTGGAGCGCGTGATGGACCCGCGCTCCGCCTACATCACGGTCTCGCTCCTCCACGAGGTGGCGACGGTCGGCACGGGAGCGCAGGCGGCCAAGCTGGGCAAGCCGGCCGCGGGCAAGACCGGCACCACGAACGACTCGTTCGACACCTGGTTCATGGGGATGACGCACGACCTCTTCGCGGGGGTGTGGCTCGGGTACGACCACAACGAGATGCCGCTCGGCCGGTTCGAGACGGGCGGCCGCGCCGCGCTGCCCATCTGGCTCTCCTACATGGAGTCGGCGCTGCGCGATCGCCCGCAGCCGGAGTTCCCGCAGCCGGACGGCATCGAGCTCGTGCGCATCGACCCCACGACCGGGAAGCTCGCGCCCGAGGGCGGGCGCGGTGTCCTCGAGCCGTTCAAGGTGGAGGCGAAGCCGACCGAGAACCCGCCCGACAAGCCGCGGGTCGAGGTCCAGGACCTCTTCCGGGAGTGAGGCGTCTCAGAACCTCTTCTTGCGCCGCAGCCCGCCCGTGCGGGCGATGACGGCGGCGAGCTCGACGAGGTCCTGCCACTCCGCGGGTGAGAGCGGCACCACAGACAGCCGACCCTGCCTCACCAGCGCCGAGCCGGCGAAAGCGGGCTCGAGCTTGAGGGCCTCGAGCGGCACCGGCGCCGGCAAGGGCTCGGCGGCGCCGAGGTCGACGCACACGAGCCCCTCCTCCTCCGAGGACGGATCGGGGTACGCCGGGTTCACCACCCGTGCCGTCCCCACGGCCCGCCGCTCGCCGGAGTGGTAGATGACCACCCGGTCGCCCGCTTTCATGGCGCGCAGGTTCGCCTGGGCCTGCGGGTTGCGGACGCCCGACCAGGCGGTCGTTCCCTCGCGGACGAGGTCCTCGAACGCGTACACCTCCGGCTCTGTCTTGAGCAGCCAGTAGGCCATCGCGAGGCACGTTACGGGTCCGGCGGGTCGTACGCAACGTCGATCCGGGACGCCAAGGGGGCACAAACCGGGCGAAGCGCGTGTTATATCGACCGCATGTTCGGCCTCGGCATGGGCGAAGTGGTCATCATCCTGGTGCTCGCCCTGATCCTGCTCGGACCCCAGAAGCTCCCCGACGCCGCCAAGCAGCTCGGGAAGGGGCTGCGCGAGTTCCGCAAGGCGACGGACGACCTCAAGGCGCAGTTCGAGACCGAGCTGTACTCCGAGCCCACGAAGCCGCAGAAGCCGACGCTGGTCGAGCCGGCCAAGCCTCCGGCGGACGGTGAGTCGCCGCCGGCCGTGCCGCCGGGCGGCGTGCCCACGCCACCGCAGGGCGAGGTCCCAGCGGCCACGGCGCAGAACGTCCCCGGCCTCGAGCTGGCGCTCGCCGAGCCGAAGCCGGTCGAGGCCGCTCCCGCCGCGGAGGCGGCGCCGAAGGCCCCATGACGGAGACGGCCAAGTCGCTCCCGCCGCCCGAGAAGCCGGAGCCGGAGAGCGACGTCAAGCTGAGCTTCTTCGAGCACCTCCAGGAGCTGCGCAAGCGGCTCATCCGCGCGCTGCTGGGCGTCGCGGTGGGCATGGCGCTCGTGGGCTACTTCTGCGAGCGCATCTTCCGCTGGGTGATGCTGCCCGTGCTGAAGTCGCTGCCGGAGGGGCAGCAGTACCTGCACTACACGGGCTACATCGAGCCCTTCATGGTGTACCTGAAGGTGGCGCTCTACGGCGGCATCTTCGTCGCGGCCCCGTACGTCCTGTACCAGTTCTGGCAGTTCGTCGCGCCCGGGCTCTACAAGAAGGAGCGGAAGATCGTCATCCCGTTCCTCGCCTCCGCCACCCTCCTGTTCTACGGCGGCGCCGCCTTCTGCTACTTCCTCGTCATGCCCTACGCGTTCCCCGCCCTGGCGGCGATCGCGGGCGACGACATGAAGCCGATCCTCACCATGACCGAGCAGCTCTCGCTCGTGCTCGCCATGCTGCTCGGCTTCGGCATCATCTTCGAGGTGCCCGTCATCATCGCGTTCCTGTCGATGATCGGGCTCGTCTCCGCCGACTTCCTCGCCAAGTACCGGCGCCACGCCATCGTCGCGAACGTGACGCTGGCGGCCATCATCACGCCCACCGGCGACCCCTTCAACCTGGCGCTCATGGCGGTCCCGATGATCCTCTTCTACGAGATCGGGATCCTGCTCGCCCGCGTCCTCGGCAAGAAGAGGAGCGCCGCGGACGTCGCGGCCGAGGCCGCGTCGAAGTAGGCTCGCGGCGGGGTCGCCGCCCCGACCGCATGCGCACCTTCAACCTCCTCGTCGCGCTCTTCGCCCTCGTGCAGGCGCTCCGCTACGCGCGGCGCGCCCTCGTCTTCCTCGTCCCGTCGGTGCGGGTGACGGGCGAGCCGGACGAGCCGCCACGGTCGGCGCCGCGCCTGAGGCTCGGCGCCGAGCTCGAGCGGCTGGGGTTCACGCCGCTCGGGATCCTCCGCGAGCGCGCGCCGCTCGGCGCGCTCGATCGGGAGGTGGACTCGTACGCCGACGCGTCGCGCGGCACGTACGCCGACGTGTCGCAGGAGCGGGGAGCGGCGGACGCGCCACGGCTCCTCTTCTACTCGCCCTTCCAGGACGGGGCCTACGTCCTGACCGCCAACCACCCCCGGCACGCCGTGGCGAGCGCGCGGGCGCAGGCCGGGGCCGTCGTGGGCGCGGCGCCGGAGGCGCAGCTCGCCGCGCACGAGATCGCCGTGGAGCGCTTCGCCGCGCACCACGGCGCGCCGGCGGTGGCGCTCGATCTCGCCGCCCGCCTCGACGCGGCCCGGGCCTGGTACGCCGGCGAGGGCCGGCGCGAGCTCCGGCGGGGCGCCGCGCTCTCCTTCGCCATCGCGGCGTTCGCGCTCGTGCTCCTCGCGTCGGCCGTGAAGCTCCTCGTCCGCGGCGCTACATAGCGGGGAGCCCCGCGGCGCCTCGCACGCTCCGCCGCGGAGGGAGGACTCCATGCGCTCCGCGACCGCCCACGACGTCGTCTTCCTCGCCGCACGGCGGACCCCGTTCGGTACGTACGGGGGCACCCTCAAGGACCTCTCCGCCACCGACCTGGGCGTGCACGCCGCGCAGGCGGCGCTGGCACAGGCGGCGGTCCCGGCCGAGCGCGTGGAGCACGTCGTCTTCGGGAACGTGGCGCAGACGTCGTCCGACGCTATCTACCTCGCGCGCCACGTCGGCCTGCGGGCCGGCGCGCCCGTCTCGACGCCCGCGCTGACCGTCAACAGGCTGTGCGGCTCCGGGTTCGAGGCGGTGGTGCAGGGGGCGCGCCTGCTCGCCGGGGGCGAGGCGGAGCTCGTCCTCGTCGGCGGCACCGAGTCGATGAGCCAGGCGCCGCTCGTGCTGCGCGGGACGCGCTGGGGCTTCCCGCTCGGCAAGCCGCCGCCGCTCGAGGACCTGCTCTGGTCGGCGCTCACCGACAGCTACGCCGGCATGCCGATGGCGCTCACCGCGGAGAAGCTGGCCGAGCAGTACCGCATCGGCCAGGACGAGGTGGACGAGTACAGCGTGCTCTCGCAGCGGCGGTTCGCGGCGGCGCAGGAGGCGGGACGCCTCGCCGCCGAGGTCGCGCCGATCGAGATCCCGACGCGGCGGGGAGCGGTGAAGTTCGCGCGCGACGAGCACCCGCGCCCGGACACCACCGTCGAGACGCTCCGGAAGCTCCCCAAGGTGTTCAAGAAGGACGGCGTCATCCACGCCGGCGCGGCGAGCGGCGTGTCCGACGGCGCCGGCGCGCTCCTCATGTCCACCCGCGCCTTCGCCGAAGCGCGCGGGATCCGGCCGCTGGGACGGCTGCTGAACTGGGGCTTCGCCGGGGTCGATCCGACGATTATGGGCATCGGTCCGGTGGCCGCGTTCCGGAACGCGCTCGAGCGCGCGCAGGCGAAGCTCTCCGACTTCGACCTGTTCGAGGTGAACGAGGCGTTCGCGCCGCAGTACCTGGCGGTCGAGAAGGAGCTCGGGCTGCCGCGCGACGCGACCAACGTGGACGGCGGCGCCATCGCCGTCGGCCACCCGCTCGCGGCGAGCGGCGCCCGCATCACGATGCACCTCCTGTACGAGCTGCGCCGGAGGGGCGTGCGGTACGGGCTCGGCGGCGCCTGCATCGGCGGCGGGCAGGGGATCGCGGTGGTGCTCGAGGCGATGTAGACGGGCTCTCGGCGCGACTTCCTTGCGGGCGGGCGCACGGCCCGGTACCGTGCTCGCGTGGAACGGATCCCGAGCTTCACCGGCCTGAAGGTCTTCTCCACCACGCTCGCCCGAGACCGGGAGGCGCTCTCGGAGCGCATCACGGGCTGGCTGCGCGAGCACCCCGACCTCGAGGTCGTCGATCGGGAGGTGAGGCAGAGCTCGGACAAGGAGTTCCACTGCCTGAGCATCCTCCTGTTCTACCGGGAGCGGGACCGCTGACCGCCCGGCCGGCGCCGGCAGGGGGAGCGTTCCCGGCCGAGCGGTGGCGCAGTCCCCGCCGGGCCCTTATTTGACCCGAATGCGCGGCTCGCGATCCTCCATCGGCGACCTCTTCACGTTCGGCGGGCGCATCCCGCCGACGGTCGGCGCCCTCATCAGCGCCATCGTGGCGGCGAGCCTCCTCGGCGCGCTCGGACAGGGCTACGGGTTCGTGGACGCGGCCGCGCTCGTGCCGGCGCTCGTCTGGCGCGGCCAGGTGTGGCGACTCGTCACCTGGGTCTTCTTCGAGCGCGACCCGCTCTCGCTCCTCTTCGGCGCGCTCACGCTCTACTGGTTCGGCAAGGACCTCTGCTTCGCTTGGGGGCCGCGCCGGTTCGTCGTCACTTTCCTCGCTTTCGCGGTGCTAGCGGCGGCGGTGACCTGCCTCGTCGGCCGTTTCGCCTGGCCGGCCGTGTACGTCTCGGCGTGGACCGGCTCGTGGCCGGTCCTGTCGGCGCTCATCATCGCGTGGGCCATGATCTTCCCCGAGCGGCAGATCCTGTTCATGCTCGCGCTGCCGATCTCGGGCCGCGCGCTCCTGTGGCTCACCCTCGGAGGCACGCTGCTGTACGGGGTCTTCGGGCGGCTCCACGCCTACGTGCCTCACCTCGCGGCGCAGCTCGGGATGCTCGCCTACGCTCGCGGCTGGTCGCTGCGCGGGTTCTGGCAGACGCTCCGCATCAAGCAGTACGAGCGGCGGGCGCGCCGGCGCGCGAGCCACCTCAAGGTGATCAAGAAGGAAGATCCGCCGAGGTGGCTGAACTAGCGGGACGGCGTACTCGCGGGAGCAGGGGCGCGGGAACGGCCCCTTGCCGTTCGTCCTGAGCCCTTGGACTGCGGCCGCTCCGCGGCCTCCGCTCAGGGCAGGCTCCGGCCGGCGCAGCCGGCCGGAGTCGAAGGACGAACGCTCTCGTCAAGGCGAGACGGTCACCTGCCGCACCGACGCGCGGTAGACCCAGATCCGGGCCGTGTGCGTGCGGGTGTCGGCTGGCACCATGAAGAAGCCGACGCAGTCGGGGGCGTAGTCCGGGCTGAAGCCGGCCACCTGACGCCCGTCGCGGAAGGTGACGCGGACCTTCTTGCCCACCGGCGCAGGGGGCGGCTCGCCGGCGGACAGCATGAAGAAGATCGCCTTCACGCCCTGCGCCTGCAGGGACTCGGGCACGATGCCCGCCTGCGGCCACAGCTCTAGCTCCGGGCCATCGAGCGTGGCGTCGCGCAGGGTGCCGCGCTTCACCTGACCGTCCGAGGTGTGGACCACCACCCGGTGTGTCCCGGCGATGAAAGAAGACGGCACCGCTGCGGCCGGCGCAACCGGTTCAGGCTCCGGCGCCGCGAGGTCGGCACGGAGTCCTGCGAGGAGGTCGGCGCCCGGGAGCGGCTCCTCCACGGGAGGAGCGGGCGGCTCGAACGCAGCCGGCTCGTCAGCCGCGGCGGGGTGGACGTTCGCCGGGGCCGGCGGGGGCTCCGGCGCGGGAGCCGGAGCCGCCGGCGCGGTGGCCTGCGACGCGGGGAGCGGCTCGGGCTCGACGGGCTCGGCGGCGGCGACCTCGACCACCTCCGCGCCGACCTCGAGGATGGCCTCGGCCGGCTCGGCGGGCGGCGCCACCTCGGGTGCGTCGAGGTCGGACGGTCCCGCGCCCGCCGCTGGCGCGACCTCGACCGCGGAGGCAGGCGCGGCGGGGACGTCCCACGGATCGGGCGGCAACGGAGCCGCGGCGGTCGGCTCCGGAGCGTCGAGGACGGGCTCGAGGCACAGCGATCCGTCGATCGGCTCGCCGAGATCCGACGAGGGCGGCGGCGAGGCCGGGATCGGGAGTGGCGCGGCGTCGCCGAGCACCTCCGCCGCGGTCGATCGAGGAACGGCCGGCGCACGGCCGAGCCCCCACATCGCGGTGCCCTCCGACGCGAGGCTGGTGTCGTGCCGCGGCTCGGTCTCGTGCTGAGGCTCGGCGTCGAAGCTGGCGAGGTCGACCGCGGCATCGCCTTGCGGTACGGCGTACGCGGCCCAGCCGAGGTCGTGCTGGGGCTCGGTCGCCAGCCCGGCCACCGCCGCCTCGAGCGGCTCGTCCTCAAAGAAACCGAGGTCGATCGAGAGCTCCGCGCCGGGCGCGGCGAGGTCGCCATCCGGGATCGCGAGCAGTTCGGCGGCGGCGACCGGCTCGGGCGCGGCCGTGGCGGGGGCGGCCGCCGTGGGCAGGCGATCCTCGGCGAGGCCGAGGTCGAGCGGCGGCACCTCGGGCAACAGAGGGTCCATGGCGTCGGCCTGCTCGCCCGAGATCGGCTCGCCCTGATCTCCGATCGGCGCCGTCGTCTCGTCGAACGAGCCGCCGCTCGCGAGCTGAAAATCGTCGAGTCGGGCGCGGCCGTCGTCGAGCCATCCGGCGGGGAGCTCGTGCGGGAGCTCGGCTTCCGCCGGGGCCCCGGTCGCCGGCGACTCCGCCGGCAGCAGCTCCCACATCGCGCTGCCGGCGTCGACCATGCCGGGTGCATCTGTCGTCGAGACCGGCGCGAACGAGAGGTCGTCGAGCAGGGGGTCGTCGGTCGTGAGCAGCGGCTCCGCCGCCACGGCCGCGGCGTCGGACGTCGCCGCCTCGGGCGCCGCGAGCGCCTCCGCCTCGACCGCCTGGGGGGTGAGCTCGAGCGCGGGCTGCGGCTCGGGATCCGCCTGCCGAACCTCTTCCGCGGCGGCAGGCCCCAGCGTGGGCTCGGGCTCGGGCGCGAGCTCCGCCGCCGGCGTGGCCTGCGGCGCCGCCTCGGCGGCCTGCTGCGCCGCGAGCGCAACGGGATCGACCCCGAGGTCGGAGTAGTAGGCTGCCCAGGCGACGGCGTTCGCGTCGGCGGGATCCCAGCCGTAGTCGGCCGCCGTCCAGCGCGGCCTCTCGGGCGCCGCTGCGGGGGAGAGCTCGGCTCGTACCTCGGCAGCGGCCGCGTTCACGTCGAACCCGGTCGTCGAGGGCTGGAGCGCGCGCTCGTTCGCTGCGTGGACGTGATCGGACATGGGCTGGACCGGAAGGAGGAAAGGCGAGAGGTCCGCGATCGCGGGCCGGCCGATGATACCCCGCCCACTCGGCCGTGGCGAAAGGCACGCCGCTGCTCGTGTGTTGATCGCGGACAGCTTCGGGACCATGTAAGGAAACCGACGTGAGCCACCGACCGAACGCGAGTCTGCCCCCAGCCGCCCGCTTCCTCCCCACCACGCGCGAGGAGATGCGGGCGCGCGGGTGGGACGAGCTCGATGTGCTCCTCGTCTCGGGGGATGCCTACGTCGACCACCCCAGCTTCGGGACGGCGGTGATCGGCCGCGTCCTGGAGGCGCAGGGGCTGCGCGTCGGCGTCATCGCGCAACCGGACTGGCGGTCGCCCGCGGGCGTGGCGCGGCTCGGCCGGCCGCGGCTCTTCGTCGGCATCACGTCGGGTGCGATGGACTCGATGGTGAACCACTACACCGCCCACAAGCGCCGACGCTCCGACGACGCCTACACGCCGGGCGGAGCGGCCGGGCTCCGGCCCGACCGCGCCACGACCGTCTACGCCCGGCTGGCGCGCGAGGCGTTCGGCGAGGCGTGCTGCCTCGTCGCCGGCGGCGTGGAGGCGTCGCTCCGCCGCATCGCGCACTACGACTACTGGGACGACCGGCTGCTGCCGTCGCTGGCGGCATCGAGCGAGGCCGACCTCCTCGTGTACGGGCAGGGCGAGCGACCCATCCTCGAGATCGCCCGCCGCCTTGCCGCGGGCGAGGATCCGTGCGGCCTGACGGACGTGGCCGGAACCGCGCTCGTCCCGAAGGACCTGGCGCTGGCTGGGCTGGAGGGGCGCGAGCGCGGGGTCCTGGCGCTCCCTTCCTACGAGGAGGTGGCGCGCGACAAGCGCACGTTCGCGGACTTCTCGCGCCTCTACCACCTCGAGCACAACGGCGCCAACGCCCGGACGCTCACGCAGCGCCACGGGTCGGGGGCGTCGGCGCGGACCGTGGTGGTGAACCCGCCGGCGGCCACGCTCTCCACCGAGGAGCTGGACCGGATCGCGGAGCTGCCCTTCGCCCGCGAAGCGCACCCCTCCTACGGCGGCGCGCACATCCCGGCGCTGGAGCAGATCCGCTGGTCGATCCAGATCCTGCGCGGCTGCAGCGCCGGATGCTCGTTCTGTTGCATCACGGAGCACCAGGGCCGCGAGGTGACGAGCCGGTCGGAGGGCTCCATCCTGCGCGAGATGCAGGCGATGGCGGAGCGCCCCGACTTCCGCGGCACCATCACCGATCTCGGCGGCGCCACCGCCAACATGTGGCAGATGTACTGCTCGTCGGAGGAGGCGCACGCCGTCTGCCGGCGGCTCTCCTGCGTGTACCCGAAGGTCTGCAAGTTCTGGAAGACCGACCACGGGCCGCTGGTGCAGCTCTACCGCAAAGCGCGCCAGGTGAAGGGCGTGAAGCACGTCTTCGTCGGCTCGGGGCTCCGCTACGACCTCGCCCACCACGACCAGGAACACGGGCAGACCTACCTGAAGGAGCTCATCGGCCACCACGTCTCGGGTCAGCTCAAGGTGGCGCCCGAGCACGCCTCACCGGACGTTCTCCAGATCATGAAGAAGCCGGGCATCGAGGAGTTCGAGCGCTTCCGGGGCGAGTTCCAGCGCTACACGAAGGAGGCGGGGAAGGAGCAGTACCTCGTCCCTTACTTCATCTCCTCGCACCCCGGCTGCACGCTCGAGGACGGGGTGAAGCTCTACGAGTACCTCGAGAGGAACGGTTGGCGCCCGCAGCAGGTCCAGGACTTCACGCCCACGCCCATGACGCTCGCCTCCGACATGCACTGGTCGGGCTACCACCCGCTCACGATGAAGCCGGTCCACGTCGTGCGCGACATGCACGAGAAGAAGATGCAGAAGGCGCTGCTGCGCTGGGGCGATCCGGAGCAGCGGCCGCTGGTCGAGGAGGCGCTGCGGCGCACCGGGCGGCTGAAGCCCGGAGAGCGGCTCCGCACCCGCGGCGTGCCCTGGAAGCGGAACGCGGGCTGGCGGCCGGCGCCCAGGGCAGGGCGGGCCGGCCGGATGGCTGGCCGCGCGCGCAGGCCGACCTAGATTCTCTGCGTGACGGCGCTCGCGCTCGCCCTCGCCATGGCCACCGCGGCCGCCGAGCCCACCTACCTCGCGCTCGGCGACTCGACCGGAGTCGGGGTCGGCGCCGCGCGCGGCGGCGGCTATCCGGCGCGGCTCGCGGCGCGCGCCCGGGACAAGGGTGAGCCGGCGCGCCTCGTCAACCTGTGCGTCCCCGGGGCGCGGGTGGCGGACGTCGCCGAGCGCCAGCTCGGGCCAGGGCTCGCGGCGCAGCCCGACCTCGTCACGCTGGGCATCGGCATCAACGACGTGACGCTCGGGACGGACCCGGAAGCGTTCGCGCGGGACTACGAGCGCGTCGCGGCCGCGCTTGCGCGGCGTGGCGCCCCGGTGGTGGCGGTGAACGTCCCGGACCTCACGCGATCGCCGCTCGCGGTGGGCGAGGAGACGAGGGGCGGGCTCGCGGCGCGCATCGCGGCCGTGAACGCCCGCATCGCGGCGGCGGCACGCCGGCACGGGTTCACGCTCGTCGACCTCTTCGCAGAGACGTCTCGCGAGCTCCTCCTCCACCCCGAGCTCCTCTCCGCGGATGGCTTCCACCCCTCGGAGCGCGGGTACGAGCGCTGGGCCGACGCCATGCAGCCGGCCTTCGAGCGGGCGCTCGCCACGGCGCGGCGGGCGGAGCGAGCTCCGGCGTTGTCGGACGACGGCACCCTGCGCTAGCGTCCGCCGACCATGACCGACGCCGAGCGCCTCGAGCGGCACCGCCGCCTGTGGAGGTCCGACCACGAGCACCTGTGGCACCCGTTCACCCAGATGCAGGACTGGCTGGCCGAGGAGCCGCTCATCGTGGACGAGGCGGAGGGTGTCCACCTCGTCGACACGACGGGGCGCCGATACCTCGACGGCGTCAGCTCGCTGTGGTGCAACGTCCACGGCCACCGGGTGAAGGAGATCGACGACGCGATCCGGGCGCAGCTCGATCGCGTCGGCCACTCGACCCTGCTCGGCCTCGCCTCCACCGCCTCCATCGAGGCCGCCGAGGAGCTGCTGCGCTGGACGCCGAAGGGCCTCACGCGGGTCTTCTTCTCCGACGCCGGCGCGACTGCGGTCGAGGTCGCGCTCAAGATGGCCTACCAGCACCACCAGCTGCGCGGCGACACCGCGCGCAGCGAGTTCGTCGCGCTCCGCGGCGGGTACCACGGCGACACGCTGGGGTCGGTGGCGGTGGGCGGGATCGACCTGTTCCACCGCATCTTCAAGCCCCTCCTCTTCCCGGTGAATCACGCGCCGCAGCCGTACTGCTATCGCTGCCCGCTCGGGAAGGAGCGCCCGAGCTGCCACCTCGAGTGCGCCGAGGCGGTGGAGCAGGTCTTCGCCGAGAAGCGGGGCCGGATCGCGGCGCTCGTGCTGGAGCCGCTGGTGCAGGGCGCCGACGGCATGATCACGCAGCCGCCCGGCTACCTGCGCCGGCTGCGCGAGCTGTGCGACCGCGAGGGCGCGCTCCTCGTCTGCGACGAGGTCGCGACCGGCTTCGGTCGCACTGGCACCATGTTCGCCGTCGAGCAAGAGGGCGTCGTCCCCGACCTGATGACGGTGGCGAAGGGCATCACCGGAGGGTACCTGCCGCTCGCGGCGACGCTCGCCACCGAGCGCGTGTTCGAGTCCTTCCTCGGGCCCTACGCCGACCAGAGGGCGTTCTTCCACGGGCACACCTACTGCGGGAACCCGCTCGCCTGCGCCGCCTCCGTGGCGAGCCTGAAGCTCTTCCGCGAGCGGAGGATCGTGGAGGCGCTGCCGGGGAAGGTGGGCGCGCTCACGCGGGCGCTCGCCCCGGTCCGCGAGCACCCGCGCGTCGGCGAGGTGCGTCAGCGCGGGCTGATGGTCGGCATCGAGCTGGTGAGGGATCGCCGGACCAAGGCCGAGTACCCCTACGCGGCGAGGGCGGGCCAACGCGCCTGCGTGGAGGCCCGCCCGCTCGGCGCGATCCTGCGGCCGCTCGGGAACGTACTCGTGCTCATGCCGCCGCTCGCCATGAGCGAGGCCCAGCTCGCGGAGCTGGCCGGCATCGCGCTCACCGCGCTCGACCGCGCCACCGCTCAGCTCGACCGGGAACTGGCGTGAGAGGCCTCTTCATCACCGCGACCGACACCGGCGTGGGCAAGACCGAGGTCGCCTGCGCGCTCGTCCGCGGCCACCGCGCCGGCGGTCGCGACGTCGCCGCCATGAAGCCGGCGCAATCGGGGCACGGTCCCGGCGAGGCGTCGGACGCGGACCGGCTCCGCGCCGCCGCGGGCGACCTCGATCCGGTCGAGCTCGTCTGCCCGTACACCTTCGCCGCGCCGCTCGCGCCGGCGGTGGCGGCGCGGCTCGAGGGGAAGAGCGTCTCGCTCCCCCGCATCCTCGAGGCGGCCTGGGCGCTCGCGTCGCGCCACGCGGCGCTCGTCGTGGAGGGCGCGGGCGGGATCATGACGCCGCTCACGGAAAGTCACACCTACGCCGACCTGGCGCTGGCGCTGGCGCTGCCGGTGCTCGTCGTCGGGCGCGCCGGCCTCGGGACCGTGAACCACGTCGCCCTCACCTGCGAGGCGCTCCGCGCGCGCGGTCTCACGGTGCACGGCGTCGTCCTGAACCGCCTCTCCGCGGAGGGGGATCCGTCGGAGCCGCACAACGCCGCCGAGATCGAGCGGCTTACCGGCCGCCGCGTGCTGGCGACGCTCCCGTTCGTGCCCGACGCGGCCGCGCGCGCTCGCGCGTTCGCAGCCGATCTGGCGCACAAAGTCCAGTTCTAGGCCGATCGGCCCGAAAATGGATCGAGCGCGCGATCGATCCTAGAGATGGCCGTCGTGCACAACGTCGTCGATCTCGCGCTCTGCGCCGCGGCTCGCCGCGCCCTCCACCGCGTCCTCGAAGACCGTGGCCTCGGCTTCTTCGTGAAGCCGGGCCGCGGCCGCGCCCCCCACCTCGACACCCGCCGCATCGCGTGGGTGGTGGAGGCGGCGCGGCGCCGCGCCCGCGGCCGCCACCGCGACCCCGATGCCCTCTCGCGCACCCGCCGCGTCGTCCGCCGCGAGCTCATCCGCCGGCTCGCGGAGCACATGGTCCAGGCCGGGCTCTAGCGCCCGTCAGCGCAGGAGCTCCCGCCACCAGCGGAAGGCGCAATGCACGCTGCTGTCGAGATCGCCGCCCGTGCGGTTGCTCACCTGGAACAGCGTCCCGTCGCCGCCCACGTCGAGGCGCTGCGGCGTCCAGGTCTGGCCGTTGGGCGGCATCGGCGCGGGGACGGTCGCGAACCCGCAGCTGTCGCCTTCGGGGGTGAGGATCTCGAAGCGCTCGAAGCGCTCCGCCTCGCCGTGGGGCAGGGCGAGCACGGCGTACCCCGTGCCCTGGCGGATCGTCGCCAGCCGAGTGCCCGGACGTGAGGTGAGCCAGCCCGGAGCGGCATCCTCGGAGGCGTTCCCGTCCCGCAGCACGGCCACCCAGCTCGCCCCATCGGAGAGCGCGACCGTGGTCGCGTCGGCGAGCAGCTGCAGATAGGGGCCGCTCCGGCTCGCCGGCGGCGGCGTCATGGACGCGCCCTGCGGGGTCGCGCTGACGTCGAACCAGGGCGTGAGCGACGAACCCTTCGCGTCGAACCAGCGGGCGCGCCACGGGCTCGTCGTCGTGTCGAGCACGAGCACGTGCTGCGAGTGCGACGCCTGGATGAGGTGGTCCGGCGTGCCGTCGAGCGTCACCGATTGCGTCACCCGTCCCATCGCGTCGGTCCAGTCGAGGTGCGTCGGGCCGAGCGATGGCGTCCTGGTCGCGTCGAACTCCTGCGCCAGCACGACGCTGCCGCCGTCGGCGGTCGGCGTGCTGCTCACCGCGTTCCGCGCGCTGTCGCCGAGTAACTTCCCGGTCGCGTCCCAGCTGCGGAGCACCTGCGGCGGCAGCAGGCCGATGTCGTGGACCAGGCCCTGGTAGCCGAGCGACGTCGGGTGGAACCACGGGTCGATGACGGCGCGATCCGTCCCGACGACGGGGCCGAGCGAGATGTTCTGTGGGGCGCCGGCTGCCGAGTACAGGTCGTAGCGCGTCCCGGCGTCGGCGCTCGCTCCAGCGTCGGCGCTCATCCCGGCGTCGGCGCTCATCCCGGCGCCGGCGCTCATCCCGGCGTCGGCGCTCATCCCGGCGTCGGCACTCATCCCGGCGTCGGCACTGAAAACGCCGAAGCCGAGCGCGACCTGGCCGGCCGGGCTCGTGGTCGGAGCCGAGCCTGTGGTCGGAGCCGTACTCCTGGTCGCGGCCGAGCTCACGGTCGCGGCGGCGCTCGTGGCGTCGTCGCAGTCGACGTGGGTGCCGGTGTCGAACGTGCGCTCCACGGCGGAACCGAAGCTGGGCATGAGCGCGCTACAGGCGGACATGCCTCCATCGCTGCCGCCGTCGCCGCCCGCGTCAGCCGCGCCACCGTCAGTTCCGCCGCCCGCGTCGGCCGCGCCACCTCCGTCAGCTCCGCCACCCCCGTCGGTCCCGGTACCTCCGTCAGCGCCGCCACCTCCGCCTCCGCCTCCGCCACCGCCACCGCCACCGCCACCGCCACCGCCACCGCCACCGCCGCCACCCCCATCCAGCCCAGCGCCCCCGTCGGCCCCACCAGCCCCGCCAGCTCCGCCCGCCCCACCGGCTCCGCCAGCGCCACCAGCCCCGCCTGCTCCACCGGCCCCGCCTGCGCCGCCAGGCGCGCCCGCGCCACCGTCGACGACCGGCGTCCCGGACCCTCCGTCGCTCATCGGTGGGGATATCGCGACGACACCGCCATCCGTCCCGCCGCCGGTTCCACCGTCAGTCCCACCAGCGGGCGAGCCTCCGCCGCCCCCACCCCCGCCGCCTCCACCGCCTCCGCCGCCTCCACCACTGGCGGTAGGGCTGCTGCTGCCGCCGCATGCCGACAGCACGACGGCGAGCGCGCAAGCGGCCACGGCTGCGGAGCCGCTCCACCGCCGATCGCACGAACGCTGGGCCATGGTTCACCCCGGGGGTGAACCGTGTACACGGGATCGTCCGGTTTCACCGGTCGTGTGTCGGGGGCGGAGCGCGGCGGGCGCTTGCTCAGCCCTTGCCGCTCGCCTTCGTCACGAAGCGGAGCCGCAGGTCGACGAGCAGATTGTCGAGGAAGCGCGCCTCCTCGTCGGAGAGGTTCCCCTTCGTCTTCTCCTGCAGCATCCCGAGGATGTCGATGGTCTGCTGAGCGAGGATCAGGTTCGGCTGCGCCTCGCCGGTCTCCGGGTGAGGCGCGTCGCCCATGTGCACGAACGCGGACGAGCCGAGCGACAGGCAGAACGTGTAGAAGTCGATCGGCGCGGGCTTCTTGTCGTCGGTCATGCGGGGCCCTCCTAATCGAGATCGAAGGCGATGCGCTCGGCGGCGTAGCCGCGCTGCACGAGCAGGACGAGCTGACCCGAGCGGCGCGCCTTGCCGGCCAGCTTACGGAACTCCGCGACGCTCGACACCTCGCGGCTGTTCACCTCGCGGATGACGTCCCCCGACGCCATGCCCACCCTGGCCGCCGGGCTGCCGCGGCGGATGGCCTTCGCGACCACGTAGCGCCGTCCGCCCGCGAGCGCCTCGCCAAGCTGGATGCCGGTGCGCCGGGTCACGAGCTCCTCGAGCCGATCCGGCGAGAGATCGACGGCGCGCAGCGGGAGCTCGAGCCGCGCCTGGCCGCGCAGCAGCTCGACCTTGGCCGCGCCACCGATGGGAAGATCGCGCACCCGGAACCGGTACTCCTCGGCGCTGTCCACCGGCTGGCCGTCGACCGCCTCCAGGACGTCGCCCTTCCTGAAGCCGGCGTGCGCCGCCGGCGAGCTCGGCTCGACCACCGCCACCTGCACGCCGCGCGGCCCCTTCTTCGGGCCGCGCTCGCCCGCCTCGGCCAGGTCCTGGACCTCGAGCCCGGTGTATCCCTCCCGCACCTCCCCGTGCTGGATGAGGTCCTCGGCCACGCGGCGAGCGCGGTCGATGGGGATCGCGAAGCCGATGCCCGCGTTCCGCTCGCCGAGGATGGCGGTGTTCACGCCGATGAGCTGCCCCTCGATGTTGAGCAGGGGGCCGCCCGAGTTGCCCGGGTTGATCGAGGCGTCGGTCTGGATGAAGTCGAACAGCGTCCGGTCGCCCGCCTTGAAGTTCCGGTGGATCGCCGAGACCACGCCAGTCGTGACGGTGTTGGCGAGGCCGAACGGGTTGCCGATGGCGATGACGGTCTCGCCGGTGAGGAGGTCGTCGGACCGGCCCGGCGCGACGAAGGGCATCCTCTCCTTCGTGTCGAGCTTCAGCACCGCGAGGTCGGACGACGGATCGGTGCCGACCACCTTCGCGCCGAGCTCGCGCCCGTCGAGGAGCTGCACGCGGAAGCGCACCCCGCGCTCCACGACGTGGTTGTTCGTGAGGACGAACCCCTCCGGCGAGACGATCACGCCGGAGCCGAGCGAGGTGACCTGGTACCCGCGGCGATAGCGCGGCCGCTCGAAGAGGTCTCCGAAGAGCAGCTCCGCCATCGAGTCGCCGCCGCGCGACGGCTCGCGGATGCGGACCAGCTCCTCGGTCGAGACGTTGACGACCGCGCCGCGCACCTTCTCCACCGCGGCGACCACGGGCGTGCGCCGCTCGGCGAGGCGGGTGGGTGCGGCGCTGGGGAGCACGGTCGCCGCGGCCGGAGCCGGCACGGCGGAGAGGGCGGTGAGGACGGCGAGGGCGAGCGCCCGACTGCGCAGGCAGCTCGCGGGCACGGCTAACCCTCCTTCGGGCCCTCGCTGGCGGAGGCCGGGACGGGAGCCTCCGTCGCGACCTCGTCCTCGTCCTCTTCGTCGAGATCGTCGTGGTCGAGGTCGGACTCGACCGGAACCGCCTGGGCGGCCACGTCGGGCAGCGACTTGAGGTGCTTCTCCCACTCCTTCTCGTCGAGGAGACCCTTGCGCACGTAGCGCTGGGCCACCCGCTTGTCGAGGAGCTTGCGATCGATTTCGTCCGCCATGGCTTCTTTCTTAAGTTGCTGCAAGGAAAGGGCCGCGAAAATATGCGCCCACTCGCCGGCTCGTCAAGCGCGCCTCGTCGGCCGAGGCCCGTCCGGTTATCCTGATCGGCATGACTGAAGATCCGCGGCGAGCGCACATGGCGCGCCTGGCCCGCCTCCGCGGCCTCTACGCCATCGTCGGCGACGACGACCCCACCGGCCGCGCCGCGGCCGCGGTCGCGGGCGGCGCGGCGGTGGTGCAGGTCCGGATGAAGCGCGCCCCGGCCGGAGCGGTGCTGGAGGCGACCCGCCGCATCGTCGCGCTCACCGCTGACCGCGCTCTCGTCCTCGTGAACGACCGCCCCGATGTGGCGCTGCTCGCCGGTGCCGACGGGGTGCACCTCGGAGACGAAGACCTGCCGGTCGCCGAGGCGCGGCGGCTCCTCGGCGAGGCGCTCCTCGTCGGCCGCACCACCCGCACCGCCGAGGACGCGCTCGCCGCGCTCGCCCAGGGGGCCGACCACGTCGGCTACGGGCCGATCTTCCCCAGCCTGACGAAGCCGCTCGACGTGGCGCCGCGCGGGCTCGCTGCGCTCGCTGCGACGTGCGCCGAGGTGCCGGCGCCCGTGGTCGCCATCAGCGGCATCACGCTCGAGAACCTGGCGTCGGTGGCGCGCGCAGGCGCCGCGGCGGCGGCGGTCATCGGCGATCTCTTCGACCACGGGGACCCCCGCGCGCGCGCCGAGGCGCTGGCGGCGGAGTTCGCGCGCGGCGCGGCCGGAGCGCCCCGATGAGGCGGCCCCGGATCGGCCTCACCCTCGACCTCGACGAGGGACGCCGCGAGTACCGGCTGGCGCGCGCCTACGCCGACGCGGTGCTGCGCGCGGGCGGGCTTCCCATCCCGATCCCGTACGGTGACGAGGGCGCAGGCGCGTTCCTCGCGCTCTGTGAGGGGCTCGTCGTCACCGGTGGCGCGTTCGACATCCCGCCCGAGCGCTACGGCGAGGCGCGCCGGCCGGCGTGCGGGCCCGTGAAGCCGGAGCGCACCGCCTGCGAGTGGGCGCTGTGCGAGGCAGCGCTGGCGGGGCGCATCCCCTTCCTCGGCATCTGCGGCGGGATGCAGCTGCTCAACGTCGTGCGCGGCGGGTCGCTCTTCCAGGACATCATCCAGGACACCGGGCTCGGAGGCCACGAGCAGCCGCCACCCCGGGACGTGCCGCACCACGGCGTGGAGATCACGCCCGGCACCGTGGTGGCGCGGCTCGTCGGCCCGGAGCCGCTGGCGGTGAACTCCTCCCACCACCAGGCGGTGCGTACGCCCGGCGCCGGTGTGCTCGTCTCGGCGCGCGCGCTCGATGGGATGGTGGAGGCAATCGAGCTGCCCGACCTTCCGTTCGCGGTGGGCGTGCAGTGGCACCCGGAGCGGCTCGCGAGCGACCCCCGCCACCTCGAGATCTTCCGCGGCCTGGTGCAGGCGGCGCAGGACCTGGGACGATGACAGGGTTGTTCAGAATGCCCGGGACCGAGCCAGGCGAGCGAGACGCAAGCAGCGCGAGGCGCGACGACCGAGCATACCTGGAAGGTATGTGAGGGAGGAGCAACGAAGCGATGCGAAGCGGATCGCTTGCCTGGGCGACGGGACGGGCATTGTGGACAACCCTCTAACGCCGCGCGTCCTCGTGCTGGCCGGCCTCGACCCGAGCGGCGGAGCCGGGATCGCCGCCGACGTCGAGGCGCTGCTCGCGGTGGGGGCGCGGGCGCTGCCGTGCGCGACGGCGCTCACGGTGCAGGGCGTGGGGGGCGCCTACGGCGCGGAGGCGGTGCCGCTGCCGCTGGTGCGGGCGCAGGTGGAGGGCCTCCTCGCCGGGCGTGGCCTCGCCGTGAAGGCGGTCAAGACCGGCATGCTCGCCACCGCCGCCATCGCGGGCGAGGTGGCGGAGCTGCTCGGACGAGGGCGGCTCGCGCGCGCCCCGCTGGTCGTGGATCCGGTCCTGGCCGCGTCCTCCGGGCTGTCGCTCTTCGACGCCGGCGGGGCGAGCCCGGCCGAGGCGCTCCGGCCGCTGCTGGCCCGGGCGGCGGTGGTGACGCCCAACTGGCCCGAGCTCGAGGCGCTCTGCGGAGCGGCGCTCGAGGACGACGACGCGGCCGTCGCCGCGGCGCGCGGGCTCGGAGCGCGCGCCGTGCTGGTGAAGGGCGGCCACCGCTCCGGCGCCCCCGTCGACCTCCTCGTCACGAAGCGTGAGGTGCTGCGCCTGCGCGGCCGGCGGCGGCCCGGCACCGCCCGCGGCACCGGCTGTCGCCTCGCCTCGGCGCTGGCGGGCCTGCTCGCGAAGGGCGCCTCGCTGCCCGACGCCGCGCGCGGCGCGAAGCGGGTGGTGGAGCGGTACCTCGACCGCGAGTCCTAGGAATCCGTACGGCCTAGCCGCCAAGGACCGGGCACATTTCGCTTCGCGAAAAGTGCCTCGGCCGGAGGTCGAAAGCCGGCTAACGCCGGGCCCGCTTGATTCGATCAGCGGGGCGTGATCTACGGTGGTCGTGAGACCACCGACGCCCCCGCAGGTTCGCCGCGTCATCGTTCGGCTTCGCCAGGAAGGCCGCACCTACGACGAGATTGCCGAGCTCGTC
>DATLJU010000219.1:0-15153 GCA_035538735.1 Anaeromyxobacteraceae bacterium | reverse complement strand
GACGAGGTTGTACTTGGCGGCGGCGGCCGCGACGTCCCTCAGGTGCGCCTTCGGTTCCACCGTCGCGGGCGGCTCGCGCGCGATGGTGGCGAGGCGTGCTGCGGGGTCGGCGAGGAGCAGGTCGCGCAGATTGCACTCGCCGACGAGCAGCCCGGAGCGCTCCGTGAGGAAGACCTCGTAGACGAGGGGGAGGTCCTCCGCGCGCCGCCGGAGCTGCGCCAGCGCGTCGGCCACCGTCTCTTGCGGCCTCAGCTCGATCCGGTCGGGCGTCATGAGTCCCCCGGCCGAGTCCGGCGGGTAGTCGAGGAGCCGCTGCACCTCGCTCGCCTCGGGCCGCTCCATCGCCCCGAGCAGCTCCTGCTGGGCCTCGTGCGGAAGCTCGCCGAGGACGTCCGCGGCCTCGTCCGGCGCCATCTCCTCGAGGAGGTCGGCCGCCTTCTCCGGCGAGACCTCCTCGAGCAGCTGCGCCGTGACCTCCGGAGGCGCCTCCTCGAGCGTCTCGGCCGCCGTCTCGACGTCGAGGCGCTGCAGCAGGCGCGCCCGCTGCTCTCGATCGAGCTCCTCCATGATCTCGGCCAGGTCGGCCGGGTGGATCTGCGCCAGCGCCCGCTGGGCCACCTCGATCCGGACGCGCCCGGGGGCGCTGTCGAGCGGCTGGACGAGCTTCCACGGCAGGAGCTGGTCGGAGGAGAGGTACCGCGCCGCGGGGCGGATCGCCTGCACGGTGCGATCGACGAGGCGCTCCCACCCGAGGCGGCGCACGAGGCCGCGGAATCCCACGTCGACGTGGGCTACCCGGAGCTGCCCGCGCGTGACGAGGAAGTGGACGTCGTTGACCCGCACCAGCTTCGCGCCTTCGACGTCGACGATCTGGCGGTCGAGGAGGTCCTCGCGGACGGACAGCCGGTCCGGGCCGAGCTCCGCGGCGGCGGCGGTGCTGGAGGCGCCTGGCCCGAGCACGATCGCGTCACGCGTGACGTCGGCCACGGCGCTCCATGGCACCTCGCGCCGCTTCTTGCCCACCGCGAGCACCGCGGTGTCGACCGGCGGGTAGGGTTCCCCGGTGTGAACCACGAGGTCGACGAGCTTGCCGGCGCGCGCGCCGTCGGCGGCCACGACCGCGCGGCCGAGCAGCTCGGAGAGGAAGAGGAACCGAGGGTCGCCGTCGGCCGAGGTGGGGGTGAGCATGCGCGAGCCTCCTCAGGGGTGGGCGTGCAGGCGCCCGCCGGCGGACGCGGCTTCCAGCTCGGGGCCGACCGAGAAAATGCGGTCGATATCGCTGATCGTGAAGCTCTCGATCGCGCCGTCAATGCGAGAGGATCTTCGCTCCGAAACCGGGCCTAATTACGCTCCGCGCCGGGGGCTGTCAAACGAACAGAGCGCCCGCTGGGGCCGTGCGCGGTGGGCCACGGCGGAGGCGCGTCCGCGCGCCTACAAGCGACCCATGCTCGACCTCGCCCGCCCGGGGGCGGTTCGCCCTCCGCGCCTCGCCGTCCGCGCCGCGCTCTCCCTGCGCCGCCGGCTCCTGGCGCTCGCCGACGCCGTCGTCCCGCCGCAGCTCGCCCTGTTCGAGCAAGCCATGGGCGTGGGCAGGACGCAGCTCCTGCGCGCGGCCTCGCAGCTTCGCCTGGCGGATCGCCTGGAGGCCGGACCTCGCACGGCCGAGGACCTGGCGCGCGAGGTCGACGCGGACCCCGACGCCGTGCACCGCGTCCTGCGGGCGCTGGCGTCGGGCGGGGTGTTCGCGCTGCGGCCCGACGGCCGGTTCGAGAACAACCACCTCTCCCGGGCGCTCCGCGCCGACGCGCCCGGCTCGATGGCCCCGCTCGCGGAGTACCTCGGGTCGCGCTCGAACGCCGCCGCCTGGGCCGACCTGGACGCGACGGTCGCGACCGGGCAGAGCGCGTTCCGGCGGGTCCACGGGATGACGGTGTGGGAGTGGTTCGAGCGGCACGACGCGGAGCGTCGGACGTTTGCCGACGCGATGGGGCGCGTCACCGAGCTCGACGCCACGGCGATCGCGGAGGGATACGCGTTCGGCGAGCTCGACCTCGTGTGCGACGTGGCGGGTGGGCGCGGCACGCTGCTCGCGGAGATCCTGCGCCGGCACCCGCGGCCGCGCGGCCTGCTCCTCGATGCGCCTGCCACCGTGGCCGAGGCCCCGCCGTTCCTGGAGCGGCGCGGGGTGGCGGCGCGCGTCACCTGCCGGGCCGGGAGCTTCTTCGACGGCGTCCCGGAGGGCTGCGACGTCTATCTCCTCAAGGACGTGCTGCACGACTGGGACGACGCCGCGTGCCTGCGCATCCTCGGCTCCTGCCGTCGCGGGGCGCGCCGAGGTGCCCGCCTGCTCGTGGCGGAGGTGCTGCTGGAGCGGAACGCGCCCGCGTCGCCCGCCGCGCTCGCCGACGTGCAGATGATGGTGGTGTGCGAGCAGGGTCGCCAGCGCAGCGCCGCCGAGCTCCAGGCGCTCCTGGGCAGGGCCGGATTTCGGCCCGCGCGCGTGCTGGGGATGGCGGGAGCGCTGAGTCTGGTGGAAGCTGTCGCGTGATGGAGGAGGAGCACCCATGACCGAGCCGTTCCACCGCGACTTCGAGGCCGCCTACCAGGGCGCGCCGCCCTGGGACATCGGCGCGCCGCAGCCGGAGGTCGTCCGCCTGGCGGACGAGGGTGCCTTCCGCGGCGCCGTACTCGACGTCGGCTGCGGCACCGGCGAGAACGCGCTGATGCTCGCCGCGCGGGGGCTCTCCGTCACCGGGTTGGACGGCGCGCCGACCGCGATCGCGCGCGCCCGCGAGAAGGCGACCGCGCTCGGCCTCGAGGTGCCGTTCCTCGTCGGCGACGCGCTCGACCTCTCCGCGCTGCGCCAGCGCTTCGACACGGTGCTCGACTGCGGGCTCTTCCACGTCTTCGACGACGAGGACCGGAAGCGCTACGCCCGCTCGCTCGGGGAGGCCGTGGGATCGGGCGGGCAGGTCCAGCTACTCTGCTTCAGCGACGAGGAGCCGCCGGGCCCCGGACCGCGCCGCGTCTCGGAGTGGGATCTCAAGAGCGCCTTCCGCGGGATCTTCGTCCTGATCCGGATCCGTCCCGGCCGCTTCGAGAGCCGGATCCATCCCGGTGGTGCGCGCGCCTGGGTGGCGACGCTCACGCGACTCTGACCGGCCGCCCGGCGGGCGCGACCGGTGATGGAGGCCAGGGCCGGGGATGGCGGCTAGGGACCGCCCGTGAACTCCCAGACGGTGTCGAGCAGTTCGTCCAGATCGCACGGCTTCGAGAAGTGGCGTTGGGCCGGGACCTTCTCGTCCTTCACGGCCGACAGCACGACCACCGGGATGCTCGAGATCTCGGGGTCGTGAAGCTGCGCCTCCCGGAACTGCCAACCGTCCATCACCGGCATCATGAGGTCGAGCAGCACCAGCGAGGCGTGCTCGTTGTGCAGCTTGTCGAGCGCCTCCCGTCCGTTGGCGGCCTCGAGGACCTCGAAGCCCTCCTCGTCGAGTGCCTCCGCGATGGCCTCGCGGATGAGGTGATCGTCCTCGACCACCATGACCTTGCGGTGTCCCATTCTCGGCAATGATGCTCACCCACGAAGGAGAAGCACGGGCCAGACGGGGCCTGCCGTCGACGCACCGCAGCACCCGCACGCTCGACCGCGCCTCGACGGATAGCAAAACGGTGCGCCCGCGCACGCGGGTAGGTGCCCAGCCGTGCTCGGCTCACGCCCGCGGCCCCCGGCGTGCGGCCCGGCTCGGGATCGGGCGCAAACTATGCGGATGCCGGGGCGCAGGGGACACACTGCGTGCTCGCGCGCCGGAGCCTGGCCGCGCTCTTCAGCTACCGGCCCGAAATGAAAAGGGGGCCACGGCTCGCCGTGACCCCTCGAAGAACTGGCTCCCCAGGCAAGACTCGAACTTGCGACCCGGTGATTAACAGTCACCTGCTCTGCCAACTGAGCTACTGGGGAACACCGGGGCGCGCATCCTACGGTCGGGGCCAGGGGCTGTCAATGGCCTCCGGCCGAAGCGGCGAGGTACTTCGCCCCCGTCGGGCGGGGGAGGGGGCAGCGGCCGCGCACGACCCGATATACTCGCCCGGTGACCGCCCTCGACGACAGTCCGGCCCGCTGCCGTTTCGCCGCGCTCATCGCGCGGAAGACGGTCCCGCTCGCCGAGGCCGCGCTCGCCATCGCAGCCGAGGAATATCCGCGGCTCGAGCCGGCGCCGTACCTGGATCGGCTCGGGGAGCTCGCCGCCGAGGTCGAAGCTCGGCTGCCGCAGCGCCGCGACGGCGCATCCGTCCTGCGCGCTCTGCGGGCGGTGCTGTTCGAGGTGCACCGGTTCCGCGGCAACGACGACGCCTACTACGACCCGCGGAACTCGTTCCTGAACGAGGTGCTCGAGCGGCAGCTCGGGATCCCCATCACGCTCGCCGTCGTCTACATCGACGTGGCGGCGCGGGTGGGCCTGAAGCTCCACGGCGTGGGGTTCCCCGGACACTTCCTCGTGAAGTACGTCGTGGGCTCTCGCGAGGTCTTCATCGACCCGTACCACGGCGGCGAGATCCTCTCCGGAGAGGAGTGCGTGGCCCGATTCCACGCGCGCGCTCCCGGTCGTGCGCTCGAGCCGCGGCACCTCGAGGCGGTGTCGACCCGGCAGATCCTCGCCCGGATGCTGCACAACTTGAAAAAGATCTACGTCGAGGCCGGCGACGACGTACGCGCGCTCTGGGTCACCGACCGGCTGGTGCTGCTGACACCGGACGACCCGGCGGAGCGGCGCGACCGGGGCCTCGTCGAGGCACGCCTCGGGGGACTGGCGGCGGCGCTCTCGGATCTCGAGACGTACCTCGCAGCCTCCCCGCAGGCGGAGGACGCCGAAGACGTCCGCGCGCTGTGCGAGCAGCTCCGCGACCGCGTCAGCTACCTCAACTGACCCACCTCACAGCCTCTCACCGCGAGGGCCCCCGTTCAGCTCGGGGAGCATCAGCCGGGCCACCGGCTCGCCGCGGATGAGGTGCCGCTCGACGATCTCGGGCACGTCCTCGATCCTGACGTGTGAGTACCAGACACCCTCCGGGTACACGACGATCGACGGTCCGTACGCGCACGCGTCGAGGCAGCCGGCGGCGTTGGCGCGCACCTGGCCCTTGAGCCCACGCCGCTTCAGCTCCTCCTTGAGGGCCCGGCGGATCGCCTCGCTCCCCTTGCAGGCGCAGCAGCCGCGCGGATCGTCAGGGGGGCGCCGGTTCTCGCAGACGAAGACGTGGCGGCGAAAACGCACGCTTCGCTTCTAATCGCGCGCCGCGGACGGCGCTCGGTCGCTCGCGCGCCCTGGCGGGCGACCTCCCCATGCCGCGCGTGGGCGCCCCTCCGGCGCCATGGTCATCATGCTCGCAGCGTGCGGAGGGGCACACGATGAACTACCGGTTCGAGCGCTTCCGGCGTGAGCAGCTCATCGAGGACCTCACGTTCCGGGCGGGGCAGGAGCCGGGGTCGCCGGTGCCCGACTTCGACCTCCCGACCGTGACCGGCGGCCGGATCCGCAAGGCCGACTTCATCGGCCAGCGCCCCGTGCTGTTCACCTTCGCGTCGCTCACGGACCCGATGACGGCGAGCGCCGATGCGGTGCTGACGCGGCTTCACCGCGACCTCGGCGAAGAGGTCGCCTTCGTGACCGTCTACGTGCGCGAGGCGCACCCTGGGGAGCACATCCCGCAGCCGTCCACCTTCGAGGAGAAGATGCGCAACGCGCGCGTGCTGCGCGCGCGGGACGGCATCGCCTGGACGGTGGCGGTGGACGACCTCGATGGGGAATTCCACCGGGCGCTGGGCGGCAACTCGAACGCCGCGCACCTCATGGATCCGAACGGCCGCGTCGCCTTCCGCACCCTCTGGTCCAACGACGAGCGCGTGCTCCGCCCGGCGCTGGAAGCGATCGCCGGTGGCCGCTCCCATCACCCCTACCAGCGCGAGCGGCGGGTGGTGCCGATGGCGCTCGGGCTGGCGCGGGTCGAAGACGTGGTGCGGGCGGCGGGTCCGGCGGCGCTCGACGACCTCCGGCGCGAGGCACCCATGGCGTACGCCGTGGCCGAGGTGGCCTGGATCTGGCGCACCCTCACGCCGCTCGGACGGCTCACGGCGCTGGCGGCGGGCGCGGCGGCAATGGCCGGCCTGTACGCCGGAGTCCGCTGGGCGCTGCGCCCAGAGCGGAAGGCGCGCGCCTGAGCCGGCTCAGTCGTCCTTCTCGAGGAACTTCTCGCCCAGCTCGCGCGAGCGCCGGGTGGCCGCCTCGACCGCGTCCATGAGCGTGGTGCGCAGGCCACCCGACTCGAGCGTGTGCAGGCCCGCGATGGCGGTGCCGCCCGGGCTCGTCACCTGGTCCTTGAGCCGCCCCGGGTGCTCGCCGGTGTCGATGAGGAGCTTGGCCGAGCCGAGTACCGTCTGCGCCGCCAGCTCCTGGGCCGTCGCGCGCGGCAGGCCCACCTTCACGCCGGCGTCGCTCAGGGCCTCGATGATGAGGAAGATGTAGGCGGGCCCGCTGCCGGAGAGGCCGGTCACGGCGTCGAGGAGGCCCTCGTCGACCACGGCCGTCTTGCCGATGGCGTCGAAGAGGGCGCGCGCCTGGCGCAGGTCGTCGTCGGTGGCGTGCTCGCCGGCGGAGAGGGCGGTCGCGCCCGCGCCGACCAGCGCGGGGGTGTTGGGCATCGTGCGCACGATGCGCACGCCGTGTCCGACCTTGCGCTCGATGGCGGCGATCGGAACGCCCGCGGCGATCGAGATGACGAGCTTCTTGTCGTTCAGGACCGGCGAGATCTCGTCGAGGAGCTTGTTCATGACCTGCGGCTTCACCGACAGCACGATGAGCTCGCACCGCTCGACCGCCTCGCGGTTCGACCGGGTGAAGTTCACTCCGTAGCGCTGGATCAGCTCCGGTCCGCGCGCCTCATTCCGGTCGCTGCACACGATCTCGCGCGGCTCGGCGACGCCGGCGCGGAGGAGGCCCTTCACGAGCGCCTCGGCCATGTTGCCGGCGCCGAGGAAGGCGATGCTCTTTCCGAGTGGCATGCGCGGGAATGTAGCCGATCGGCGGCTCCTGGGCGCAGCCTTCGCTATCCAATGATGAACTCTTCCCTCGGTAGCGCCCCGCCGGCGAAGCGGTCGACCGTGAAGCGGGTGAAGATCTCGTCGGGCGGACCGCCCGCCATCCAGTCCGCCATGAGCTCCCCGACCGCCGGTGCCATCATGAAGCCGTGGCCGACGAACCCGGACATCTGGAGGAAGTTGTCGAACCCGGCGGCGCCGAGGATCGGGTTGTTGTCGGGCGTGACGTCGTAACACCCGGCCCACTGCCGCACGACGCGCAGGTGACCCGTGGCGGGCGCGCAGGCAGTGATGGCGCGCGCGAAGCGCGCCAGGAAGCGCAGGCTCGTGCCGAGCTCGATCCCCTCCGGCTCGTCGGGGTCGCCCATCCCTCCGACGAGCTCGCCGCGCTGCGACTGCGAGAAGTAGAGCCCGTTGCCGAGCACGGAGACGAGTGGCCCGAGCCAGGGCTTCATCGCCTCCGTCACCAGGATCTCGTGGCGGGTGGGGCGGTTGGGGAGCGCGACGCCGGCCAGCGCCGCCACCTGCTTCGACCAGGCGCCGGTGGCGTTCACGACCGTCTGGCAAGCGATGCGGCCGCGGTCGGTGACGACCGCCGTGAGCCTCGCGCCCTGACGCTCGAAGCCGGTGACGCCCGTGAACGTCGCGACCCGGACCCCGAGCGCCGCGGCCCGAGCCGCGTAGCCCCACAGGAAGGGCCAGGGGAAGACCACCGCGTCGTCCGGATTCCACGACGCGGCCAGGAACTGGCCCGGGTCGAGCTGCGGGACGAGCTGGCACGCCTCGTCGCGCGTGACGAGCCGCGTCCTCAGCCCGTTCGCCTCGTGGACCGGGATCGTCCGCTCGAGCCAGCGCACGTGCTCCGGACCTGGCGCGAGGAAGAGGTAGCCGCCCCGGCGCATCCAGACGTTCACCCCGAGCTCGATCGCGAAGCGCCGGCAGAGCGTGAGGGAGCGGCGCGCCAGGCGGATCATGGTCGGCGTGGTCCATTGCGTGCGCACCCCGCCGCCGTTCCGGCCCGAGGCGCCGGCGTTGAGGTACCCGCGCTCGAGGACGACCACGTCGGTGATCCCGCGGCGCGCCAGCTGGTACGCGAGCGAGAGGCCCATGATCCCGCCGCCGACGATGACCACGTCGGCGCGGGCGGGAAGGGGAGCGGATGGGCGAAGCTCGCCGCGCGCCTGGCCCTCACCGCCAGGCGGGGGGAGGGAGTTCCCGACTTCCGCACCGTCTCCCTCTCCCGGGAGGAGAGTGGGCCGGCGTTCCGGGATCTCGAGCTCCAGCGGCAGCGCCGACGGCTCGAGCGCTGCCAGTTCCGACAGCGCGACCGGGTCCGACGGGGGGCGGATCGTGAATGGCGCGACCTCGGCCGGCGTCGCGCCGAGGCGGACGAGCTCCTGCGCGACGAGCGCGAGGCAGCTCTTGCCCTGGCACGGGCCCGTACCGAACCCGGTGTAGCGCTTCACCGACTCGAGATCGCGGTGGCCGGCCTGGAAGGCGCGCTGGACCTCAGATCGCGTCACGTCCTCGCAGGCGCAGAGGATCGTCTTACCGGTCGGCACGCGCCGCCTCCCCCGCTCGCCGTCCGGCCGCGGCCGCGTCGGCCGCGCTCATCGGCCCCGTCACCTCGCCCGCGGCGCGGACGCCCCTCACCGCGGTGGCGCCGTCGGCCGCGGCCCGCACCCGATAGCCTCCGCTCGCGGGTTCGCGCTCGACCTCCGCTCCCACCTGCCGCGCCAGCTCCGAGGCGGGCGCGCGCGGGCCAGCGAAGGCGAGGGTGTCGCAGCGCACGTGCCCGCCGCCGATCCGCGCCGAGCTGATCCGGTGCCGCCCGCGCGCCTCCGTCACCTCCTCGGCGCGGCGCACCGTCATCCCAGCGGCCGCGAGCCGCTCCGCCACCGCGCCCGCCTCCGCTCCGTCGCCCAGGACCAGCGCGCGCTCCCCGGGCACGAGGCCCTCCTCGGCGAGCGCCCGCGCCACCGCGCGGGCGGCGAAGATCCCGGGGAGATCGTTGCGCGGGAAGAGCGGGGGAAGGGCGACGCCGCCGGTGGCGAGGACGAGGCGCGGGGCGCGCACGAGGCGAAGCCGCCGGGGCTCCTCTTCCACCCTGAGCAGGACGAGCGGGCTCGCGCCGTCGCGCCACACGCCCAGCGCGGTGAGCCCGGTCTGGGCCTGCCCGCCGGCGCGCGTCACTCCCGCCGCGACGTCCGACGCCCAGCCGAGAGGCGGATCGCCGGGCAGCGCCAGCGCGGCGCGTAGGCGCCCCCCCAGGGCGCGATCCGACTCCGCGAGGAGCAGGCGGAGCCCCGCGGCCGCGAGCGCCTCGGCGGCGGCGAGGCCGGCCGGACCGCCCCCGACCACGAGCGCGTCGAACGGCTCCTCCTCCACCGCGAGGCCGACGGGCGGCGGCGGAGCCGACGCGAGCGTCCCCGTCCCCGCGAGCCGCCGCGAGAAGGCGATCGCGCCCCGGTTCGCGGGCTGGCTCCAGGTGGCGAGGTGGTGCACGTCCAGCCCGCCCGCGTAGACGAGATCGATGGCACCGAGCACGTCGCGGCGAGCGCTCGGGAGCGCGTTCTGGCTCTCGACCGCGAGGCCGGGGCGACAGGCGACGCGGCAGGTGCGCCGGTTCGGCACACCGTCGATGCGCGCGAGGCACGCGTGGCAAGTGCCGGCGAGGCAGAACGGGCCACGCGGGCGGTGGTACTTGGCGCTGCGGGCGACGAGCGCCTCGCCGGCGGCGAGCAGCGCGACCGCGACGCTCTCGCCGGCGCGCGCCGGCAGCGGGCGGCCGTCCACCTCGATGGCGCAGTCGGGCGCGAAGCGCGGGTCGGGGAGGCGCGGCATCGGTGTGTGCGCGGCGCGCGGTGTAGGGCGGGGGCTCGTCCCCCGCCGTCTGTGATAGCGGCTGCCGTCACCGCGCGCGATGAGGCCGGAGCGGGGACATCCCAGTGGGGCGCTTCTTTCACTCGCGGCGGGCGTGCGCCGCTCGGGGCGTCGACGGTGCGCCGAAAGCCCACCGCGCCAGCGCGGCGACGACGAAGCCCGCGCCCGCGGCGCAGACCCCGCCCCACCCGAAGCTCGTCCAGGCCCAGGTCCCCAGCGCGGTGCCGAGCGCGCCACCCACGAAGTAGCTCACCATGTAGACGGTGTTCATCCGGCTGCGCGCCTCGGGACGGCGGGCGTGGACGCGCGCCAGGTTCGAGACGTGGCTCCCCTGGACGCCGACGTCGAGGAGGAGCACGCCCGCCACCAGCCCGGCGAGGTGCTGGCCGAAGGCTGCGAACGCGCCGTAGCCGGCGAGCGCGACCGCCAGCATGAGGCCGGCGTTGGCGCGCGGGCTGGTCCGGTCGGCGAGCCGACCCAGGACCGGCGCCGCCAGCGCGCCCGCCGCGCCCAGCACGCCGAACAGTCCAGCCACGTCCGCGCCGAGCCCGAGCCTGGCTTCGAGGAAGAAGGCGAGCGTGCTCCAGAAGACGCTGAAGGCGCCGAAGCCGAGCGCGCCCAGCAACGCGGCTTCCCGGAGCGTGGGCTCCTCTCGCAGGAGCGTGAAGAGCGAGCGCAGCAGCGCCGGGTAGGGGAGCGCCTCGTCAGGCTCGCTCCGCGGCAGGAGCGAGCGCAGCGCGGCGGCGAGCGCCAGCATCAGGCCCGCCGCGATGACGTACACGGCGCGCCAGCCGAGGTGCACGCCCAGGAAGCCGCTCACGGTGCGGGCCAGCAGGATCCCCACCAGGAGCCCGCCCATGACCGTTCCGACCGCCTTGCCGCGCGCCTCGGGCGGCGCGAGGTGAGCGGCGAGCGGCACCGCCAGCTGCGGCACGACGCTCGCCGCGCCCACCGCCAGTGAGGCGAGCCCGAGCAGCGCGAGCGTCGGAGCCGCGGCGGTGACGAGCAGGGCGAGCGTCGCCGCGCCGAGCAGAAGCAGCATGAGCCGCCGCCGCTCCAGGACGTCGCCGAGCGGCACGAGGAAGAACATCCCCGAGCCGTAGCCGACCTGCGTCAGCATCGAGACGAGCCCTACCGCCCGCGCGGTGGTCCGGAACTCGCGCGCCACGATGGCGAGCAGGGGCTGCAGCAGGTAGATGTTCGCGACCGTGGCGCCGGCCGTGAGGGTGAGCAGCGCCAGCGTGCTTCCCCGCGCGGCTGGGCTCCGGCCGTCGATCGCGTCCGTCGAGCGATTCATGTGCGGCGGATTCTAGGGCAGCGGGCCTCCGCGCGGATCTTCCATCGCCCGTGGGCGAGGATCTGGTAGTGCGGGGAAGCGTGCTCCTGCTCCGAGCCCTCGCCCCACTCGCTCTCGCCGTCGCGCTCGTGGTCCCCGCGACGGCGCGCGCCGACGAGCAGCCGGTGCTGGCGACGCCGCCGCGGCTGATCCGCGACGTGCCCCCCGAGCTGCCACCCGGCACCGTGTTCCCAGCGCCGGAGGTGACGGTCGTCCTCCAGATCGACGTGGCGGCGGACGGGCACGTCGAGCGCGTCGCCCTCGTGCGGGGGATGGGCGAGCCGTTCGACGGCGCCGCGCTGGCGGCGGCGCGCCGGTACGCGTTCGAGCCCGCGCGCCTCGCGAGCGGCGAGGCGGTCCCGGTCGCCATCACCTGGCGGCTCCGCATCGCGAGGCCCGCTCCGCCGCCGGCGCCGGTCCGCTTCGCCGGCCAGCTGCTCGAGCGCGGCACCCGCAAGCCGCTCGAAGGCGTCGAGGTCGCGGCCGAGGTGGCGGGCGAGGTGGCGGCCCAGGCGGTGACCGGCGCCGACGGCCGGTTCTCGCTGGAGGTCCCGGCGCCCGCGTTCCGGCTGGTGGCGCTGCCGACCGGCCACGACCGGCTGGCCGTCGACGTGAGCGCGCGGCCGGGCGAGGTGCGCGAGGAGACGTTCTACCTGCAGGCCGCGCCGGGCGGCGGGGCGTACACCGCCGTCGTGCGCGGCGAGCCCGTGCGGCGCGAGGTCACGAAGCAGGTGCTGCCGGCCGAGGAGCTGGCGCTGCTGCCCGGGTCGCAGGGCGACCCGCTCAAGGCCGTGCTCAACCTGCCCGGCGCGGCACGGCCGCCGTACCTCGCCGGCGCCCTCATCCTGCGCGGCTCGGCGCCGGGCGACAGCGCGGCGTTCGTCGACGGGCTCGAGATCCCGATCCTCTACCACTTCGGCGGGCTGCGCAGCACGTTCGCGCCGCGCTTCCTCGAGTCCATCGAGTTCGTGCCCGGCAACTTCTCCCCCGACTACGGCCGGCTCACCGGCGGCATCGTGAACGCGAGGGTGCGCGATCCATCGAAGGACCTCGTCCGCGGCGAGGCCGACTTCAACCTCTACGACGCCGAGGTGGCGCTCGAGGCCCCACTCTCGAAGAGCTGGTCCGTCGGAGGCGCCTTCCGCCGCTCCTGGATCGACACCATCCTGCCGCTCTTCTTCTCCTCCAGCTCGGCGGTCTCCTTCACGACCGCGCCGCGGTTCTACGACTATCAGTTCATCGCGACGTACGAGCCTGACCCGCGCGACAAGGTGCGCCTCCTCTTCTTCGGCTCGCAGGACACGCTCGCCGCCATCATCAACCGGCCCGGGAACGACCCCACGCTCGCGGGGGATCTCACGACGCGCATCGCGTACCACGAGCTGAAGGCGAGCTGGTCGCACGCCTTCTCGCCGAAGGTCCGCCACGAGAGCTGGCTGGCGCTGGGACTCCAGGAGACCGACTTCGCCATTGGGCAGGGGCTCTTCTTCGACGTCACCAGCTACCGCCTCGACGCCCGCAGCACCTTCGTCTGGGAAGCGAGCCGCGCCGTGGAGGCTCGGGCCGGCCTCGACCTGCAGAACGCCCACTACGACGTCGCGCTCGACGTGCCGCGCCCACCGACCGAGGGGCAGCCACAGCCGCCGATCTCGACCCGGCCGCGGGTCAGCGCCAACATCCACTCCACGCTCTACGACCCGGCGGCCTTCGCCGAGCTGCGCCTCTCGCCGCTCGAGAACCTCTCCATCCTCCCCTCGCTCCGCCTCGACTACGACAGCGGGATCCGCCGCTGGAGCGTCGACCCGCGCCTCATGGTGCGCTGGTCGGTCGCCGACGGCACCGTGCTCAAGGCGGCGGCCGGCGTCTACTCGCAGCCGCCCACACCCGCGCAGAGCACTCCCTCCATCGGCAACGCCGATCTGTCCTACGTGAGGAGCTATCAGTACTCGGCGGGGTTCGAGCAGCGGGTGCGCCAGGGCGTCGACCTCGACGTGACCGGGTTCTACAAGGACCTGACCGGCGTGGTGGTGCTGAACACGGCGGTGAACCTCAACCCCGCCGCACCGGCCTATCTCAACTCCGGCACCGGGCGCATCTACGGGCTCGAGCTCCTGTTGAAGGCTCGCCTCGGCGAGCGCTTCTTCGGGTGGGTCGCTTACACGTTCCAGCGCTCGTTCCGCACCGATCATCCCGGGGATCCCGAGCGGCTCTTCAGCTTCGACCAGCCTCACATCCTCACGGCGCTGGCGAGCTATCAGCTCTCGACGAAGTGGGCGCTCGGCGGCCGCTTCCGGCTGGTCTCGGGAAACCCGTACACGCCGATCACCGGGGCGCTGTACGACTCCACCACCGACGTCTACGTCCCGTCCTACGGTCCCGTGAACTCGGGCCGGCTCGGGACGTTCCAGGCGCTCGACGTGCGGGTGGACCGCTTCTGGACGTACCCGCGCTGGCGACTCTCGGCCTACCTCGACGTCCAGAACGTCTTCAACCACTCCAACCAGGAGGGGTGGCTCTACCGCTTCGATTACAGGGAGAAGACGCCCGCGACGGGTCTGCCCATCCTACCCATCCTGGGCGTGAAGGCGGAGTGGTGACCATGACGAAGGCAAGGCTCGCCGCGCTCGCTCTCCTCGCCGCCGGTTGCGCCGGCGATCTGCCGCCGCGGTCGCTCTTGCAGGGCCTGCGCGTGTTGGCGCTCCACGCCGACCCGCTCGAGGCGGGGCCCGGGGAGACCGTGACGGTGGGCGCAGACACCTTCGCGCCGCCTGGCGTCACCTTCACGGAGAAGTGGACCTTCTGCCCCTTCACGCTGGGCGCCACGGCGAGCGACGCGTGCGCCGTGCCCGATTGCGAGAAGCCGCTCGACGCCCGCAGCGTCGGCACGCTCTACGCAGATCCGGGTGCGCGCGCGCTGGACTGCCTCCAGACGTACGGGGGGCAGGGGTCGGCGGGAGCGGCGCTGCCCTCGCAGGTCCCCGACCAGCTCCAGACGCTCTTCCGGTACGTGGCGACGGCGTCCGATGGCTCATCGGAGGAGGCCGTGCTGCGGGTCCCGTTCTACCCGCGCGGCGCGCCGGCGGACCGCAACCAGCCGCCGAACGTCACCTCGATCACCATCGGCGGGCAGCCCATGAGCCTCGCCACGCCTCCGGCCAGTCCAGGTGCGCAGTCGGCGCCGATCCCGAAGGGCGGACAGATCGAGATCCGCGTCGCGCTCGATCCGTCGAGCGAGCAGCAGTACCAGGACTCCTCCGGGCGCACCGTGAGCGAGCAGCTCTTCGTGTCGTTCTACTCGACCGATGGGCGGTTCGATTACGACCGCGGCATCGGGCTCGACGAGAGCGTCAACCTGAAGGACGACAAGGTCGCGAATCGCGCCACCCCGGCGAACGTGTACGTGGTGGCGCACGACGACCGCGGCGGCGCGGTGGTGTACGGACCGTACGAGGTGCCGTTCACGCCGTGACGCACATCGAGCGACGGTGCGGCCCCTCTCCCTGCCCTCTCTCCCGGTGGGGGAGAGGGTCGATCGCCCTCCGCGTTTCGTCTCCCTCGCCCGCCGCCAGGCGGGGAGAGGGGAGGGGGTCGATCACCGTTGCGTTTCGTCTCCCTCGCCCCACCGCCAGGCGGGGAGAGGGCTGGGGAGAGGGGCTGGCGCGCCCTCGTGCCTCACGGCACGACGTCGATGACCTTCCCGTCGAGCAGGATCACCTCGCGGTCGGGGTAGCGCCACCGCTCGTACGTCGCGCCGCCCGCGACGGAGGAGGGAACGCGCAGGACGAGCTTGGGATCACCCAACCTTCGGCGCACCTCGGCCGCGGCGAGCCCGGGC
>DATLJU010000218.1:0-3582 GCA_035538735.1 Anaeromyxobacteraceae bacterium | reverse complement strand
ACTGGCAGGCGCCCCAGGTCGAGTAGGTGTACGTGCAGGCCGCTGGCGGCGGCGGGACGTAGGTACAGGCCTGGGAGAGGACCGGCGTGCCGGTGCAGCCCGAGGGAGACGACGAGGTCACGGTGCGCGTCTGGGTGTTGTCAGCCTGGCAGGCGCCCCATGCCGAATAGGCATACGTGCAGGCCGTGGGCGGCGGCGTGGTCGTCCCGGGGTCCGGCGGCATGTTCGCAGCGTTGAAGGTCCCCGCCGCAAGGTCGCTCAGGGAGCCGGTGAAGATGACGCCGCCCGTCTGCCGGTTCGTCACGGTGACCATCTTGCCCTTCACCGTGATCGCCACGGCCTGGAACAGCGCGCGGAGCGCGGTCTGGCTGGTCTGGCTGCCATCGTCGAGCGTGCTCGCTGAGATCCCGAACTCCTGGAACAGCGGCGCCAATACGGTCGCGAGCTGGTTCATGAAGCTCGGAAAGTCGTGCGCCGACGTGCGGCGCAGGGTCGGGCTCGGGGCCTGATAGAGCTCCTCCAGGTCCGTGCCGCTCGCCGTCCCGGCGACCGCCGTGGTCGTCAGGGGGTTGATGTTGGCCGTGCCGCTTCCCGTCGAGGCCGAGTACTGCCAGCTCGCCTCCGAGCCGGCCTTGAGGAGGTAGGGGGCGGTGAGCCCCGTTACGTCGAAGGAGAAAGTTCCGTCGGCGTTCGTCGCGGTCGTCTTCTCCAGAGCAGGGACGGAAGAGTCCTTGAGGAAGACGGTCCCGACGATCGGTGCGTCCGCTGCGGCCGTGCCCGACACCGTCTGGCTCGAGGTGCTGGGGTTGCTCGATGGGTCCCCGCAGCCGGTCACGGCGAGGGCCAGGGTCACTGAAGCTGAAGCGAAGACGTGCAAACCTTTTCTCATCTCTCACTGTCCTTTGAAGAGGGGGGTAGCCGTGTTTCGTCAGCAAATGCGAGTGCTTCACGCTCCGTCGCTCGGACCTCCTTTCGCCCTCTCCCTGGACTCGAAGCTCGAGACGTTTCGCGCCCGATGCCGGCAAGCCCGGCGCGGAACGATTTTCGTCCCACGGTCACGCGTCACTTGTTTGTGGGACAGGGCGAGAGGAAAGCATGCCCTCCCTGTGCGCAAGCAAGCGCCTGTGTAAGGGGCCCCGTAAGAGGTCCGAGAATTCGTATTCGCTGTCAGTGAATCAAGCGCCCCCGCTGTCTCAGGGCTTCGCCGAGGCGCAGGCGCGGCGAGCGTTCCGAGGCGATCACGGCCGGTGCACGTGCACAGGGAGACGCTGGATATGAAGTCGGCGCAGCGAACGCGGGCCTGAGCCCGCCGACGGCCTAGACGACCTCGTTCTCGAGGACGCCGATCCCGGAGATCGCGATCCGCACCCGGTCGCCGCGGCGCAGGAAGCGCGGCGGATCGAAGCCGATCCCGACCCCGGCCGGCGTCCCGGTGGCGAGCACGTCGCCCTGCTGGAGCGTGAGACCCGCCGAGAGGGCGGCGAGGAGGGTGGGGAGGTCGAAGACGAGGTCGCGAGTGTCGCCCTGCTGCCGGAGCTCGCCGTTCACCCAGCAGCGGACCTCGAGGCCGGCCGCGAGATCGATCTCGTCGGCGGTGACGATCCAGGGCCCCATCGGGCAGAACGTGTCGAGCGACTTCCCCAGGAACCACTGCTTGTGGCGCGCCTGCAGGTCGCGGGCGGTGACGTCGTTCACGATGGTGTAGCCGAAGACGTGGCGCTGGGCGTCCTCGGGCCGGATGCCGCGGCCGGCGGTGCCAAGGACCACCGCGAGCTCGGCCTCGTAGTCGACCTGCTCGCTCACGCCATCCGGGTAACGGATGGGCTGGTCGGGGCCGATCACGGTCTCGGGCGCCTTGGTGAAGACCACCGGCGCGGTCGGCACTGCATCGGCAGCGCCCTTCGCGCTCGAGTCGTACCCGCTCCGGGTGAACTCGTGCGCGTGCGCGCGGTAGTTCTTGCCGACGCAGAGCACGTTGCGCGGCGGCCGCGGGATGGGCGCCTCCAGGGTCACCCGCGACAGCTCGAGCCCCGGACCGCGCGGCGCGAGCCGCTCCCGCAGCCGGGCCCACGAGCGGATGAGCTGGAGCATGTCGGCGATGGGCTCATCGGCGAGCTCGTCGGCGGGCCAGATCCGGCCCGCGGCGGGGTCGACCACGCCGACCCGCGGTGGTCCGTCGAAGCGGAAGGTGGCGAGCTTCATCGATCCTCCTCAGGACGCGGCGCGAGCGACACGATACCGTGCGGCCGCGCCGGCTGCACCCGATACCGCGGTTGCGCGCGCGCGCCTCCGACGTGAGATCGGGCGACGGAGGTTCACGGGTGGCTCGAGCGAGCGACGGCGGTGTGGGCGGCGACGCGCTGGCGCTGGAGCTGCGGGGCGCGTGGAAGCGCCACCGCGAGGGCGTGACCGTGGGCCCCGTCTCGCTCGGCGTGAAGTCCGGGACGACGATGGCGCTCCTCGGCCCGAGCGGCGCGGGGAAGTCGACGCTGCTCCGGATGCTGCTCGGGCTCGCGCAGCCCGACGGCGGCGAGGTCCGGTTCGAAGGGCGCGCGATCGGCCCGTCGGACGACGAGCTGCGACGCCGGATCGGGTACGTCGTGCAGGGTGGCGGCCTGTTCCCGCACCTCACCGGGCGCGACAACGTGGCTCTGGTGGCGCGCTTCCTCGGCTGGCCCGCCGAGCGCATCGCGCGCCGGGTGCGCGAGCTCTCCGCGCTGGCGCGCCTGGAGGAGGATGCCCTGTCGCGCTACCCCGGCCAGCTCTCCGGCGGCCAGGCGCAGCGGGTCGGGCTCATGCGCGCGCTCATGCTCGAGCCGGCGGTGCTGCTCCTCGACGAGCCGCTCGGCGCGCTCGATCCGCTCACGCGCGCCGACCTCCAGCGCGACCTCGAGGGCGTCTTCGCCTCGCTCGGCAAGACCGTGCTGCTCGTCACGCACGACCTGGCGGAGGCGGTGTTCTTCGCACGTCACCTGGTCCTCATGCGCGACGGGAAGGTGGTCCAGGAGGGGTCGCTTCGCGAGCTGCTCGCCGCGCCAGCGGACCCGTTCGTGACGCGCTTCCTGCGCGCGCAGCGCGGGCTGACGCTGCCGGAGCCCGGGTGAGCGCGGCGGCCGTCCTGGTGGCGCTGGCGCTGGTGGCCGGTCCCCCCGTCCGCGTCGGATCGAAGAAGTTCACCGAGTCGGTGCTCCTCGGCGACATCGCGACCGGCCTGCTCGAGGCGAAGGAGATCCCGGCCCAGCACCGGAGAGAGCTGGGCGGGACGCGCATCCTCTGGTCGGCGCTGGAGCGCGGCGACATCGACCTCTACCCCGAGTACACGGGAACCGCCTGGCGCGAGATCCTGGGTCTCTCCGGCGCGGTGGACGAGGCGGCGCTGAGCGCCGCGCTGGAACGCCGCGGCGTGGCGATGACGCGTTCGCTCGGGTTCGAGGACAGCTACGCCGTCGCGATGCGCCGCGACCGGGCAGCCGCGCTCGGGCTGCGCTCGGTCTCCGATCTGGCGCGCCACCCCGATCTGCGCCTCGCCTTCACGAACGAGTTCCTCGATCGCGCCGACGGCTGGCCGGCGTTGCGCGATCG
>DATLJU010000217.1:0-20474 GCA_035538735.1 Anaeromyxobacteraceae bacterium | reverse complement strand
GAGCCCCCCGCGAGCGCCGACGCGGTGAAGGCGGCGCTCCCGCCCGCCAGCGCGACGGGCCCGCCGAGCAGCGCGCCGGGTTGCACGCCCGCGCTGGTCGAGGTGCACCCATCGTAGAAGCTCACGCTGCCGGTCGGCTGCGTCGGGCCGCCGCTCGGCCCGGCCACCGTCGCCGTGAGCGTCACCACCTGGCCGAAGGCCGACGCGTTCGGGGACGACGCGAGGGTGACGGTGGGCGTCGCGGTGGCGACGACGAGCGTGAGGACGCGCTGCGCGGTGTGCGTGGGGGTCGCGGAGTCGGCGACCTGGACCGTGCAGGTGAAGCTGCCCACCTGGCTCGGAGTCCCGGTGAGGTCGCCGGCGCCGTCGAGCGCCAGCCCCGGCGGCAGCGAGCCGCCGATGAGCGACCAGGTGTACGGGCCCGTTCCTCCCATCGCCTTCAGCGTCGCGGAGTAGGCGACGTCGAGGCGGGGCGTCGGCAGCGCGGCGCCGTCGGACGCGACGAAGAGCGGCGCGGCGACGCTGCCGCCGGCGTGGGGCACGACCGCGGGCACGTTCGTCGTCACGTCGGGCGTGGCGAGCCCGCGCACCGTGATCTGCTTCGTCTGGCCCGGGGCGAGGACGAACGTCGCGTTCGCCGGGCCGCCATCGGACGTCGCGGGATCCGCGAGCGACGGGTCGTCGAAGGCCACGATGGGCGGGTCGTTCACGACGCTCGTCACGTATACGTGCGGCACCTCGTCGAGTACCCCGCAGGTGAACGGGTCGACCGCCTGTGTGAAGTAGGTGCCGTACAGGATGAGCTGAAGGCCTGAGCTGGAGCTCACCGTCGGCCCGATGAGCTTCAAGTGGTACGACTGCGTCGTGTTCCCGGTGTTGGTGACGGTGTAGTTCGTCTCCGGGAGCGAAGCGCTCGTGACGTTGCCGCTCGTGACGTTGCCGCTCGTCACATTCCCGCTCGTGACGTTCCCGCTCGTGACGTTCCCGCTCGTCACGTTCCCGCTCGTGACCTGAGCGCTGGTCACGTTGCCGCTGGTGACATGGGCGCTCGTCACCTGCGCGCTGGTGACCTGGGCGCTGGTCACGTTACCGCTGGTGACCTGAGCGCTCGTCACCTGGGCGCTGGTCACGTTGCCGCTGGTGACCTGAGCGCTCGTCACCTGGGCGCTCGTGACGTGCGCGCTCCCGAGCGACGCGAGGTAGGTCTCGCTCGCCACGGTCGCGCCGTTGACGTCGACGAGTGAGAAGTTGGCGTCGGTCGGGTTGAGCGTGAGGGTGCCGGAGAGGCCGGTCGTGCTCTCGCTCCAGGCGATGGGGATGGCCGTGTAGAACGCCGTTCCCGTCGTCACCTTGGCGAACACCGACCGGTACGCGGTTTGGTGCGGCGCCACGTGGAAAGTGACGCTCGGGGTCCGCGTCGCGAGTCCGAGGTTGTCGAACGAGACGTCGACGTTCGGCAGCGCCGGCGGCGCCCCGGCGCACCCGCTGCCCGGGAGGCAGAGGGTCACGACGAGCTCGGCGTTCGTCGTGTTCTGCGCCTGCACCACGAACGCGCGCGGCACGTCGAGCGACTTCACGTTCTGCGGCGAGGAGATGAGGAGCCCCTCGGTGATCCGGCTCGTGTAGATGTTCTGGTCGCGCATGCCGGAGAGGGCCGGGTTGCAGGACGGGTTCGGGGTGGCGGCGAAGCTGCCGTCCGGCTGCAGCGTGATCGAGCCCGGGGGCGTGTAGTTGGTCCAGGCGTAGGGCTTACCCGTGGCGGGGTTCGTGCCGGCGGGCGGCCCGCGCACGTCCTGGTTCGAAGTCCACACCGCGTGGAAGACGGGGAAGGGGACGGGGGCGGTGTTCCACGCCCAGCCCGTCACCGTCTTCGTGAACGCCGGCCCCTGGATGTCGATGTAGTCGCCGATAAACGGGAGCGTGCCCTGCGCAAACATCGGCAGGTCGGGCGGGTTCGACTGGACCTGCTGGTAGGCGTGGACGGTGGGCGGGTTCGTGGCGTCCTCGACGGCGAACGTCGTCGTCCCGTCGAAGGCCGTTACCGCGGCGGGCGCGTCGCTCCGGATCCCGAAGGGGAAGTTCGTTACGCGGACGCTCGCGGGCGTCGGGGCGGACGATCCCGGCGCGAAGGCGCCTGGGGGGAGCTCGGCGACGCGGACGTCGACGGTGTGCCGGGTGTCCGCCAGCCCCGCGTCGTCGATGAACGGCGTGAAGATCGGCGCCTTGCTGAAGTCGTCGTACAGGAGCCCATCGCCGCCCGGCGGGTTCGCACCGACTGGCGCCAGCCACTCCTTGAAGAGGCGCCCGTCCGTGAGGAAGTCCGGGTTCGGCTGGTAGTACCGGCGGGCGTGGTCGAGGCGCGAGTCGTAGTACAGCAGCATGAGGCGGCCCTGGGAGAACGTCAGCGCCGGCATGAGCTGGTGGCCGTGGGCGAAGAGATACGGACAGGGCTGGACGCCGGGGCAATCCGAGCGCGAGGAGTCGTCCTCCTGGAATGGGCCAGGGTCGGCCGGCTGAGGCGTCGACCACGCGCGCCCGTCGAATGTGGTGATGAAGATGCGCGACTCGCCCGTGCCGGTCGCGTTCGCGAGCCGCTGCGCCCAGGCGACGTGGACGTAGCTCTTGCCGGCCCCGTCGACCGAGATGGCGGCGGCCGGGAACGCTTCCGAGCGGAAGCTGGTGGTGGAGTCGGGGTGATCGAACGGCGGCGCGGTCGGGGCGGAGAGATCCACGAGCACCGTCGCCTTGGTGAAGGTGGCGCCCGCGTTCGTCGAGCGCGCCATCATGATGGCGTCGCCCTGGTTCGGGACCGCGAACCGGCGCCAGAAGACCCACACGTCACCGTTCGTGGGATCGATGGCGATGGTCGAGCCCTGGTTGAGCGCGTTGCTCTCGCTCAGCTTCTGGGGAGTGGCCCAGGTCTGTCCGCAGTCGAGCGACCGCGTGAAGTAGACCTTGCTCGAGCTCTGCTGCGACCCGGTGAACGTGGCGTAGGCGAAGTAGACGTTGCCGCCCGGGAAGGACTCGGTCTTCCCTCCCACGGCGATGTTGCAGGTGAGCGCCCCCTTGCGCGGGATGTCCGTCGCGACCCACGGCTTGTCCTGGAACTGGCCGGACGTGCCGGTGTCGACGACGTGGGTGTCGATGAACTTGATCGGATCGAGGAACTTCGCCGGATCGTCCTCGTCGGGCCGCGCTGCGACGCTCGACTCCTGGTTGTTGAGATCGATGAGCCGCGACACGAACACCTTGCCGACGTTCGTGCCGCGGTTGAACGCGATCCCGCTGTAGTAGAAGAGGCCATTCGTGCCGGCGCGTACGACCGGATCGGACGCCGCGCCGAGGCCGTAGAGCGGCGACTTCGTGTTCGCGGCCGAGGGGTTCTGCGGGTAGCCGGGGTGGAGCACGCTCTGCCACGTGGCGCCGCCGTCGAGCGACCTGAGCAGCGACAGCCACGCGTCGCTCGTCTCGTCGGCTACGGTCGTGAGCGTCAGATCGACGGTGCGGTAGTCGTTCGCGCCCGCGAGCAGGTGCTGCGGGTTCACCGACGAGACCGCGATCGAGGGCTCATTCTGCCGCTGGCCGAAGGGATCGCCTCCGGGCCAGGCGCGGCCCGAGACCATGTTCACGTTGTCGCCCGGCAGCGGTGGCAGCGGTGCGGCGTGGACGGCGGCGGCGAGGAACGCGACGAACGCGGCGAACGCCATGCGGCACCTCCGAGGGCGGCGCGCCGCCCGCTCGACGTTCAGTCGAGCCATCGAGCCCTCTCGCTAGCGGTGGCGCACGCCGGCCACAAGGCCACCTGGCACTCCTTCGAGGGGACTGGGCTCCCCCCGCTGGGCCGCTGGCAAGGCGCTCGGGCGGCGCGTACTGGTAGAGGACGCAGTTGGCGGGGGAGCCGCTTGGCGGAACAGGGACCGCATGGCGCGACGCCGGGGGACGCGCGGGATGACGCGAGCACCGCCCGGGCGGGTGAGGCGCGCGCGGCCACGCCCGAGCCGCTCGGCGGCGCGGGGCCCGGCGAGCGCCGGACCTTCCTGAGCGAGCTGAAGCGCCGGCGCGTGCCGCGCGCCGCCGTCGCCTACCTCGTCGCCGCCTCGGGCATCCTGCAGGGGCTGAACAACATCTCCAACGCTTACGACGTGCCGCACGGCGTCGTGAGCGCGATCCGCGTCCTCCTGATCGTGGGCTTCCCGCTGAGCCTGGTGGTGTCCTGGTTCTACGACATCGCGCCGCTCCGGCCCGGGGAGCAGCGCGGCGAGGCGCACCCACACCTGGGCCACGGGCTGCTCGCTCCGGAGCGGCGCGTCGTCCTCCGGAAGCCCACCTGGACGGTCATCGGCCTCATGGCCGTCGCCGTGGCCGGCCTCACCGCCTGGCAAGTGCTGCGCGGGGGCGGCGACCGCGACGGCGCTCCGAAGCTGCAGACGATCCTCATCGCCGACTTCGAGAACGCCACGAGCGAGGGCGTGTTCGATGGCACGCTCGAGCCCGCCTTCACGCTCGCCATGGAGGGAGCGTCGTTCATCACCTCCTACAGCCGCCCCTCGGCGCAGAAGACCGCCGAGCAGCTCAAGCTCGCTGGAATCGGGCTCGACTTCCAGCGCGCGCGGCTCGTCGCGAGCCGCGAGGGAATCAGCGTCGTCACGGCCGGCCGGATCGCGAAGGCCGACGGCTACCAGGTGGAGGTGCGCGTGGTCGACGGCATCACTGGCAAGGAGATCGTGAAGGCGTCGAGCAGCGTGCGGGACAAGCAGGCCGTGCTGGCGGCCGTGACGAAGGTGGCGGCGCGCGTCCGCGAGGCGCTCGGCGACGCGACCCCCGAGGCGGTGCAGCTCGCGGCGGGCGAGACGTTCAGCGCAGCCAGCGTCGAGGCGGCCCACGCCTACTCGGTCGGGATGAACCACCAGTTCGGCGGCCGGTGGGACGACGCGGTGAAGGCCTACCTCGACGCGCTGAAGCTCGACCCCGGCATGGGGCGCGCGTACGCGGGGCTGGCGGTCGTCGAGAGCAACCGCGGCCATCGCTCCGAGGCGGTGCGCTACTTCAAGGAGGCCATGGCGCGCGTCGAGCGCATGACCGAGCGCGAGAAGTACCGCAGCCGCGGGGCCTACTACCTCGCGATCGAGCACGACCCCGACCGGGCGATCGAGGCGCTGACGCCGCTCGTGAAGCAGTACCCCGCCGACAACGCCGGCCTCGCCAACCTGGGGATCGCCTACCAGCTGAAGCGCGACTTCCCTCGCGCGCTGGAGGAGGAGCGGAAGGCGATCGCGATCTACCCGAAGAACGTCCCGCAGCGGAACAACGTCGGGCTCTTCGCCATGTACCTCGGGGACTTCGACACGGCCCTCCAGGAGCAGCAGAAGGCGATCGAGCTGAACCCCACGTTCATCGCCGCGTACGGAGGGCTCGCGCTGGCGCAGCTCGCGGCGGGGAAGCGCGACGCCGCCCTCCAGACCTGGGCGAAGGTCCAGGCGATGGGGGACGCGGGCGCATCCGCGGCGGCGGAGGGGCTCGCGGACCTGGCGCTCTACGAGGGGCGCCTCTCCGAGGCGCGCCTGCTCCTCGAGAAGGGGATCGACATCGACACCGCCAGCCGGGACGGGGACGCGCTCGCGCGCAAGCTCGTCGCGCTCGCAGCGATCCGCCTGGCGCACGGCGAGCTCGCCCCGGCGCTCGCGGCGGCGGAGCGGGCGCGCCGCGAGAGCGACGTCGAGTACCTCCGCTTCATGGTGGGCTCGCTGCTCGCGGACGCAGGCCAGGACGCGAAGGCGCTCGCCATCGCCGACGAGCTCGGGGCCCGCCTCGCGCCCGAGCCGCGCATGTACGCCGACCTCATCCGTGGCGCCGTGGACGTCCACGGCAAGCGCTTCTCCGCGGCGGTGGGGCACTACCAGCAGGCCGTGCAGCGCGTCGACGCATGGGTGGCGCGCTACGCCCTCGGGGTCGCCTACGTCGAGGCGGGCGCCTTCGTCGAGGCACAGGAGGAGCTGGAGCGCTGCCAGAAGCGACGCGGCGAGGCGACGGATGTGTTCCTGGACGTGGTGCCGACCTACCGGATGTACGCGCCGGTCGCCTACCACATGGGGCGGGCCTACGACGGCGTGAAGAGCGCCTCCGGCGCGGACTGGTACAGGGCGTTCCTGGCGAACGCGCGGAGCGACGAGGACGCGCTCGTGGCCGAGGCTCGGAGACGCCTCGCGGGGCGCTGAGAGATCGAATGTGGACCCAGCCAGGAGCGGCGGAGCAAGGACACGGGCGCTAGGTCGCCCGTGACGTCGCCACCCACGGAGAGACCATGCGCGCCTCACGCCTCTCGACCCTCCTCATCGCCGCCGGCCTCGTCGTCGCCGCGGGCGTAGCGCGCGCCGCCGGAGAGGGCGCCGCGACCAGCTCACGGATCGTGAACTTGAAGGACATGTCGTGCGGGCAGTACGTCGCGGTCCCGGAGGCGGACCGGGCGCCCATCGTCTGGTACATGGCTGGCTACTACCGAGCGACCGGGGTCCAGGCGAAGCGCTTCGACCTCGATCGCGCGGCGTCGGCGATGGCGAAGGTCCTCGAGACCTGCCAGGCGCGACCGGACGCGAGCCTGCGCTACACGGTCAGGGACATGCTCCGCCCGGCGGCTGCGCCGAAGAAGCCGTCCAAGGACGGGACGGCGTCGACGAGCGCGCCCGATGCGAGCGCGCGCTGATCGCCTCGCCGTCGCCCGCCACCTCGACGACCTGCCCGCCGACGGTGTAGACATCGCTCATCATGTCGCGCGACACGACGAAGGCGGGCGCGGCGCGCCGCTGGCCGTGGGTGGCCGTGCTGGTGGCGGCCGGAGTGGCGGCGGTGGTCCTGCTCTCGCAGGCGCTGCGGGGAAGCGGTGCCCCGCCGGTCGCGCCGCCCGCGCCGGCGGCTCCGGCCTCCGCGGCGTTCGCCGGACCCGAGGCCGGCGCCCACCACGTCTTCACGCCCGAGGAGGCGCGCGCGGCCGAGAGCCGTCTGCTCGACGAGGCCCCCTTCTCTCACCCGGTCGACGTCCTCGCGCCCGACGTGACCGTCACCGGCGCCGACGGCAAGCCCGTCCGCCTCTCGGCGCTGCGCGGCCAGGTGCTGTTCGTGAACTTCTGGGCGACCTGGTGCCCGCCCTGCATTCAGGAGATGCCGTCCATGTTGCAGCTGGGCCGCGCGCTCACCGCCGCCCACCCGGGCCGCTTCAAGATGGTGGCGGTCTCCGGCGACGACGGGTGGGAGCCGGTCCACGCCTACTTCGAGCAGGCGTTCGGTGGTGCGCCCAGGGAGCTCTTGCTCGCCCGCGACAACGACGCGACGGCTGCCAAGAGCTTCTACTGCACCGCTCGCGGCTACTGCCCCGACGTGAAGTTCCCCGAGACGTACATCGTCGACCGCTCCGGAAGGGTCGTGGCGATGATCGTGGGCCCCCGGAACTGGGACGATCCCGGGTTCCGGCAGTGGCTGGAGTTCGTCATCGCGGGGTGAACATCGCGAGCCGCACCCGGGGCGTTGCCCCGCAAAAAATACAACCAAATCATACAGATAGCTATCCTATCGGGCGCTCGGCCGCGAGGGTTTTCCTTGATGGCCTTTGTGGCCGTCCGCTATAAACGGCCTGTAACGCGGCGTTTTCCAGAGGCTCGGACGCGCCGCCAGCCCGCTGGGTGGAGAGGTTCGCGTGGCGGAGGGATCGACCGGAATCCCCGTGGTGATCATGGGCCTCGGCCACATCGGCCAGGCCATCGCTCGCGCGGTCTTCGAGCAGCCCGAGCTGGAGCTGGTTGGGGCGATCGACCCCGCGCACGCTGGGCGGCACCTGACGGAGCTCGCAGGGCCCGGCGCGCCGAACCTGAGCGTGGCCGCCGACGCGCGCCAGAGCTTGGCGCGCGCGCGCGGCGGAGTCCTCCTCCACGCCGTCGGCTCCTCCTTCGAGGCTGCCCTGCCGCAGATCGAGGCCGCCGTGAAGGCCGGTCTCTCCGTCGTCTCGACGTGCGAGGAGCTCGCCTATCCGTGGCTTCGCTACGAGGAGCAGGCGGAGGCGCTCGACGCCTTGTGCGAGGCGCGGCAGGTCGCGGTCGTGGGCGTGGGCGTGAACCCTGGCTTCGCGCTCGACCGCCTCCCCGCCTTCCTCGCGCAGGTGACCGGGCCGGTGCGCCACGTCCACGCCGTGCGCGTCCAGGACACGGCCCAGCGCCGGCCCGCGCTTCAGCGCAGGGTGGGCGCCGGGCTCGACGAGGAGGCTTTCCACGCCGCCGCCGATCGAGGCGAGCTCGGGCACGTCGGGCTCTCCGAGTCGGCCATGCTGGCCGCCATCGGCTGCGGCTTCGAGCTCGACGAGGTGGAGGAGGAGCTCTCGCCGCTCCTCGCCGAGGAGGACCTCGAGGCGGCCATCCCCGTCAAGGCGGGCCAGGTGGCGGGCGTGCACCAGGTGGCGCGTGGCTTCGTCGACGGCACCGAGCGGGTGCGGCTGGAGCTCATCCTCGCAGCCGGCGCGGAGGACCCACGCGACGAGGTGGAGCTCGACGCTCGCCCACCCGTGAAGGCGCGCATCGACGGCGGCCTCCCCGGCGACGACGCCACCGCCTGGAGCGTCGTGAACGCGGCCCTGCGCGTCTCGCTGCTGCAGGGGCTGGTCACCGTCCTCGATCTGCCGGCGGGGCGCTAGGGGGAACATGCTCGACAAGTCGCTCATCGGCCGCGAGAGTGAGCCCGTCCTGCACGAGGTGGAGAAGGGCGCGATCCGCCGCTTCGCCGACGCGCTCGGCGACCCGAACCCCATCTACACCGACGAGCAGGCCGCGCGGTCCGCGGGCTTCGCCGGGCTGGTGGCGCCGCCCACCTTCGCGGTCGCGCTCGCCATGAGCGAGCGCTTCCGGCACGCGCTCGACCTCGGGACCCGCTCGCTGCTGCAGAGCGAGCAGCAGATCGAGTACGGCCGCCCGATCGTGGCGGGCGATCGCATCACGGTCGTCTCGCGGGTGGCCGACGTTCAGGAGCGAGCCGGCGCGAGCGGGCCGATGGACATCCTCGTCCTGGAGGACGAGGGGCGCGACCCGCAGGGCGCGCGGGTCTTCCGCACGCGTGCCACGTTCGTCTTGCGGCGGTAGGGGAACCGATGGCGCTCCTGGCACGACAGCTCTACTTCGAGGCGGTCAAGGTGGGCGACGAGCTGCCGCCGCTCGTGAAGCCGCCCGTCGATCGCACCCAGATCGCGCGCTACGCCGGTGCGAGCGGCGACTTCAACCCGCTCCACGTCGACGAGCACCTGGCGCGGAACGCCGGGTTCCCGAGCGCGCTCGCCCCGGCCATGCTCGGCATGGGCTTCATCGCCGAGCTGGTGGTGGACTGGCTCCGCGGCGCGCGGCTGCGGCGCTACTCCGCCCGGTTCGTCAAGATCGTGTGGCCGGGCGACGTCCTCACCTGCCGCGGACGCGTGGTCGACCGGCGCTTCGAGGGGAACGGCGTCTACGCCATCGACCTCGAGGTGTGGACGGAGAACCAGAAGGGCGAGCTCGTCGTGAAGGGCCTCGCGACCGCGCAGCTCTATTACAGCGCGGAAGACGACGCGCGGCAGCGCGCCGGACAGCCTCCGCTCGTGGTGACACCGCAGGAGGAGGAGGCGCACCTCGCCAAGCTGTCGCGCGCGCAGTCGCCGCGGCGGCCCGAGCCGCGGCCTCCGCCGGCTCCTCCGCCGCGCCCGCCGGCGCGACCCGCGGCGCCACACGCGCCGCAGCGGCCCGCCGCGGCGGCGGCCGTGCCGGCCCGCGGGCAAGTCGCCCCTCCGTCGCCGCGCGCGGCGGGAGGAGGCCGCGAGAGAGCCGCCGTCGCGCAGCAGCCGTCCGCGGCCCGACCTGCGCGCACGCCCGCCGCCCGCCGCCCGGAGCGTCCGGCCGCGAAGGCGGCGCGGGGCGCTCCTCCGCGCCGGGCGGGCACCCCGGCGCGTCCGTCGCCGCGCCCGCCTCCGAAGGCCAAGCCGGCCGCCCGCGCCAGCCGCCCGCGCGGGGGCTCGAAGCCGACCGGCAAGAAGCGCCGCTGAGGTCGAGGCTACCGTGTGGGCCCTCGTCTTCGCGCTGGCGATCGCCGCCGGGCCATCTCCCGCCGAAGGGGCCGCGCCCGCGCCCGCCGCGGGCGACCCTGGCGAAACCGCGCTGGCCGCGGGCCGCGCCGCCTTCCAGGCGCGAGGCGATCCGGTCAAGCTCGACGAGGCGATCGCTCGCTTCTCGGACGCGGTCCGCCTGCGCCCCGACGATCCCGCGCCGCTGCTGTCGCTGGCGCGGGCGCAGGCGTTCCGGGCCGACGCGGCCCCGCGCGCCGCGCGCGAAGCGTGGGGCGAGACCGCGCGCGCAGCCGAGCGGGCGCTCCGGATGGCGTGTCCCGCCTTCGGCGAGGTGGTGGACGCCGGCGGCGAAGCGCGCGCCGCCGCGGCGCGGGTCGACGCGCGCGGCGCCGAGGCGCTCTACTGGCTCGCGCTCGGCGCGATGGGCGGCGCCCGCACGCGTGGCATGGCGGCGATCCTCGCCATCAAGGACGAGGCGCGCGCGCTCATGGAGCGCGCCGCGGAGCTCGACGAGCGCGTGGACGGCGGCGGCCCCCGGCGCGCGCTCGGCGCCTGGCTGGCCACGGTGCCGTCGGCGGCGGGCGGCGGCGCCGCGGCGGCGCGCCGGCAGCTCGAGCAGGCGCGCGCGCTGGGCCCGGATGACCAGCGGACGAAGGTGGTCGAGGCCGAGACGCTGGCGGTGCTGCTCCAGGATCGGAAGCGCTTCGAGGCGCTGCTCGCCGACGTGATCGCCTTCGATCCCGGCCGCGCCCCGACCCTGGCTCCCGAGAACGAGCTCGCGAAACGCCACGCCCACGAGCTGCTGGCGCGGAAGGAGCGGCTCTTCTGATGACGACGAGGATGGCCGCCGCCGTGCTGCTGTGCTCGCTCGCGGGCTGCACCCGCGTGCCGCCGGCCTCGCTCGCGCGCGATCCCTCGGCGCTGCTCGACCAGGTCCGCGCCCAGCAGGCGCGCGTGCAGCGCGTCCGCGGCGCGGCGCGCGTGCGCATCGCCTCGCCCTCCTTCTCGGGCACGGTCACCGAGTTCATCGCGGCCGAGAAGCCCGACCGTGTCCACCTCGAGACGCTCGACTTCTTCGGCAGCCCGGCGGCGGTGCTGGTGGCGGGTGGCGGCCGGTTCGCGCTCTACGACGTTCGCAACAAGGTCTTCTACCGGGGCGAGGCGACGCCGGGAAACGTCTCGCGGCTGCTCCCGTTCGAGATCCCGGTCGAGGAGCTGGTGACGATCCTGTGCGGCTCGGCCCCGCTCCTCCCGGGAGCACCGCTCGAGGTCGGCCAGGACGGCGAGCAGCTGCTGCTCACGCTCGGCCTCGGTGACGTCGGGCAGCGGCTCGCCATCGGTGAGCAGGCGACGGTGGCCTGGTCTCGCGTGCGCCGGGCCGGTCCACCGGGCGCCCGGCCCCAGGACTTGAACCCTGGGTACGATCTCGAGTTCAGGGCCTTCACCGGGCGGGGCGGTGTCCGCTTCCCCGAGGAGATGAACCTCGACGCGCCGGCCAGTAGCTCGCGCCTGAAGCTCTCCTGGCACGACGACGTGGAGGTGAACGGCTCGATCGAGCAAGGGCTCTTCCGGCTCGATCCCCCACCGGGCGTGCGCGTCGAGGAGTTGCCCTAGGAGCGGGGAACCGAAGGGCAGGGGCTCGTTCCCCGCCTCGCTACCATCCCCGGCCGGGCGACGGAATGAGCCGCCGGGATGGCACGTTCTCCGCAAAGGTCCTGAACTCCGCCTGCGCTCCGGCCACCCTGGGATCTCCCCGAGGTTGCCCGAAGCGCTTCTCCTTGGACGCCGGCCTCGTTCGGCGTATCTCTCGTCCGTGAACCTCGAGCTCTTCTCCCTCGTCAAATCCAGCGTGGCCATGTGGCTCATCGTGGCCTGCTCGGTCGCCGCGGTGGCCGTCGCCGTCGAGCGCGCGCTCGCGCTGTGGCGCTTCGGCGACCAGGCGCGCACGCTGGCCGACGCCGTCACGCGCGCGCTCTTCCGGGGCGACCTCGACGACGCCCGCGCACAGTGTGAGCGCTCCACCTCGCCCGCCGCCGACGTGTTCCTGGCCGGGCTGGTGGCGAGCCAGCCACCGCCCGGCCATCCGGGGCGGGTGGCGCGGCCGCAGAGCGCGGAGAAGCTGGCCGCGGCGGTCGAGCGGCAGCGGCAGCAGCTCAATCTTCGCCTCCGCGCGCGCCTGTGGCTCCTCGGCACCATCGGGGCCACCGCGCCCTTCATCGGGCTGTTCGGCACGGTGGTCGGCATCATGCAGGCCTTCCACCAGATGGGGATCTCTGGGCAGGGAGGCTTCAGCGTCGTGGCGGCCGGCATCTCGGAGGCGCTCGTCACGACCGCGGGAGGCATCGCGGTCGCGATCGAGGCGGTCATCCTCTACAACTTCCTCAACACGCACGTGCAGAAGCTCGCGCTGCAGTTCAGGCTGCTCGCGGAGGAGTACCTGGAGATCGTGAAGGAGACGCTCCCCGGCCCAGCCGCGCCCGCTCGACCCGCGCGCGAGGAGAGCGCCTGATGGCCGTCGGGGGACCGCAAGGTGGCGACGACGAGCTGGAGGGCGGGGGCGGCATCTTCGCCGACATCAACATCACGCCGCTCACCGACATCTTCCTCGTCCTGCTCATCATCTTCATGGTCACCACGACCGCCATCGCGGAGCAGGGCGGGCAGAACGGCGGCCTCAAGGTGAGCCTCCCGCGCGCCGGCAAGAGCGCTCCCACCACCGAGATGCACGACCTCGCGGTGGCGGTGCTCGAGGACGGCCGGACGGTGGTGGGCGGCAAGGTCGTGGACGAGGCGCAGCTCGTGCAGCTCCTCGACCGCGCGCACGGCGAGAACCCGGACACGCTCGTGCTCGTCCAGGCCGATCAGGGCGTGGCGCACGGGAAGGTGGTCGCCGTCATGGATCTGGCCCGCCGGCACGGCCTGTCGCGGCTCGCGATCGCGACCCGAGAGGAAGCCACGCCTCACTGAGACCCTTCCGGGATGCGGCCGGTGCGCGCAGGAGATGCCCCAACCGGGTAGTCTCTCGCCCAGGGTTCACCTCACCTGTCGCGCAACCGTGGCCTCGACCGGGGGCTCATGGCTTCGCTAGGATCCCGCGCAACGGGGGCCTCGGAGGGGCGACATGCAGGCCAAGAAGCGCCTCGGCGAGATGCTGATCGAAGCCGGTGTCATCGACGCCGCCCAGCTCCAGTCGGCGCTCGGCCATCAACGGAAGTGGGGCGGCAAGCTGGGGCAGGCGCTCATCGATCTGAAGCTCGCGACCGAGAAGGACGTCGTCGGCGCGCTCTCGCGGAAGTTCGGGTACGAGGTGGCGGACGTGGCTGGCCTCGTGCCGTCGCCGCAGCTGGAGGCGGCGCTCAGGCTCGTCCCGCGGGAGCTGGCGCTCCGCCAGACGCTCATCCCCGTGGCGGCCGACACCGGCTCCATCACCGTCGTGATGGCCGATCCCTCGAACGTCGCGGTTGTCGACGAGATCGCCTTCCGGACCGGACGGCGCGTCAAGGTGGCGCTCGCCGGCGACCGCGAGATCGCGGCCGCGGTCCGGCGGCTCTGCTTCGCCGAGGAGGAGCCCGGGGCGCGCTCCATCGCGCTCGACGTGCCGCCGCCGCTGCCGGGAAGGTCGGCGGCCGCCGTCGCGCTGTCGGTCGAGCCGGACCCGCTCGGTGAGCCGATCCTGGCCACCGAGCTGGCGCCCGACGCCGTCGAAGGCGAGCTCGACGGGCCGAAGCCCCTGCGCGCCGAGCCTCCGCCCGCCGTGGGCCTGGCGGATGCGATCGCATGGGCCGGGCGTGGAGATGAGATGGGCGCCCGCTCGGCCCAGCTCCTAGCGGCGGTGGTCAAGGTGCTGGTCCGGCGCGGCCTCGTCACGCCGGCGGAGCTGGCGGAGGAGCTGGAGCGCGCGAGACGATAGCCGGGCGCTGACGCCCCGAAAATCCGTCGTAGGGCGGGGGCTCGTCCCCCGCCGCCGTCACGCGATAGTCACCTTCAGTGCAACGCGCCCGGCGTCACGAGCGCGAACGGAGCGATCTCGGCTTCGAACGAGGTCCCGTCGTCTCGCGCCATCCGGTAGCTGCCGCGCATCGAGCCGTGTGGCGTCCGGAGGATGCAGAAGCTCGTGTACTCGAAGTGCGCGCCCGCCTCGATCCGAGGCTGCTGCCCGACCACGCCCTCGCCGATGACCTCCTCGTGCTCGCCCTGGGCGTCGGTGATGATCCAGTGGCGTGACACGAGCTGAGCGGGCCGGTCGCCCTCGTTCGAGATGCGGATGGCGTAGCTGAAGAGCCAGCGACCAGGGGCCGATCGCTCCGGCCGGAACTCGCTCTGGACCTCGACGCGGATGCCGGAGGTTAGGGCTGTCGACACGCCGATCGTTATAATCGCGCGATGGAAGAGCGGCTCCAGCAGATCCTGGGCGAGGTGCGGCGCGCGCACGGGCGGGTCGTGGCGCTCACCGGCGCCGGCATCTCGGCCGAGAGTGGCATCCCCACGTTTCGCGGTGCGGAAGGCTACTGGGTCGTCGGCTCGCGGAACTACATGCCGCAGGAGATGGCGACCCACGCGATGTTCCTGCGCCGGCCCGAGGAGGTGTGGCGCTGGTACTTGTACCGGTTCGGCATCTGCCGCCATGCGCAGCCCAACGAGGGGCACCGCGCGCTCGTCGCGCTCGACCGCGCCCTCGGCGATCGATTCCACCTCGTGACGCAGAACATCGACGGGCTGCACCTGCGCGCCGGCGCGACGCCGGAGCGGACGAGCTGCATCCACGGCGAGGCGGCCTGGGTGCGGTGTGCCGACGGCTGCGGCGCGAGCCGGCTGGCCTTGCCCGACCTCGGCCGGCGCGACGCGGCAACGCCGTTCACGGACGGAGACCGGCGCGCGCTCTCCTGCCCGCGCTGCGGCGGTTGGCTTCGCCCGCACGTGCTCTGGTTCGACGAGTACTACGACGAAGAGAACTACCGGATGGACACCGCCCTGCGCGCGGCCGGGCGCGCCGACCTGCTGCTCGTGGTCGGCACGAGCGGGGCCACCAACCTCCCCATGCAGATCGGCGAGCTCGCCTGGCGACGCGGGATCGCGATGGTCGACGTGAACCCGGAGGAGAACCCGTTCTCGCAGCTCTGCGAGGGCGCGCCGCGAGGCTTCTACGCCCGCGGCACGGCCTGCGCGCGGCTCCAGGAGATCGTGGACGAGCTCACGCGGTGAGGATGACCTTCGTCACCTCGGCCGGCGCGCCGAGCCGCATGGGCGGACCCCAGTAGCCCGTCCCGCACGAGACGTAGACCTGGGCGGCGTGGCCGCCGCGCTCGAGCCGGTAGAGCCCCTTGTAGAAGGGGTAGACCGCTGCGACGAGCAGGTTCCACGGGAAGATCTGGCCGCCGTGGGTGTGGCCCGAGAGCTGGAGCTCGACGCCCGCCGCGGCCGCCTCCGCCACCCCGCGCGGCTGGTGGGCGAGCAGCACCAGCGAACGCTCCGGATCGCGCGCCTCCAGCGCCTCCTCCAGCGCCGGCCAGCTCCCGTCGAACCCGCGCGCGACGCTCCAGTCGTTCACGCCGGCCAGGTCGAACGACGCGCCGCCGGGCCCGCGGTCGCCCAGCTCGACGCGCTCGTTGCCGAGCGTCTTCACCCCGTACCGGCGTAGCTCGGCCAGCCACGGCCGCGCGCCGGAGTAGTAATCGTGGTTGCCGGTGACGAAGTAGACGCCGTGGGGCGCCGACAACCGCGCCAGGTGCTCCGTGGCCGCGCGCAGCTGCCGCACGGTCCCATCGACGAGGTCGCCGGTGATGACCACCGCGTCCGGGCGGAGCGCGTTCGTCATGTCGACGACGCGCTTGACGTGCTTCTCGCGGATCGTGGGTCCGACGTGGAGGTCGGAGAGCTGCGCCAGGGTGAACCCCGAGAGGGCCTTGGGCAGGCGAGCCAGCCGCACCGGTACCTCGACCACATGAGGTTCCCCGACGGCGCTCTCGATCGCTGCGGCGGTCGCGGCGCCGGCGGCGAGCACCGCGCCGCCGGCCAGCGTTCGCGCCACGAACGCGCGCCGGCCCGGATCGGCGGGCGCGAGATCGGGGCCGGAGGCGAGCCACGTCCGGAGCCCCGCCCAGAGGAGGCGCGCCAGATCGGTGGCGAGGAGCGCCGCGCACAGCAGGAAGGCCGCGCCGAGCCATGTGAAGAGGGCGGCGAACCAACCCCGGGTCACGCGGAAGGAGAGGCGCCGCGACACCAGGACGGCGAGCGGTACCGCCACCGCCGCGAGCGCGAACAGGGCGAGCAGCACCCGGCGGCCGGGCAGCCCGGTGTCACGGACGAGGCGCGCCCACAGGTAGTAGTGCATCCCGCCGAGGACGGCGAATGCGACGGCGAAGAAGAGCAGGAACGATGGGGTGCGGGACACGGTGGGAGCTCTTTTATCGATCTAGCTCGGGCCCGAGCAGGGCGCCAGCACACGGAGCGCTGCGCTCGTCCTTCGACTACGCGCCGCCCCGATTCCGTTCGCGCTGAGCGTAGGCCGCGCAGCGGCCGTAGTCGAAGCGCGCGGCCGTCTCTGTCGGCGCGGAGCCTGTCCTGAGCGGAGGCCGCGGAGCGGCCGTAGTCGAAGGGCTCAGGACGAGCGGAAGAGAGCTACCATCGGTCGTGGTCGCGGCCGCGCGCCAGATCCGCCCAGCGCGCGTCGAGCTCGGCGCGGCGCGCCCCGTACCACGCCTCGAAGCGATCGCGGCGCCAGGGGTTGCCGTGCCAAGTCGCGTAGAAGCGGTCGCGCGCCGTGTCGAGCCGGCGGTACTCGTCGCGGAGCTCGTGGGAGCGCCACCCCTCGAACCGCGCGACGCGCCAGGGGCGGGCGGGCGCGGCGTAGGCGGGGGGCGCGTACGCCGGCGCGGGGTCGGGCACCGCGTACGCGCGGCGGTCGTGATCGCGCCAGCCGTCGTCGCTGTCGGCGCGGGCGCGACCCGCCACGGCGGTGAGGCCGAGAGCGGCGACGAGGGTGAGGGCGGTGCGGTTCATGGCTTCCTCCGTTTCGATTCCTTCGCGAAGAAGGACGGAGGAGGTCGCCGCGAATTCAACGACCCTCGGGTGGCGCCTCGCGCGGGAGCCGGTCGATCTTGCCGGCCAGGATGAAGTCGTTCTCGGAGAGCCCGCCGATGGCGTGGGTGGAGGTGGTCACGTCGAGCAGGTTCCAGCCGTGCAGGCTGAAGTCGGGGTGGTGCCCCTCCTGTTCCGCCAGCTCCGCGATGGCGTTCACGAAGCGCATGGCGCCCGCGAAGTCGCGGAAGCGGAAGTGGCGGTGGAGGCGGTCGCCCTGGAGATCCCACCCTTCGAGCGTCCCGAGCAGCTCCTCGGCGCGCGGCCGCTCCATCTTCGGCACGCCACCCTCGCAAGGCACGCAGCGTTTCTTCGTCCAGTCCATGCCGCTTCGGTAACGGCGCGGGGGAACCCGCGCTAGACTCGCGGGATGGATCGCCTGTTCTTCGCGCTGGGCGCGCTCTCCGCCTTCGTCTCGGTGGCGGCGGGCGCGTTCGGGGCGCACGCGCTCAGGGCGCGGCTCGCCCCCGACCTGCTCGTCATCTTCGAGACCGGTGCCCGCTACGAGATGTACCACGCGCTCGCCCTGGTCGCGGTCGCCTGGGCGGCGCAGCGCTGGCCGGGTCCAGCCACCAGCGCCGCCGGCTGGCTCTTCGTCGCGGGCACGCTGCTCTTCTCGGGCAGCCTCTACGCCCTGGCGCTCTCCGGGGTGCGCGCGATCGGCGCCGTGACGCCGTTCGGCGGCGTGGCCTTCCTCGCCGGGTGGGCGCTCCTCGCCTACGCCGCGGTGCGCGGGATCTAGCTTCGATGCCGCGCGTCACGCAGGGCCGCTTCCCGCCGCAGATCAAGTACCTGGCCTGGAACGAGGGGTGCGAGCGCTTCTCGTACTACGGGATGACGTCGGTGCTCACCATCTACATGGCGCAGCGCCTGTTCCTCTCGGACGGAGAGGCCGAGTCGCGGTACCACCTGTTCGTCTTCGCGGTGTACGTGACGCCGCTCCTCGGCGCGTGGCTGGCCGATCGCTTCTTCGGGCGCTTCCGCGTCGTCCTGTGGCTGTCGCTCGGCTACGTGCTCGGGCACGCCGTCATCGCGGGGTTCGAGAGCCGCGAGGGGCTCTACACCGGACTCGCCCTCATCGCGCTCGGCGCCGGCGGCATCAAGCCGTGCGCGGCGGCCTTCGTGGGGGACCAGTTCACGGACGAGAAGCGCCACCTGCTGAAGCGGGTCTACGACCTGTACTACTGGATGATCAACCTCGGATCGACCGCCTCGACCCTCCTCATCCCGGTGCTGCTCGACCGGATGGGCCCGCGGGTCGCCTTCGCGATCCCGGGCCTTCTCATGGCCGGCGCCATCGCCATCTTCTGGGCCGGCCGGCGCTCCTACGTCGTGAGACCGCCCACCGGCCCGAACCCGCACGGCTTCTTCCGCGTCGTCTCCCACGCGGTCGCGAAGCTCGGCACCGGCCGCCCGGGCCAGAGCTGGCTCGACGTGGCGCGCGACCGCTTCCCGGACGAGGCGGTGGACGGCGCCAAGGCCGTCTTCCGCATCATCGCGGTCTTCGCGCCCACCGCGGCGTTCTGGGCGCTCTTCTTCCAGTACGGCTCGTCGTGGGTGCTGCAGGCGGAGCGGATGGACCGCCGGGTGTTTGGGCTCGAGGTGCTCTCCTCCCAGGTGCCGACGCTCGACCCGGTTCTGGTGCTGGTGCTCATCCCGGTCTTCGCGGGCCTGGTCTATCCGTGGCTGGAGCGGCGCGGCAGCCGCGTCCACGCGCTCGGCAAGATGACCGTGGGCATGTACATCACCGTCCTCTCCTTCCTCTGCGCCGGCGCCGTGCAGGTCGCGCTCGACCTGGGCGTCCGCCCCGGCATCGCGTGGCAGGTCCCGCAGTACGTCTTCCTCGCGATGGGTGAGGTGCTGGTGTCGGTGACCGCGCTCGAGTTCGCCTACACGCAGGCGCCCGCCTCGATGAAGAGCGCCATCATGAGCCTCTGGTACGTCACCATCGCGGCGGGCTCGCTGCTCACCGCGTGGGTGGCCGGCCTCAACCGGTTCCACGGCGCCGGCTACTACTTCTTCTTCGCCGCCCTCATGCTGGCGGCGGCGTTCGCCTTCCAGGCCGTGGCGGGCCGTTACCGCCCGGTGCAGCGCGAGCCCGCCACCTTCCCGGTTGCCGAGGCGAGATGAGCTCCGACCGCGATCGCTTCCCGCCGCAGATCAAGTTCATCGTCGGGAACGAGGGGTGCGAGCGCTTCTCGTTCTACGGGATGCGCTCGATCCTCACCGTCTACATGGCGCAGTGGCTCCTGCTGCCGGAGCACGAGGCGGAGGCGAACTACCACTTCTTCGTGATGGCCTGCTACCTGACGCCGCTCGCCGGCGGGTGGCTCGCCGATCGGCTGTGGGGCCGCTACCGCGTCATCGTCTGGCTGTCGCTCGGGTACGTCCTCGGCCACGCCACCATCGCCGCGTTCGAGACGCGCTGGGGGCTCTTCGCCGGCCTCACGCTCATCGCGCTCGGCTCGGGCGGCATCAAGCCCTGCGTCTCCGCCTTCGTCGGCGACCAGTTCCACCCCGAGCAGAAGAAGCTGCTCGAGCGCGTCTACGGGCTCTTCTACTGGATGATCAACCTGGGGTCGTCGGGCTCGACCCTGCTCATCCCCGTCCTGCTCGCCGCCTTCGGCCCGCGCGTCGCCTTCGCGGTGCCGGGCCTCCTCATGGTCGCGGCGCTGGCTCTGTTCCTGCTCGGGCGGCGCCGGTACGTGCACGTGCCGCCCACCGGTCCGAACCCGCACGCCTTCACCAGGGTGGTGGCGAGCGCGCTGCGGCGCAGGTCGAGCGTGCCCGCGGGTGGGTCCTGGCTCGACCCCGCCCGCGCCGATCACCCCGTGGAGGCGGTGGAGGGCGCGCGGTCGGTGTTCCGCATCATGGGCGTCTTCGCGGCCGTGACCGCCTTCTGGGCGCTCTTCGACCAGCACGGGGCGTCTTGGGTGCTGCAGGCGCGCCGCATGGACCTGGTCGTCGGCGGCCGTACGCTGCAGGCGTCGCAGCTCGCCGCGCTGAACCCGCTCATGGTGCTCCTCCTCATCCCGCTGCTCCAGCGGGTGGTCTTCCCCGGGCTGGAGCGCCTCGGCGTGCGCGTCACGCCACTCGGCAAGATGACGCTCGGGATGTTCCTGGCCGTGCTCTCGTTCGCGGCGGCGGCGCTCGTCGAGTCGGTCGTCGCCGGCGGGGCGCGGCCGAGCGCGCTGTGGCAGCTGCCGCAGTACCTCTTCCTCACCACCGGCGAGGTACTCGTCTCGGTGACCGGGCTCGAGTTCAGCTACACGCAGGCGCCGCGCTCGATGAAGAGCACCATCATGAGCATCTGGCTCGTGACGGTGGCGCT
>DATLJU010000216.1:0-6966 GCA_035538735.1 Anaeromyxobacteraceae bacterium | reverse complement strand
CTCCGGCGACGTTGCGAGGGCCGCCATGCGCCGCGCCGTGAGCAGCGGGCGCATGTCGACCAGCCGCTCGCGTGGCCGCGGCGCGGCCTGCGCTGCGGCGGAAGCGCCCGGGGCGGCGCCTTCCTTCGCCTCGGCGGGTGTGGCAGGGACCTCACGGGTCCACCACCACAGGCCAGCGACCGTGCCCGCGGCCGCCAGCGCCGCGAACGTCAGGGCCGTTCGTCGAGCGTTCATGCGCGGGAGAACACCACGGCCGGGCGAATCGATCGAGGGGAAGTTGGGCCGTGCGCCCGCCCGCTCGGCACTACCCGCTCGCAGGTGCGGGGCAGGGCGTGCGCGAATGACGACGTCGGGCGCCCGCGAGCGACCGCCCACGAAGACGTGCGAGGTGCCGCAGCGCGGAGCGCTCGCGGGCTCCGTTGACCAGCGCCGGATCCGACGCCAGTCGGGCGAGTCGCAGGACGAGGCTTCGCCCGCGGTCGCTCGCGCTCATCGTTGCGCAGGCTCGCCTGAGCGTGGTCGAGGAAGACGCGCGTCGTCATACGCCCTGGGTCGGCTCGGGGCACGCGCCGCGGGGCGCGACGTCGCCTCACTCTGCACGACGGACAAGAGGTGCGGGGTGCGGCGGCTTCCGGTTCCGGGAGAGGGCCGCATGAACGTTCACGGTAAGTCACGGTTGACGCTGATCCCCTGCCTCGCCGCGCTCGCGCTCGGCGCGCGAGCACAGCAGCTGCCCAACCCCTACGGCGAGAACATCGGCGTGGACCTGGCGAAGAAGGCCGCCGCGGCGGCGGTGACCGAGGCGAAGAAGAACGGCTGGAACGTCGCCGTCGCGGTCGCCGACACGCACGGATCGCTCGTGTACTTCGAGCGCATGGACGGCACGCAGTACGGCAGCACGCTCGTGGCGCAGGAGAAGGCGCGCTCCGCGGCGCAGTTCAAGCGGCCCACCAAGGCGTTCGAGGAGGGCGTGAAGGGGCAGGGCATCAACCAGCTCGGGCTGCCCGGGGCCGTTCCGCTCGAGGGCGGGGTCCCCATCCTCGTGAGCGGCAAGATCATCGGGGCGATCGGCGTGAGCGGCGGCACGTCCGCCCAGGACGGTCAGTGCGCGACGGTCGGGGCGAACGCCATCGCGCCGCAGGGTCCGCAGGCCGCGCGGCCCGCGAAGCCGTGAGCGGCGGACGACCCAGTCGCCTTCGCGGTCATGACGCAGAACGCTGTCGGCGGCACGGCGTGGGTCCTCGGGTCCGGCATCGGCGGGTGGACGATCACGTCCACGCTCCGGCGCCGCCATCACCCACTGCTCCCGCGCTAGGGAGCCCTGCCCGAGGGCGCGGCCCGGTCGAGCCGCCATCCTCGTCTGATGAGTCATTCGACCGGAGTCGGCTCCGGCTACGCGTCGCAGGGCGCGACGTCGCGACTGAAGCAGGCATGTACGTGACGACGTTCGCTAGACGGTGCAGCGCACACGCCGCCGAGGAGGTACCCTGGGGCGCGTCGACACGCGGAGGTGCACGGCATGGCCGATCGGTTCATGGAGCTCGCGCACCATCGCGTCGCAGGGCGATTGATCCGGGCTCTCGGGCTGCCTCGGCCGCCGGTGCTCGCGCGCGCCGGCGGCGCATGGCAGGAGCAGCCGCTGCTGGGCAGCACGGTGGCCGTGGGCACCACGCCGGGAAGCTTCGCGACGCGAGCGGTGCGGGATGTGCTCTCGGCGGGTGGCGCTGCGGTGCGAGATGGAGCTCCCGCCGAACCCGCGACCGTCGACGGCGCGGCGTTCGACGCGACGGGTCTCACCGGTCCCTCGGACGCGCGCCGCCTGTACGACTTCTTTCACCCGCTCGTGCCCCGGCTCGCGCAGAACGCGCGGCTGCTCGTGCTCGCGGCGGACCCGGACCAGGCCGGAACGCCAGCGGCGGCCGCGGCGGCGCGCGGAGTCGAGGGGTTCGTGCGGAGCCTCGCGAAGGAGGTCGGCCGGCGCGGCGCCACGGCGAACCTCGCGTACGTGGCGCGCGGCGGCGAGGCGCGGCTCGCCGGGCCCGCGCGCTTCTTCTGCGCCGCGGGGAGCACCTACGTCTCTGGCCAGGCAGTCCACGTGACCGAGGCCGTGCGCGCGCCCGCGTCCGTGCCACTCCACTCGGCGCTTCGGGGCAAGGTCGCGCTGGTGACCGGCGCGGCGCGCGGAATCGGCGCGGCCACGGCAGAGCGGCTCGCGCAGGAGGGCGCGCGCGTCGTGTGCCTGGACGTGGCCGCGGCCAACGACGCGCTCGCGGCGACGGCGGCTCGCGTCGGCGGAGAGGCGCTGCCGCTCGATCTCACGGCACCGGGCGCCGCGACGCGCGTCGCGACCACGCTGCGGGACGGGCATGGCGGCGTCGACGTGGTGGTGCACAACGCGGGCATCACGCGCGACCGGACGCTCGCGAAGATGACGCGGGACGAATGGGACCAGGTCCTCGCCGTCAACTTCGAGGCGATCGTCGCGCTGGACGACGCCCTCTTGGCCGCCGGCACGCTCAGGGACGAGGGGCGGCTCGTCTACCTCTCGTCGGTCAGCGGCGTGGCCGGCAACTTCGGGCAGACGAACTATGCGGCGACGAAGGCCGCCCTGATCGGCTACGTCACGGCGGTGGCACCGCGGCTCGCGCCTCGCGGGGTGTGCGCCAACGCCGTCGCGCCCGGCTTCATCGAGACGGGGATGGTGGCTAGGATGCCATTCGTGATGCGCGAAGCGGGACGGCGGCTCAACTCATTGTCGCAGGGCGGACAGCCGCAGGACGTCGCCGAGCTCGTCACGTTCCTCGCCAGCCCTGGCGCATACGGCATCACGGGGGCAACGATCCGGGTGTGCGGCCAGTCCCTCGTGGGCGCCTGACGTGGCTGACGCCCCGGAGGCCCGCAGCCGCTCGCGCCGCGAGCGACTCGCGAGCACGGCCGCGGGCAGCGGCAGGCCGCGCCGCCTGAGCGCAACGGGGTTCGTCTTGCTCACCCGCTCCGCGCTGGGCGTCTTGCCGCGCGCCGAACCCCGTCGTAGAAGGGCCTCCTCTTCGCCGGAGGGACACATACATGCCGAGCACGATCGAGAACCTGAAGACGGCCTTCGCCGGGGAAAGCCAGGCGAACCGCAAGTACCTCGCCTTCGCCCGGAGGGCGGAGCGGGACGGCTACCCGCAGATCGCGCGGCTGTTCCGCGCCGCCGCCGACGCCGAGACGATCCACGCGCTCGCGCACCTCCAGAACATGGGCGGCGTCGGCTCGACGCTGGAGAACCTCCGCGAGGCGATCGCCGGCGAGACGTACGAGTACACGCAGATGTACCCGCCCATGGTCGAGCAGGCGATCGCCGAGAATCACAAGGCGAAGACGATGCTCGACTGGGCGAGCCGCGTGGAGAAGGTCCACGCGACGCTGTTCCAGCAGGCGCTCGCGGCGCTCGGGTCCGGCCAGGACCTCTCGAAGATGGACGTGTATGTCTGCCCGACGTGCGGCGACGTCGAGTTCGGTGTCCCGCCCGAGAAGTGTCCGGTGTGCGGCGCGGCGGGCGCGAAGTTCGAGAAGGTGGTCTAGCGGCGCGCTCCCCCTCGCAAGGCCCTCGGCTCAGCCCGGGACGCGTCCCGCGCGGCCCGCCTGAACGGGCCTGCCCCCTCGGGTGCGGGGCATGGCGTCGGCTCCGGGCCAACGCTTCGGCCCAGGGGAGGGCCATATGGAGGTTCACGGTATGTCGCGGGCGACGCTGATCCTCTGTCTCGCCGCGCTCGGGCTCGTCGCGCGGGCACAGCAGCTGCCCAACCCCTACGGCGAGAGCATCGGCGTGGACCTGGCGAAGAAGGCCGCCGCGGCGGCGGTGGCCGAGGCGAGGGAGAACGGCTGGAACGTCGCCGTCGCGGTCGCCGACACGCACGGATCGCTCGTGTACTTCGAGCGCATGGACGGCACGCAGTACGGCAGCACGCTCGTGGCGCAGGAGAAGGCGCGCTCCGCAGCGCAGTTCAAGCGGCCCACCAAGGCGTTCGAGGAGGGCGTGAAGGGGCAGGCCATCAACCAGCTCGGGCTTCCCGGGGCCGTTCCGCTCGAGGGCGGGGTCCCCATCCTCGAGAGCGGAAAGATCATCGGGGCGATCGGCGTGAGCGGCGGCACGTCCGTCCAGGACGGTCAGTGCGCGACGGCCGGGGCGAACGCCATTGCGCCGCAGGGCTCGCAGGCCCCGCGGCCCGCGAAGCCGTGAGCGGCGGACGACCCAGTCCTTCGCGGTCGCGACGCGGAACGCGGTCGGCGGCACGGCCCCGGCGAGATGAGAGCGCGAAGCCTAGCGAGGCGCGGACGACCCCGGCGCCCGCGCCCGGCGGGTTCACCTAGAGCGCGATCAGGTCTAAGCTCGGCCGAAACGACCGGGGGTGACCGATGCAGCGGAAGCTCGTGATGCTGACCGTGCTGTTCGCCGGCTGCAACTCCGACCTGAGCAGGGAGAAAGCGGCGTGGGCGCGCGTGGAGGAACAAGACAAGATCCTCCGCGACAAGAGCGCCGAGTGCGGCCCGGCAGGTTGGGCTGCCCGAGATCGGTGTCCAACTCCAGAAGGCCGAGTCGGAGTGCAAGCCGTTCCACGTCCCGGTCGACGAGGCCACGGTCGCAACCGATGCCTGGGTGTCCGCCCACGCCGCGTTGAGGGCGAGGCCGTGCTACGGCGAAGAAACTCGCCTGGGTCGTCTCTGGATCGCCAAGTTGGACGAGGCGAAGCGCTGCACGGAGCGCGACGGCGAGGAATTCGAGATCCGAAAGGCCGAGTACCTCGCCGCCTGTCAGAGGTGCGCGATTAAGGAGCGTTGCGAGAAGACGCTGGAGCACGACCTGCTCGTGGTCGCGACGAAGCGCGCGTTCGCTGAGGGTGCGGTTCCGGCCGAGGCGCGGCGAGAGGCCGAGGCCGAGACCGAGACCAGGAGCCTTGGCCACGACAAGTACCGTTTCGGCTGCGAGTGAACGGCCGGATGCACAGCACCGTCGGCGGCACGGCTCCGGTCTTCGGGTCCGGCATCGGCGGGTGGACGATCACGTCCACGCTCCGGCGCCGCCATCACCCACTGCTCCCGCGCTAGGAAGCCCTGGGCGAGGGCGCGGCCCGGTCGAGCCGCAATCCTCGTCCGTGGCACGAGCCCCGGCGCGGCCCGGGCGTGTCGCGCCCGGCGGGGGCGACGGAGTCCCTCACGGAGCGCAAACTCCGCGTCCGCACCCTCCCGAGCGGCCCTGCGGGCGAGGCGTGCGCGCCGCACGCTGATTCCACGCACCGCGAACGGACGAGCCTCGGCGAGCGCTGTTCGATCGTGCGGCCCCATCATCGCTATCACCTGCCGATGGTCAGCCGAGTAATCGACGCGGCGTCGTCGTAGCGCCCGAATGAACCTCCGCGAGGTGCCGACATGGTCCAGAGTCGAGCAGGCGATCCGAGCTGTCAGTCATTCAACCCGATCGGTTGGCGTCGCGCCTGGCGCGGCGCGATGGCTTCACTGACCGCCGCCATGATCGCGGCCGCCTTGCTCGGGCCGGGTGCGCCGGCTCGGGCGTGGGAGGGGAAGGGGATGGGGGAGGGGATGGGGGAGGGGGACGAACCAGAAGCCGTCCTTCCTGTCGTCGCGTCCACCATCCCCAGCCCTCCCGCGCCGCAAGATGTGAACCCCTACGGCGTGGAGTTCGTGCCGAGCGGGTTCCCCAAGGGTGGCCTGCTCAGCCCAGGTGATCTGCTGGTCTCCAACTTCAACGACAGCGACAACTTCCAAGGCACCGGGAGGACGATCGTCAAGTTCTCCCCGGACGGTCAGCAGTCGCTCTTCTTCCAGGGGAATCCGGGACTCGGCCTCACGACCGCGCTGGAGGTGTTGAAGAAGGGCTTCGTCCTCGTCGGCAACTTCCCCGCACCGGCGAGCGGCCCGAATGCTGGGAGCTGCTTGGCCTCCTCTCCCGGGTCGATCCTCATCATCGACTCCTCGGGCAACCAGGTGGGTTCCATCGAGGCGGCCGACCTGCACGGCCTGCTGAACGGTCCCTGGGACTCGACGATCGACGACAACGGCTCGAAGGTCACGCTCTTCGTCTCGAGCGCGCTCACCGGCAGCGTGCTCCGGTTCGAGCTGGCCGTCAGCGGCAGCGGCGTCGCCATCTCCTCCGGGCCGACCGTGGTGGCCGACGGATACACGTTCGGCTGCGACCCCCTCACCTTCGTGCAGGCGCCGACCGGCCTCGTCTTCGACAAGAAGCGCGACAGGCTCTTCGTCGCGTCCACCGACGACAACGCCGTCTTCGCCGTCGAGAACGCCTCGCAGCGGACGTCGAGCGGTGGCACGGGCGTGGCGGTCTTCACGGACGCCGTCCACCTCCACGGCGCGCTCGCCATGGTGCAGGGGCCGTTCGGGCACCTATTCGTCAGCAACAACGACAACGTCAATCTCCCCGTCACCGTGACGAGCGCGATCACCGAGTTCTCCGTGGACGGCTGCAAGACCGTTCAGCCGAACTGCGCAACGTTCATCCGCCAATTCTCGATCGACCCGGCGCCCGGAGGTGCCTTCGGCCTGAACTTCGACCAGCGCGGCGACGACACCCGGTTCGCCTTCGTGGACGACAACGTCCCCAATGTGACCATCTGGAACATCGCGGGCGAGGGCCGCAAGCACTAGGTTGCGGGCCGGGCGAGCGCGGGCGGCTACTGGGAGCGGTCCCGCGCGCGCTCTCGCCCCCGGCCGCAGCGGCGCGCGAGCGCGTCGACAGGCACGCGCCGTCGGCGCAGCGCCGCCGCTCCCGCTCAGGCGATCGACATTCGCCCCGAGAGCCGCGCGCTGAAGATGCTCTTCGGGATCATCGCGTGGACGCCCTTGTTGATGTCGACGACCTGCGTGACCCGGAAGCTCACTGCGATGCTCGACAGCGCGTAGGCGTCGAGCCGCGTCAGGCCGGCCCGGCGGGAGAGGAAGTCGATC
>DATLJU010000215.1:0-8160 GCA_035538735.1 Anaeromyxobacteraceae bacterium | reverse complement strand
GAGGTCGCCCCACTGCTCGTCCTGCGCGCGGGCCTCGGCCTCGTCCTCCGAGCGGTAGTAGATGGGGAAGTCGAGCTCGTCGCCCGGCTCCACCTCGATGCCCTTCTCGTGCGCGACGGCGACCGGGACCATGTTGACCGGATCCGGCAGCGGCACCTCGGGGGTGGGGTCCTGGACGATGGTGAGGACCTGGAACAGATCGACCTCTTCCAGGTGCTCACCATCGTGGGCGATCCGACGCCCGAGGTGCCGCTCCCGGACCCGGTCAACATGATCCCCATCTCCACCGCACGCGAGAAGGGGATCGAGGTGGACGTGGGGGACGAGCTGGACTTTCCCATCTACTACCGCCCCGAGGACGAGAACGAGGCGAAGGCGCAGGACGAGCAGTGGGGTGACCTCCTCAAGCTGAAGACGTTCCGCCGCTCCTTCGGCCGCATCGCGGCGCAGACCGCGAAGCAGGTCATGATCCAGGGCACGCGCAACGCCGAGCGCGAGAACATCTTCAACGAGTACAAGGACCGCAAGGGCGAGGTCATCACAGGCATCGTCCGCCGTTTCGAGCGCGGCAACGTCATCGTCGACCTGGGCCGCGCCGAGGCGGTGCTGCCGGTCCGCGAGCAGGTCCCGCGCGAGAGCTATCGCGCCGGCGACCGCATCCAGGCCTTCGTGCTCGACGTGCTGCGCGAGTCGAAGGGACCGCAGATCATCCTCTCCCGCGCCTCCGTCGAGCTGCTGAAGCGCCTCTTCGAGATGGAGGTGCCGGAGATCGCCGAGGGCGTGGTCGTCATCGAGGCGGCCGCCCGCGAGCCGGGCGGGCGCGCCAAGATCGCCGTCAGCTCGCGCGACTCGGACGTCGATCCGGTCGGCGCCTGCGTCGGCATGAAGGGCAGCCGCGTCCAGGCTGTCGTGCAGGAGCTGCGCGGCGAGAAGATCGACATCGTCCCCTGGAACGACGACCCCGCCCGCTTCGTCTGCAACGCGCTCGCGCCGGCCGAGGTCTCGCGGGTCCTCATGGACGAGCAGAACCGGGCCATGGAGATCATCGTCCCCGATGACCAGCTCTCGCTCGCCATCGGGCGGCGCGGGCAGAACGTGCGGCTCGCGTCCCAGCTCACCGGGTGGAAGCTCGACATCAACAGCGAGTCGCGCGTGAAGGAGATGCGCGAGTTCGCGACGCAGAGCTTCACCGCCATCGGCATCCCGGACAACCTGCAGGAGATGCTGTACGCGCACGGGTTCCGCAAGGCCCAGGACCTCGCCAACGCGGCCCCCGAGATGCTGACGCAGTTCCCGGGCTTCACGATGGACATGATCCCGGACCTGCAGAAGCACGCCCGCGAGCAGGCGGTCGTCGACACCGAGGAGGAGATCCGGCTCGAGCAGGAGAGGGAGGCCGCCCGGCTGGCCGAGGCGCGCCGCCACCCCGACGAGCTGTCGCAGGACGAGCGGCTCGCCCGCGTGCGCGGCGTCGGCGAGAAGACGATCGAGCAGCTCAAGCGGGCCGGGTACTCGACCGTCGAGGCGATCCACAACGAGGCGGACGTCATGAAGTTGGCCGAGTCGAGCGACCTGGGCATCAAGAAGGTGCGCCAGATCAAGCACGCGGTCGGCGTCTACCTCGAGGAAGAGGCGAAGCTGCGTACGGAGCTGAATGCGGAGCGCGCCGCCGTTGGCGGCGGGAGAAGCCCGGTCTAGGGCGCGCATGTCGGAGCCCATTCGCACCTGCGTCGGCTGCGGGACGCCGGCGCCGCAGCGCGAGCTGGTGCGGCTCCGGGTGGTGGAGGAGCGCGTGGAGGTGGATCTGCGGCGGTCCGGAGGGCGGGGCGCCTGGTTGCACGCCGATCGGGCGTGCCTGGCGAGGGCGGAGAAGCGCCGAGCGTTCGGCCGTGCCTTCAGACGAGCGGGCGTGGTGGCTCCCCCCGAGCTGCGCCGCGATGTGTTGACGGGAACTCCCCGTAAGGATTAGGAGTGCCAGCAATGTCGAAGAAGCGGGTCCACGAGCTCGGCAAGGAGCTCAGGGAGCATGGAATCGAGTTCTCGAACACCGAGCTCGTTGATAAGCTCCATGCGCTCGGCTACACCGACGTGAAGAGCCACAGTTCCTCACTCGAGGACGACCAGGCGGCCGCGGCGCTGGAGAAGATCGTGGGCGAGCGGAAGCCGAAGCCGGCCCCGGTGAAGCCGGCGGGCCCTGGGTTCGTCGTGCGCAAGCGCGCGCACGTCGAGCCGCCGCCTGCGCCGCCGGTGCAGGTCGCGCCTGCCCCCCAGCCGGCATGGCCCGAGCCTGCGCCTGAGTCGGCCGAGGTCGCGCCGGAGCCGGCGGAGATCCCGATCCCGTATGCTCCCGCTCCGGCCGCTGCGCCGGCGTCCGAGCAGGCGCCGCTCGCGGCCTCTGCCGAACCGCAGCCGCAGCCTTCGGCGCGCGCCCCCGAGCCGCCGCCCGCCCCACCGGCGCCGACGCAGCCCACCGCCGGGGCGGTGTCCCCGACGCCGGCCGCGCCCGCGCGCCCGACGCCGCACGCGCCCTCGCGCCCGGGGCCGGCTGCCCCGCACGCGCCTCAGGCCCGCCCGGCGAGCGCCGGCGCGCCGGCGCCGATGGCGGCCGCCCCCCATGCGCCCGCTCGGCCGGCCGTCGACCCGCGCACGCTGCGCCCGACGTCCACGCAGGCGGTCGTCATCTCGCGGCCGACGGTTCCCGTCCGCCGCGTCACGCCGCCGTCTTCGTCGCGGCAGAGCTTCCCGGCGGCCCCCGGCCCGCGCGCGCTCGGCGAGGTCCGCGAGCTCAAGGTCGTCCCGGGCATGCTCGGGCGCGAGCGCGAGTTCATCGACGTCTCCAAGGACAAGAAGCGCGGGCGCGGCACCGGCCGCCCGGCCGACGAGGCGCAGAAGTCGCTCACCGGCAAGGAGCTGGTGGCGGCGGCGATCAACGATCGGTCGTACATCCCGATCCGCGGGAAGAAGAAGAAGGCCACCAAGAAGGGGGCGAAGACGCAGATCACCGAGAAGGCCGAGCACAAGAAGATCATCCGGGTCGAGGAGTCGATCTCGGTCTCGAACCTGTCGCAGCTCATGGGCGTCAAGGCGTCCGACCTCATCAGGAAGCTGATGCAGGGCGGCAAGATGGCGACCATCAACCAGCTCATCGACGCGGACACCGCCGCCTTCCTGGCGAGCGAGTTCGGCTACACCGTCGAGAAGAAGGGGTTCGAGGTCGAGGAGTACATCCCGGAGGTGGCGGAGGACGCCGCCAAGCTCACCTCACGGCCCCCCGTCGTCACCGTCATGGGTCACGTCGACCACGGCAAGACGTCGCTGCTCGACGCCATCCGCCAGGCCGATGTCGCCGCGGGCGAGGCGGGCGGCATCACGCAGCACATCGGCGCCTACTCGGTGCAGACGTCGAAGGGCCCCATCACCTTCCTCGACACGCCGGGCCACGAGGCCTTCACCGCGATGCGCCAGCGCGGCGCGCAGGTGACCGATCTCGTCGTGCTGGTGGTGGCCGCCGACGACGGCGTCATGCCCCAGACGATCGAGTCGATCAAGCAGGCGAAGGCGGCGAAGGTCACCATCCTCGTCGCCATCAACAAGATCGACAAGCCGGGCGCGACGCCGGAGCGCGTCATGCAGCAGCTCTCCGAGTACGAGCTCGTCCCCGAGCAGTGGGGCGGCACGACCATCATGCTGCCCGTCTCGGCGCGCACGAAGCAGGGCATCCCCGAGCTGCTCGAATACATCGCGCTGCAGGCCGAGGTGCTGGAGCTCAAGGCGAACCCGGAGAAGCTCGCCAAGGGCGTCGTCATCGAGGCGAAGCTCGAGAAGGGCCGCGGCCCGGTCGCGACGGTGCTGGTGCAGGAGGGCACGCTGCGGACCGGCGACGCCCTCGTGACCGGGGCCGAGTACGGGCGCGTCCGCGCCATGATGAACGAGCGCGGGGAGCAGGTGCGGGAGGTCTCGCCGGGGTACCCGGTCGAGGTCCTGGGCCTCTCGGGCGTGCCCACCGCCGGCGACGAGTTCGACGTGGTGGAGGATGAGAAGGCCGCCAAGGAGGTCGCCGAGCACCGCGCCGTGAAGGCGCGCCAGAAGGAGCTCGGGTCGGTCAAGAAGGCGACCCTCGAGGACCTCTTCGCGAAGGCCAAGACGGGCGGGCAGAAGGAGCTCAACATCGTCGTCAAGGCGGACGTGCAGGGCTCCGCCGAGGCGGTGTCGACGGCGCTGCAGAAGCTCGCCACGAAGAAGGTGGGGGTGAAGATCCTCACCTCCGGCGTGGGCGTCATCACGGAGTCGGACGTCCTCACCGCGGCCGCCGGCAAGGCGATCATCGTTGGCTTCAACACCAAGCCCGAGACGAAGGTCGATCAGATCGCGAGCCAGCAGGGCGTCACGATCAAGCTCTTCTCGATCATCTACGAGACCGTCGACGCGGTCCGCGAGGACATGGTCGGGCTGCTCGAGCCCATCATCAAGGAGAAGCCGCTCGGCAAGGCCGAGGTGCGCCAGGTCTTCAACATCACCCGCGTCGGCGTCATCGCCGGTTCCGCGGTGACGGACGGCGTCGTGCGCCGCAACGCGCTCTGCCGCGTGGTGCGCGATCGCAAGGTCGTCCGCGCCGGCAAGGTCTCCTCGCTCAAGCGGATCAAGGAGGACGTCCGCGAGGTGGCGCAGGGGCTCGAGTGCGGCATCGGCGTGGATGGGTTCGAGGACTTCAAGCCGGGCGACGTCATCGAGGTCTACGAGCAGGAGTCGATCCGCCCGTCGCTGGATTAGCGCGCCGGGGCCGGTTACGTTTCATCGCGAGGGCGGCTGGCGCGCGCCGGCCGCCCTCTCTCCGTCATGTTCGTCGGCGTCCTGAGACTCACGCTGCACCTGCCCGAGCCCGGGTCGCTCAAGTCGAAGCGTCACCTGCTGCGCTCGGCGCTCGACCGGGTCAAGGCCAAGTTCAACGTCTCGATCGCCGAGGTGGCCGAGAACGACCTGTGGCAGCGGAGCGTGGTGGGCGTCTCCTCCGTCGGCAACGACCACGCCTTCGTGAACCAGACGCTCGACAAGGTGGCCGACTTCGTCGGCTCGATGCACGGCGGCCAGCTGCAGGTGCTCGATCGCGTCATCGCCATCGAGACCTTCCCCGATGGGATGGGCGACGACGGCGGGCACGGGCGGACGCTGGCCGACGTGGACGGGTGGGGTGACGAGGACGACGGACAGGGGGAGGAGGACACATGAGCACGCACGATCGCGCCGCCCGGGTGGCGCACGAGTTCCAGCGAGAGCTGGGGGAGCTTCTGGCGCGCGGCCTCAAGGACCCCCGGATCACCGGGTTCATCACGGTGACCGGCGCCAAGATGCCCCCCGACCTGAAGGACATCACGGTCTACGTCTCCATCCACGGCGACGACACCACCCGCGCGCAGACGCTCCATGGGCTGCGGTCGGCCGCCGGCTTCCTGCAGCGCGAGGTCGGGCACCGGCTCCGGCTCCGCCACACGCCGCACCTGCGCTTCGCTTACGACGCCAGCGTGGCGGAGGGCGACAAGATCGAGCGGCTGCTCAAGTCGATCCGCGACGAGGAGAAGGAGAAGTCGTCGTAGGACGGGGGTAGGTGATCCCCCCGCCGCGACCGCGCGCGCATGCTCGCCCTCTCTGGCCTGCTCGTCGTCGACAAGCCCGCCGGTCCGACGTCGTTCGACGTGGTGGCGCGGGCGCGGCGGCTCTTCCGCGCCCAGAAGGCCGGCCACACCGGCACCCTCGATCCCCTCGCCACCGGCGTGCTGGCGGTGTGCCTCGGCGAGGCGGTGAAGCTCCAGCAGTGGCTCACGCAGGGCGACAAGGGCTACGAGGCGATCGTCGCGTTCGGCGCGGCGACCACCACCGAGGACGCCGAGGGCGAGGTCACGGCCCGCGGAGACCCGGCGGCGCTCGACGCGGCGGCCGTCCGCGCCGCCCTGCCGCGCTTCCTGGGAGAGATCGAGCAGGTCCCCCCGATGTACTCGGCGGTGCGCGTGGGCGGCCGCCGGCTCCACCAGGTCGCGCGCGCGGGGGAGGCGGTCGACCGAGCTCCACGGAAGGTGCGCGTCGACGCGCTCGACCTGCTCGCCCTGTCACCGGTCGAGGACGGGCTGCGCCGGGCGCGACTGTCGGTCCGGTGTGGCAAGGGCACCTACGTGCGCACCCTGGCCGCCGACCTGGGCGCGGCGCTCGGCGTTCCGGCGCACCTCGCCGGGCTCCGCCGCACGGCGGTGGGGGCGTTCACCCTCGAGGACGCCATCGGCCTGGGCGAGCTGGAGCGGCTCGCGGCGGCCGATCCCGCCGCGGCGGCCGCCCGGGTGCTGCCCGTCGAGGCCGCGCTCCGGGGGTGGCCCACCGTCCGTCTCTCGACCGGGGAGGCGCGCGACCTGGGTCACGGCAAGGCGCTCCCCCTCCCGGCCGCGCCGGCCGGGCTCTGCGGCGCGCTGGATCCCAACGGCGCGCTTCTCGCGGTGTGCGAGGGCCAGGGCGGGGTCATCCGGCCGGTGCGCGTCCTGCGCGCCATCCATTGACGGCTCCTCGGGAATCCACTATCACCACCCCTCCACCCGTCTACGGTCGCCCGTGGCGCACGCCTTCGCCCCCGCGGCGGTGACGGACTTCAAAGGAGCAGCAACTATGGCGCTGGAGCAGGACAAGAAGACCGAGCTCGTCTCGAAGTACCGGCGGCACGACAAGGACACCGGGTCGCCCGAGGTCCAGGTGGCGCTCCTCAGCGAGCGCATCGCGTACCTCACCGAGCACTTCAAGACGCACAAGAAGGACCACCACTCGCGCCGCGGGCTCCTCAAGCTCGTCGGCCAGCGCCGCCGCCTGCTCGACTACCTCAGGACGGTCGACCAGAACCGGTACAAGGTGCTCATCGACCAGCTCGGCATCCGGAAGTAGCCGGAGCAACAGGGCGCCTCGGCCGATGGCCGGGGCGCTCGCGCTTCGGGAGGCAGTGAACCGCAGTACCCGCGACGGCGGGACCCGGGGTGCTTCCGTTTCCGACTGGACGGCTCCTTCACGAAGGAGCGGCCCCGTCAGGAACCGAAGCTCCTCGGCCCAGTCAGCGCCGGCGCGGGTCCACGAACGGCGCGGTCGCCCCGGGCGGCTGCGCGGCGCTCAGGAGGAGTGCATCAAATGAATCCCATTCAGCAACGGGTGCAGTGTGGCGGGAAGGAGATCCTGCTCGAGACGGGCAAGATCGCGAAGCAGGCGGACGGGGCGGTGTGGGTCCGCATGGGGGACTCGATCGTCCTCGTGACGGTCGTCTCGGCCAAGGAGAAGAAGGAGGGGATCGATTTCTTCCCCCTCACCGTCGACTACCAGGAGAAGCTCTTCGCCGCCGGCCGCGTGCCGGGCAGCTTCTTCCGCCGCGAGGGCAGGCCCACCGAGAAGGAGACGCTGGTCTCGCGCATCGTCGACCGCTCCTGCCGCCCGCTCTTCTCGGAGGGCTACTCGAACGAGACGCAGATCATCGCCAGCGTCGTCTCCTTCGATCAGGAGAACGACACCGACGTCCTGGCGCTGACCGGCGCCTCGGCGGCGCTGCAGATCTCGGACGTCCCGTTCAACGGCCCCATCGCCGGCGTGCGCGTGGCGCGGGTGGGCGGCCAGTTCGTCGCGAACCCGACCCTCGCCCAGCGCGCCGAGGCCGACCTCGACGTCATCATGGCGGCCTCCGAGGACGCCATCGTCATGGTCGAGGGCGGCGCCCAGGAGGTGTCCGAGGCGGTCATGATCGACGCCCTGCTCTTCGGGCAGGCGGCGGTGAAGGACCTGCTGCAGGCGCAGAAGCGCCTCGCGGAGGCCAAGGGCGCGAAGGCCAAGCGCGCCTTCGAGCCGCCCAAGAACGACGTCGAGCTGCGCGCGAAGGTGAGGTCGCTCACCTGGGAGAAGGTGCGCGAGGCGTATGCGCGGAACGAGAAGCACGACCGTTATGGGCGCCTCTCCGAGATCAAGAAGGAGCTCCTCGAGGCCCTGAAGGCGGAGGCCGGCGGCGACGCGGCCAAGCTCGCGAACCTCGCCCTCCGCGAGAAGGAGATCAAGGGGTACTACGAGGACGTGAAGTACGAGTACATGCGGAAGATGATCACCGACGAGCGGCGCCGCATCGGCGGCCGCGGCGAGCGGGACATCCGCAAGATC
>DATLJU010000214.1:0-21262 GCA_035538735.1 Anaeromyxobacteraceae bacterium | reverse complement strand
GCGGCGAATGATACGCGGCGCACCGCTTCGTTGCGTCCTCCCTCACATAGCCTACGGCTATGCTCGGTCGTCGCGCCTCGCGCTGCTTGCGTCTCGCTGGCCTGGCTCGGTCCCGGGCATTTTGAACAACCCTGTGAACGGTCTCCCGCCGGTGCTGCGCGTTCCCGCGCACCTGTGCTTCGGAGCGGTGGTTGAAAAGCCACCCGGCGGACCTCGAGCGCTGACTTCCTCGACACTCGCCGAGAAACGCAGCGCCGGCCGCTCCGTCGCCAGATGTCCTGAGGATCCGCGGCGTTGACGCGCGTCGTCCCGCGAGGGCGTCGAGCATCTCGACGGCGGGCCCATCGGTCGGCGCACCGTCGAGATCCTCGACGTCAACGGAACGCGAACAGTGGCGAGTAGTTACGCACCGTTTCGCACCTCGGGGGGTCTGGCTCGGTCCTTGGAATGGAGCGGTGGTGGAGGCGCGCGATGAGCTGCCCCTACCTCACCGAAGTCACCATGTCGTTCTGCCGGGCTTTCCCGGTGAAGAAGCTGGTCCCGACCGGCCGCGTCGTCACCGCCAGTCGCTGCGACGGAGAGTGCTTCGGAGAGTGCCCGGTCTTTCGCGAGGCCACGGCGCGGCTGAACGGCACCACGCGCGACCTCGAAGGAGCGTCTCACTCGTCGGCCAACAAAGGAGGGCGGTCATGATGCTCGCGTTCGCGTTCAGCTTCGTCGCAGCAGCTTTCCTCGGATTCGTCGCGCGGGCCGCCCGGTAACGAAACGTCAACCCACGGTACGGAGAGCCATCATGAAGCTCGGTCGGAGAGGCTTCTTGCAGGTCGCCGGCATCGCCGGAACGGCGGCCATCGCCGGCACGGCCCGCGCCTCGTCTCACGCTTCGCTCGACGCGAAGGGTGAGCACGAGAGCGCGATGCTGGTCGACACCACCCTGTGCGCCGGCTGCCGCGGCTGCGAGGCGGCGTGCGCGGAGGCGAACGGCCTGCCGGCGCCGGCGTCGGACGAGGCCGTCAAGGGCGTCCGCCGCGACACCGCCCCCGAGGTGTTCACCGTCGTGAACGCGTTCGGTCCCATCGGCCACGACGGCGATGACCGATTCGCGAAGCGCCAGTGCATGCACTGCATCGAGCCGGCTTGCGCGTCGGTGTGCATGGTCCGGGCGCTCGACAAGACGCCGGAGGGACCGGTCGTCTACCACGGCGACCGCTGCCTCGGGTGCCGCTACTGCATGGTGGCTTGCCCGTTCGAGGTGCCGAAGTACCAGTACGACAAGCTGGCGCCGCTGGTGCGGAAGTGCACCTTCTGCGCTTCGCGCCAGAAGGAGGGCAAGAAGCCCGCGTGCGCGTCCGTCTGCCCGACCGGCGCGCTCACCTTCGGGAAGCGCGCGGCGCTCGTCGAGCTCGCCAAGGGCCGCATCTACCGCAACCCCGAGAAGTACGTTCACCACGTGTACGGTGAGCACGAGGCCGGCGGCACGGACTGGCTGTACGTCTCGGACGTCCCCTTCGAGCAGCTCGCGATGAAGACGGTCCGGGACGATCCGTATCCGGACAAGGTGCAGGGCGCGCTCTCGGCGCCGCCGTTCGTGATGACGCTCTGGCCGCCGCTGCTGATGGGGCTCTACGCCTTTGCGAAGCGGCGCGACGCGCTCAACGGAAACGGACACCACAACGGACACGGCGGCGCGCCCGCCGAGAAGGAGGACAGCCATGGATAGCACCGCCGTCGCCGCCACCGCCTCGTGGCAGGTGTGGTTCCGCGAGAAGATCCTGCTCGGGATGGACCTGCGCACCTACCTGCGCTCGCTGTTCACCCCGCTCAACGCGCTCGCCGCGGTGCTCATCGTGTTCGGCCTCACCGTGCTCGTCTACCGGTTTGCCGCCGGCCTCGGCGCGTCGACGAACCTGTCGCAGGCGCAGCCGTGGGGCCTCTGGATCGGCTTCGACATGATGAGCGGCATCGTCCTCGCCGCGGGCGGCTTCACGCTCGGCTCGGCCGTGCACCTCTTCGGCATGCACGAGTACCACCCCATCGTGCGGCCGGCGATCCTGACCGCCTTCCTCGGCTACGTGCTGGCCGTCGTCGGCCTCATGGCCGACCTCGGCAAGCCGTGGAACTTCTACAACATGATGGTCACCCCGGGCTCGGCGTCGGCGCTCTTCGAGGTCGCCTGCTGCGTGTTGATGTACACGACCGTGCTGCTCCTCGAGTTCCTGGTGCCGGTCTTCGAGTGGCTCGGCTGGCGCAAGGTGCACGAGCGGCTCGAGAAGGCGATGCTCGCGCTCACCGTGCTGTCCGTCGTCTTCTCGACGATGCATCAGTCGGCGCTCGGGTCCCTCTTCCTCATCGCTCCCGCCAAGCTCCATCCGCTCTGGTACTCGCCGTACATCTTCATCTTCTTCTTCATCTCGGCCATCTGCGCCGGCATCTCGATGGTCATCGTCGAGGGGTCGCTCACGCACCGCATCTTCCAGCACCGCATCACCGGCGCGCACGCCGACATGGACAAGCTGCAGATCGGCCTCGGCAAGGCCGGCGCGATCGTCCTCTTCGCCTACTTCTTCCTCAAGATGCAGGGCGTGGCCGAGGGCGAGCACTGGGACCTGCTCCTCACGGGCTGGGGCGCCTGGTTCCTGGTCGAGATCGTCGGGTTCGTGCTGGTGCCCTCGCTCCTCTACGGCTACGGCGCTCGCTACAAGAAGGTGAAGCTCGTCCGGACCGCGGCCGTCCTGACGGTCATCGGCATCGTGCTGAACCGCCTGAACGTCTCGGTCATCGCGTACAACTTCGACAAGCCGACGCACTACGTCCCGAGCTGGATGGAGGTCTCGATGTCCATCGGCCTCGTCACGCTCGGTGTGGTCGCCTTCCGCTGGATCGCCAACCGGATGCCCATCATGTCGGAAGACCCGAACTTCGCCGGCGGCGAGTTCTAGGAGGAACGCCATGGAGAACGAGTTCCTGAACATCTACGGAGCCAAGCTGGTCGAGTACGGTCTGGCCGTCGTCTACATGATCCTCTTCGTGGGCTACTGGCGCTGGGTGCAGGGCGAGCCGGCTCCGGGCACGAACCCCGACCCGAAGCGCGCCGGGAGGGCGTCATGACGCTCGAGCTGAAGGGCGCGGTCCGCGCGGTGGTGGCCCTGGGGGCGCTGCTCGTCGCCACCTCGGCCCTCGCCGGTGGGAAGCTGCAGAAGCTGCCGACCGACTACGTGCTCTCGCGCGGCGACGGGAGCCCGGGGCCGGTGATGTTCAGCCACGAGACGCACGTCGACGCCGCGAAGCCCAGCTGCACGACGTGCCACCCGCGGGAGTTCCGCATCCTGGAGGTCGGCCGGACCGCCTCGCGCGAGCCGATCCGGCACGACCGGATGGAGGCGGGGGCCGCTTGTGGTGCGTGCCACGGCAAGACCGCCTTCGGGTTCGACTCCTGCGAGATGTGCCACAAGTAGCGGGACGGGGAGGCACGTCATGAGCGCGACGTACCTGGGTGTCCTGCAAGCGGTCGGCGCCTTCGTGGGCGGGCTGCTGATGAGGCTTGGGGTGGTGCTCCTGGTCGTGGTGGCGTTCCTGGTCCCGGTCGCGCTCGCGCTCGCCGCGGTCCGCGCGTGGCGGAGCCTTCTCCCCACCGCGCGCGGGCTGCGCAGGGTCGGCCACGTGCTGTATCGCCCCGGCGTCCGCTACGCCGCCGGCCATACCTGGGTGGAGCGCGAGGCGGCGCGCGTGAAGGTCGGGATCGACGGCGTGGCGCAGGAGATCCTGCCCTGGGCGCTGTCGGTGGAGCTTCCTCGGCCCGGGCAGGAACTGGCCGAGGGAGAGGTGGCGGCGGTCATCTCGTGCGGGAGCGACGAGGCCCGCATCGCGGCGCCGATCGCGGGCCGCGTGGTGGCGGTCAACGCGGAGGTCGAGCGCGATCCCTCTCTCGTCAAGGAGGACGGCTACGGTCGCGGGTGGCTCTTCGCCATCGAACCGAGCGACGCTCGCTGGTCGACCCTGCCGGCGGGCGACGTGGCGCGCCAATGGATGACGCAGGAGTCGGACCGGCTCGATCAATTCCTGGAATCGCGGCTCGGGTTCGTAGGCAAGGTAGCGCGCTCCGGCCCAGCGCCGCAGGTCCTTCCGCCGGGCGAGTGGCGCGAGCTCACGCGCTCGTTCCTTCACGCCTGAGCTCGATGCGAGGGGGGAGGGGCGCGCTTCGGCGCGCCCCTTTTTGTCTCGCTAGTGCCGTTCGGGTCCACAGCGACCCGTGCGGTTTTTTGTCATTCCTCCACGCCCGGTGATCGCCTCCATCCTCCCCCGCGCAGTCCGTGCGCCAGCAATCCCTGCGCAAGCGGGCCGGGGGAGGCGATCCCGCCGGGGGGTTTCGCCCATGTGCGGCGATTTGACGCGCAGTATGTGGACGAATCGAGCCGATGATTGATTTTTCTCATGCAATCCACGTTTGGATAGTGCGCCGAGGTGGTTGCAAGTCCGTCCAAACCAGGCGTAAAAAAACTCCCCAGGAGCGTCCGAGAGTCCATCGCCAAGGGGCGCTAAGGGGGCCAGCTCGAGATGAGACGAACGCTACTCATGGTGATGATCTGGGTGGGCGCCGGCCCAGCCTGGGCGGGGATTCCCGCCGAACAGGACGACTGCCTCGGTTGCCACGGCGGCGACTCCAGCATGACGATGGACCTGCCGAGCGGCGAGAAGCTGGGCGTGTACGTCGACTCGGTCGTCTTCGGGAAGTCCGTCCACGGCGAGATCCTGCGCTGCACGGATTGTCATACCGAGAAGACCGGCTACCCGCACGACTCGAAGCCGTTCGCCTCGAAGCGCGACGTGCAGGTCGCCTACTACGAGCAGTGCAAGAGCTGTCACTTCGCGAATTACACGAAGACGCTCGACGGCGTGCACTACGCGGTGATGGCGAAGGGCAACCGCAAGGCGGCGCTCTGCGTCGACTGTCACGGCTCGCACGACATCCAGCGCGCCAGCGAGCCGCGCACGCGCATCTCCCAGACGTGCGCCAAGTGTCACGGGGGCGTCTACCAGGTGTACGCGAAGAGCGTCCACGGCCGCGGGGCCGAGGCCGGCAACCAGGACGTGCCGGTCTGCACGGACTGCCACAAGGCGCACGACATCCTCGACCCGAAGAACGGCGCCCTCTCGATGAGGACGCCGGAGATCTGCGGTCGCTGCCACACCAGCGAGAAGATGATGTCGAAGTACAAGCTCTCGACGAAGGTCGTCGATACCTACCTGAAGGACTTCCACGGCATGTCGGCCACGCTCCAGCGCGCCACGAAGGTCGATCGGAAGAACTTCGCCGCCGTGTGCACCGACTGCCACGGCGTGCACGACATCCAGAAGTCCTCCGACCCCGGTTCGCACACGATGCGGGCCAACCTGGTCCAGACCTGCCAGAAGTGCCACCCCGGCGCGACCAAGAACTTCCCCGACGCATGGCTCTCGCATTACGAGCCGACGCCGCAGAAGGCGACGCTCGTGTGGACCGTCCAGCTCTTCTACAAGCTCATCATCCCGTTCATGGTGGGCGGCCTCGTCCTTCAGATCGCGCTGCACCTCTGGCGCGTCGTGGTGAATCGATGAGCACGAGCACGAACGTGAGCACGACCGTGAGCACTCCGTACATCGTCCGCTTCACCGGCAAGCAGCGCGTCGAGCACCTCGTCACGATGGTGGTCTTCACGCTGCTGTGCCTCACCGGGCTGCCGCAGAAGTTCTACGGCGCCGCGTGGGCGCATCGGCTGGTGAGCATCTTCGGCGGCATCGACGTCGCCCGCTGGATCCACCGCTTCTGCGGCTGGACCCTCGCCGCCTCGACCGTGTTCCACTTCGCGAGCGCGATCGTAGCCATCGCCGGGCGCAAGACGCGCCTCACGATGATCCCCACCAAGCACGACTTCGACGACGCCGTCGCGACGCTCAAGTACTACCTGGGGCTCCGCGATCACGGGCCGAGGTACGATCGGTACGACTACAAGCAGAAGTTCGAATACTGGGGCCTCGTGGTGGGCAACGTCATCATGGTGCTCACCGGCATCGTCCTCATCTATCCGACCGTGCTGGCGCGCTTCCTGCCCGGCGAGCTCGTGCCCGCCGCCAAGGTGGCGCACTCGAACGAGGGCCTGATGGCCTTCCTCGTCATCACCATCTGGCACATCTACAACGCGCACCTCAACCCGGACGTCTTCCCGTTCGACACCTGCATCTTCACCGGGAAGATCAGCCGCGAGAGAATGGAGCACGAGCACCCGCTCGAGCTGGAGCGCCTCGAGGAGGGCGGCCAGACGGGAAGGACCGTGGCTCCACATGCCAGACGGGAAGTGGTGGGTTGATTACGCGGCTCAGTCCGTGATCCACGCCTTGGTCGCCGCCCTGGCGATCGAGGCGCTGCTCCGGCTGTGGCGCGCGCGCGCGCCCGGCGATCGGCTGGCCATGAGGCTGCTCGGCCTCGGCCAGCCGCTCGTCGTCACCCCGTTGCTGTTCGCGCTCGCCCCGGTGCGCCGGGGCGAGCGCTTCGCCGACGTCTGGGCGCTCCTCGTCGCGCGGCGCTGGCAGGATCTCCCGCTGCTCGGCACGACCGCGTTCCACCTCGCGGTCGCCCTCGCCGCGGCCGCCGGGGTGGCGCTGTTCGCGATGGACGCGCTGCCGCTCGTGCCGCGCCGCCGGCGAGCGCTGCCGCCCGCGGCTCCGCCCCCGCCCGCGCTCGAGGCGGCCCTGGCGGACGCCCTCGAGGGGACGGCGGGATCGCTGCGCTCGCCCCGCGCCCGCCGGCCGCGGCTCCACTTCGTCGCGGCGCGTGGCCCGGCGCTGTTCTGCTCCGGCCTGAGAGCGCCAGTGCTGGTCGTGTCGCAGGGTGCGCTCGGCCTGCTCGACCCGGAGGAGCTCCGCGCCGCGCTCCGCCACGAGCTGGCGCACCTCGAGCGCCACGATCCCGCGATGTCCTGGATCGCGATGGCCGCTCGCGCGGTCCTGTTCTTCAACCCCGTGGCGCAGATCTCGGCACGCGCGCTGGCGCGCGACGCCGAGTGGCTCGCGGACGAGCGCGCCGGGGGCGATCGGCTGGCCCTCGCGAGCGCGCTGCTCAAGCTGCACCGGGCCGGCCTCGGCGCCACGGCGCCGGTCCGCAGCTCGCTGCCCTTCGCGGCGACGCTCTCCGAGCCGCTGCGGCGCGTCCGCTCGCACGATGTCGAGGCCCGATGCCGGCGGCTGCTCGAGCCGGCGGCGCCGCCCGGCCTCGAGTTCCGCTCGGCCCACCTGGCGGCCACCGCAGCGGCCCTGGCCGGGCTCACCTTCCTCGTCGCATGACGGATCGCTCACCAGCTCGCGCTCCGGGGCGCCTGCGCGAGGCCTTCCGCGCCGCGGCCGCGCTCGGCGCGGTCATGGCCGCGGCGGCGGTCGCGCTGGCCACGCTGGATGCCGTCCCCGCCTGGATCGTCGGCGATGCCCGCGACGTGCGGCGCGCGCGGACGGTGGACGAGGTCGAGCGGCGGCTCCGGACCCGGCTCGTGCTCCCGGCCTATTTCCCGGCGCGGCTCGCCTGGCCGCCGCAGCGCATCCGCTACGTCGCCGGCCCGCCGGGCGCGGTCAGCTTGTGGGTGGACGCCCGCGCCGGCGCCCCGGCCCTGCTGATCGCCCAGACCCTCGGCCGCGGCGCGCTCCCGGACCGCATCCTGCCGCAGGCGCAGGAGCTGGACGGATCGCCGGTGGCGGTCGGGCCGGCCCAGGGGCGGCTGTCGCGGGTGGTGGAGGACGGCGAGGTACGATGGCAGCTGGCCTGGGAGCAGGGCGGGCGTAGCCTCCTGCTGCGCTCGCGCGGTACCGTGGACGAGCTGCTGCGCATGGCGCGCAGCGCCCGGGAGGCGCCATGAAGCCGTTCCGCGGCTGGTGGCCGTTCGGCGGCGAAGGGCGCAGTCCGAGCACGCTCCCCCTCGGGCGGCAGGGCCTGCGCTTCCGAGTCTACCTGCTCGTCTCGGTCGGCGTGCTCGCCCCGGCGGCGCTGGTGGCGGGGGCGAGCTGGTCGCGGCTGCGCGAGCTCGACGAGGAGATGGTGGCGGCGCGGCAACATGCGGCCGCGGCGGTCGCCGAGCACATCGACGAGGAGATCACCGCGGACCTGGAGGTCCTCCAGCGACTCGCCTCCTCTCCGCAGCTCGGCCTCGACCCCGAAAAGATCGAGAGCTCGCGGGCGCTCCTGCGCACGACCTACCTGCACGCGCAGTTCAGGGGGGGACTGTTCCTCCTCGACGCGCGCGGAGAGCTGATCGCCGAGGAGCCGCGCGGTGGCCACTCCGCGGCCCCGCCGGCGGAGCTCCAGGACGTGCAGCAGATCCTGCGCGACGGCAAGCCCCGCATCACGCCGCTGCTCGGAGTGCGCGGAGAGGGGCACTGCTTCGGCCTCGTCTCGGTGATGGACTGGCGCGGGCGGCCGGTGGGGGTCGTCGGCGGTGTTCTCGACGTGGCGGCGCCCATCCGCGCGCGCGTGCTGCGCCACACCCTGCGCGGGAAGGGCGGGCACGCCGACCTCGTCGACGGCAACGGCATGGTGCTGGCGAGCACCGATCGCGATCGGTTCCACCGGCCGGCCGAGTGCCGCGCCCGCATCGGCCGGCTCGTGGCCGAGCACGAAGGGCAGGGGACCCGGTGCCGGGCGTGCCACTCCGGCGGCGAGCGTTCCGTGACGGCGTTCGCGCCGCTCGGCGCGGCGCCGTGGGGAGTGCAGGTGGTCGTGCCCGAGGACGCGGCGCTCGCCACCTCGGGCGCGCTGCCCACCACGTTCCCGGTCTTCGCCGGCGGGCTGCTGCTGGTCGCGGGCGCGTTCGCCTGGGGCGCGGCTCGCAGCGTGACCCGGCCGGTGGCCGTGCTGACCGCGGCGGCCGAGCGCATCGCCGCGGGCGGCATGGACGAGCCCATCCCGGAGCTCGGCGAAGACGAGCTCGGCCGCCTCGGCCGCTCCGTGGAGCGGATGCGCTCGTCGCTGCGAGACCTCATCGCGCACGTGGCGCGCGCGAACGAGCTGCTCGAGAAGCGCGTGGCGGATCGAACCGCCGAGCTGGCGCAGGCCAACGAACGGCTGCGCCAGCGGAACGCCGAGCGGCAGCGCCTGCTGCGCACCGTCATCACGGCCCAGGAGGACGAGCGCAAGCGCATCGCGCGCGAGCTGCACGACGACACCACCCAGAGCCTGGCGGTGCTGGCGATGGGCCTCGAGAGCGCCTCCACCGCCCTCCGCGCCGGTGGGCCGACGCCTCGCCTCGACGAGGTGAAGGCGCTGGCGGTGCGCACGCTCGAGGAGGTGCACCGGCTCATCCTGGACCTGCGCCCGGCGGTGCTCGACGACCTCGGGCTCTTCTCGGCCATCCGGTGGTACGCCGAGCGTTATCTCGCGACGCGCGGCATCGCCGTGAGGTGCGAGATCAGCGAGCTCGAGCGACGCCTCCCGCCCGAGTTCGAGATCGCGCTCTTCCGGATCGCGCAGGAGGCGATGAACAACATCGCCCGCCACGCGCAGGCCGAGTCGGTGCTCATCCAGCTGGCGCCGGAGGGCCGGGAGCTGCGCATCGAGATCGAGGACGACGGGCGCGGGTTCGATCCGGCGGTGATGCCTCAGGATCGGCCGCACTATGGGCTCATGGGGATCCGGGAGCGGGCGGAGCTCCTGGGGGGCAAGGCCATCCTCGACTCATCGCCGGGGCAGGGGACCCGGCTCGAGATCCGGGTTCCGCTCCCGGCCGACGGGCCCGATCCGGAAGGTGAGCCCGCTGGCACCGGGCGAGCGCCGGGGCTAAGCTCGGTCCTCCCGTGAGCAAGATCCGCGTCCTCATCGCCGACGACCACGCCATCCTGCGCGAGGGCGTGCGCGCCCTGCTTGCCGCGACCGAAGACATCGAGGTCGTCGGACAGGCCTCGGACGGTCGCGAGGCGATCGACGCCTGCAAGAAGCTCGACCCCGATGTCGTGCTGATGGACATCGCCATGCCGGGCCTGGGCGGCATCGAGGCGGCGCTCGAGATCCGCAAGGAGGGGATGCGCGCCAAGGTGCTCATCCTCTCCCAGTACGAGGATCGCGAGTACGTCCGGCGGCTCCTCAGGGCCGGCGTCGCGGGGTACGTGTTGAAGAAGTCGGCCGGAAGCGAGCTCGTCGGCGCCATCCGCGCGGTGCAGAGGGGTGGCCTCGTGCTCGATCCCGAGGTGGCACGCGCCGCCATGGAGGAGCGCGACCCGCAGCGCGCAGGGGGCGATCCCTACGAGGCGCTCACGGATCGAGAGAAGCAGGTGTTCCGCCTCGTGGCCGAGGGGCGCAGCAACAAGGAGGTCGCCGACGACCTCGGCATCAGCGTGAAGACTGCCATGTCGCACCGCGAGCACGTGATGCAGAAGCTCGATCTCCACAACCGGACCGAGCTCGTCCGGCTCGCCCTGAAGCTGGGCGTCATCAGGATCAACTGAACGGCCTCGACCGGAGGCGATCGAGACTCCCGCATCTGGTGGGGTGCTTCCGCCTGGGCCCTCCCGGACCCGGCCCCCCACATCCCCCGGGTGTGCGAGCAGCCCGCAGCGCTTTCGCTTGCTTGGGACACGCCCGCGCAGCGAGCGCAAGGTTTGCGGGTCGGTTTCTGTAAGTCACTGAAACCATTGCTCCCGACCAGGCATGCTGATTGCTCAGGACGCTGCTCCGTTCCGCATATGCCGGGAAAGGAGCGCACACGTGCTCATCGCCGTGGGCCTCAACCAGAAGGGTGCGACCGTAGCCGACCGTGAGCGCCTCTCGGTCAGGGCCGAGGAGATGGCGAACGTGATCCAGGGCTACGCCGCGCTCGGCGGCGTGGACGGGATCGTCCTCCTCTCGACGTGCTATCGCATCGAGGTCTACGCCGCGACCCGCTGCCCCGCTGCCGCCGGCGTCGCCCTGCGGCGGGCGCTCTCGGAGCGCGCCGGCGCCGAGATCCCGTTCTTCGAGCTGCACGGGGACGACGCGCTGCGCCACATGCTGCGGGTCGCCTGCAGCCTCGAGTCGGCCGTGCTGGGCGAGCCGCAGATCCTGGGGCAGGTCAAGGAGGCGCACGCGCGCGCCCTCGAGGCGGGTGTCGCCGGGCGCGAGCTGAACGCCGCGCTGCACCGCGTCTTCGAGGTCGCGAAGCGGGTCCGCACCGACACGGCCATCGGCCGCGCCGGGGTGTCGTGGGGCAACGCCGCCGCGACCCTCGCGGAGAAGGTGCTCGGGACCGTGAACGACCGGCGCGTGCTCGTCCTCGGCGCCGGCGAGATGGCCAGGCTCTCCGCGCAGCACCTCCGCGAGCAGGGCTGTGACGTGGTGGTCGTGAACCGCACGCTGGCCCACGCCGAGGCGCTGGCCGCCGAGGTGGGCGGCACGGCGCGGCCGATGGACGCGCTCGAGGACGAGCTGCTCCGGGCCGACGTGGTGGTGTCGGCGGCCCCAGCCGTGCCGCCCGCCTTCGCCCCGGCTGCGCTCGCCGCGACCATGAAGGCGCGGCGCCGCCGCGACCTCGTCATGGTCGATCTGGCGGTGCCGCGCGCCATCCCGGCCGAGGCTGGCGCGCTCGACGGGGTATGGCTGTGCGACGTCGACGACCTGGCGCGGCTCACCGAGCGCGCGCTGGCGGATCGGACGCTGGCCGTCGCCGACGCCGAGCGGATCATCGAGGAGGAGCTGGCGCGCTTTCGGCGCGATCAGGCCGAGCGGAAGGCGGCCCCCATCATCCAGGCCATGCGCCAGCACGCGGCCGCCATCGCCCGCGAGGAGGTCGACCGCACCGTGAAGCGGCTCGGCGCCGATCCCGAGATCGAGCGCCGCCTCGACGCGATGGCGAACGCCGTCGTCTCGAAGCTGCTGCACGCCCCCAGCACGCGCCTGCGCCGCGCCGGCGTGGACGGGGTCGGCGGCGAGCAGCTCATGGCGGCCGCGGTCGAGATCTTCGGCCTGCCCGTCGACGGCGCGCCGCCCCTGGCGCGGTGAGGTTTGCTCCCACATTGACGCGCAATCATTGCGCGAGCGCGAAGACCCTGGGTGACACAGCGCAACTTCCTCGTGGCGTGTCGCTGATGTGTGGAATTTGACGCGCTTGACCCACCGTGGAGTTGTGGTCGAATTTCAGTTCCTTGGCGTAATGCCCCGGTCATGGGGGAATTTGCGCAGATCTGGTCCGTTCCTTGCGAACGGCTGGGTGTGATCGCCCATGGCAAATCTGACGGGACACATCGTCGAGGTGTGGCGGCGCGCCGACCGGAGCGTCCGCGCGCGCATCCTCCTGCCCACCGCGCTCCTCTTCGCCGCGACGCTCGCCCTGATGGTGGTGTCCGCGGTCGAGTTCTACGCGTCCGACATGGAGCGCGGCCTGCACGAGAAGTCCGAGATCTTCGCCGGCATGGTGGTGAACGGCGTCAACGACACCATGCTGCACGGGAAGCCGGACCAGCTCCCGGAGGTGCTGGCGCTCGTCATGTCGCACCGCACCGACATCGAGTCGATCAGCCTCATCCGGCCCAACGGCGAGGTCCATAGCTCGTCGCGTCAGGAGATGATCGGCACGCGGCCCTGGGGAAATCTGGGGCGCTTCGGGACGCCGACCGTCGTGAACGCCCCCGGCGGCAACAAGGGGCAGTACGCCGTCCTGCAGCCCATCCCGAACGCGCCCGGCTGCGCGTCGTGCCACGGCGTGGCGCAGCGCTTCAACGGGTGGCTCGACCTGCGCTTCAACCGAAAGGCGATCCAGACGCAGCAGACGCGCCTCGCCCACACCCTCGTGACCTCCGCGGCCATCGCGTTCGTCTGCCTGATGGCGATCGCGTGGTGGCTCGTCGGCCGGGAGGCGGTCGCGCCGCTGAGACGGCTCGTCGCGTCGATGAAGCGGGCGGAGTCGGGCGATCTCTCGGTGCGCGCCGACGAGGGGCGGGCCGACGAGCTCGGCGTCGCGGCGCGCGGCTTCGATGCCATGCTCAACGCGCTGCGGCGAAGCCAGAACGAGCTCGAGGCTTTCTACCGCGAGCGGATGGTGCGCGCCGACCGCTTCGCCGCGGTGGGCGAGCTCGCGACCGGCCTCGCCCACGAGATCAAGAACCCGCTCGCCGGGCTCTCCGGCGCCCTCGAGCTGCTCGCGGAGGATCTCGCCTCCTCGCCGCGCCAGGCGGAGGTCGTGACCGAGATGCGCCACCAGGTGGCGCGGCTCGGCAACACGATGGAGAGCCTCCTCAGCTTCGCGCGGCCGCCCAAGGCGCGCCTGCGCACGACGGACGTGAACGCCACGCTCGAGAAGGTGCTCTTCCTCGTCCGGCAGCAGCGACGCGCCGCGTCGGTCGGCATCACGCTCGAGCTCGGCTCGGAGCTGCCCCCGGTGCTGGCCGACCCGAACCAGCTCGAGCAGGTCTTCCTCAACATCTGCCTCAACGCCTGCCAGGCCATGGATGGGAAGGGGAAGCTCCGGCTGCGGACCTTCGAGGTGGAAGGGCGGGTGACCGTCGAGATCGAGGACGACGGCCCCGGCATCCCCGTCGACGTCCGCGCCCACATCTTCAAGCCGTTCTTCACCACGAAGCGTGAGGGGACCGGCCTCGGCCTCGCCATCTCGGCGCGCATCGTCGCCGAGCACGGCGGTCACATCGGTTACCGCTGCCCCCCCACGGGCGGGACGATCTTCGCGGTCACCCTGCAATGCGCGAATCCGGCGGCGCCGGATCGCACCTCGGAGCACGCGGCATGACGACGAACACGGCCCGGATCCTCGTGGTCGACGACGAGAAGCTCATCCGGTGGTCGGTGGGCGAGCGGCTGCAGCGGGACGGCTACGAGGTGCTCGCGGCCGAATCCGGCGAGCAGGCCCTCGACCTGGTCGCGGCCAACGCGCCCGACCTCATGCTGCTGGACGTGCGCCTGCCCGGGATCGACGGGCTCACCACGCTCCAGCGGGCGCTCTCGCTCCACCCCGAAGTCACCGTCCTCATGATGTCGGCGCACTCCACCGTCGACATCGCCGTCGAGGCGATGAAGCACGGCGCGATCGACTTCCTCGTGAAGCCGTTCCCGTTCCAGTCGCTCGACGCGGCCGTGCAGCGCGCGCTCCAGACCGCGCGCACGCGCCGCCAGATCGCGGCGCTCACCTCGGAGCGCAAGGGCGGGGCGGCTTCGCTCGGCGCGCTGGTCGGGCGCTCCGCGGCGATGGAGTCGATCCGCAGCATGGTCTCGCGGCTCGCCGCCTCCGACGCCACGACGGTCCTGATCGAGGGCGAGAGCGGCGCCGGCAAGGAGGTGGTGGCGCGCGCCGTCCACTTCGAGAGCGCCCGCGCGGAGAAGCCGTTCATGCAGGTGAACTGCGCGGCCCTCCCCGAGCACCTGCTGGAGAGCGAGCTCTTCGGCCACGAGCGCGGCGCGTTCACCGACGCGCACACGCAGAAGCGCGGCCTCTTCGAGAGCGCCGAGGGCGGCTCGGTGATGCTGGACGAGATCGGCGATCTCCCGCCGGGAGGCCAGGCCAAGCTCCTGCGGCTCCTCGAGAACAAGACGTTCCGCCGGGTCGGCGGCGTCCAGGAGCTGCGCGCCGACGTGCGCGTGCTCGCGGCCACGAACGTGAACCTCGAGGAGCGGGTCGCGGAGGGTCGCTTCCGGGCGGACCTCTTCTTCCGCCTCAACGTGGTCCGGATCCTGATGCCGTCGCTCCGCGAGCACGTCGAGGACATCCCGATCCTGGCGGCGCACTTCATCGCCAGGTTCGACCAGGAGATGAAGCGCGAGGTGAAGGGCGTCTCTCCGGCGGCGCTCGACGTGCTCGCCGGCTACCACTGGCCGGGCAACGTGCGCGAGCTGCGCAACGTCATCGAGCGCGCGTTCATCCTCCACGCCAGCGCCGACGAGATCCGGCCCGAGCACCTGCCGCCGGAGCTGCGCAAGCTGCCGCCACAGAAGAAGCAGGAGAAGCTCGTCCCTCAGGTGGCGGAGCAGGGCATCGTGCTCGAGGACGTCGAGAAGAAGCTCATCACCGAGGCGATGGAGCGCGCCAACGGCAACCAGTCGAAGGCGGCTCGCCTGCTCGGCATCAGCCGCGACACGCTCCGGTATCGCCTGAAAAAGCACGGCATGGCCTGAGGGCCCGCAGAGAAATCCCTCCCGTCGCCGAGTCGGATTCCTTCACGGCCCCGGGTCGGCCACGCCGCGCGTGCGGCGCGGCTACGCCGTCGACCGGCGCACCGGAGATGGCCGCCGGTTCCGGGCGGCCGGGCGGAACGCGAGCCAGAGCAGCCATGCCGCCAGCACCGGGGCGAAGATCGTCACGGTGAGCAGCAGCGTCATCGCCAGCATCCCTCCCGCGGCGATCGCGATCGGCACGAGGAGGAATCCGATCAGGAAGTCCTCCGCTTCCAGCTTCGTCACCGCGGTCCACGCGCGCGACACCAGCGGCGCGGTCGCGCTCGGCAGGCTCAAGTCCTCCAGGCGCTCCGGCAGCGTGAGATCCGACTCGTTCTCGCTCATCGCGTATCCCTCGTGGCAGGTTCACACCCGCGCTCGCATCGGGTCGCCGCGAGAAGGATCGACGATGAACGCACGGCATCCGCCTCGCCTCGGTGCGGCCTGGCTAGCGCGGCGGCGGCGACGGACGTGAGTCTACGCGCGGCATTTCGCCGCATTGAAGACGCCGACGAGGGATTGCACGGCCCTTCGGCTGGTCACGCCCGAACCAGCAGTGGTTGAGGCGTGATCGCAAACCGATTCGCGTTGACGCGCGGATCGCGGGGCCAACGGGGTGGGTGGTCGCAAAGTTACCACCCCGGCAAAATTGACCGTGGTCAATTGCCGCACCCCAAAATAGTCGCGGTGTCCGGGCGGCCGGGCTCGGGGATCGCCGGGGATCCGCGGGTCAGGCCATCTCGAGCACGGCCGAGACGAGCTTGTCGATCCCCGCCGACACCGGGGCGACGCTCGGCCCCAGCATGTAGGCCGGCGTGGACGCGATCCTGAGTCGCTCGTCGACGCAGACGTCCTCCACCTTGCACGCGACATGCTTCGCGCCGAACGACTCCACGTCGGCCGCGACCGCCGGGTCATCGCCGAGGGTGACCCTCACGCCCTCGCGGCCGAAGATCCTGGCCGCGATCACCGGCGCGATGCAGATGAAGCCCATCGGCTTGCGCGCGGAGCGCATCTCGAGCACGAGCCGCTCGACGTCCGGGTTCACCCGCATCGAGCGCCCCTCTGTCGCGTAGGAGCACAGGTTCTTCGCGACGCCGAAGCCGCCCGGCACCAGGAGCGCGTCGAGGTCGCGCGCGCCCACCGCCGCGAGGTCGCGGATGTCGCCGCGCACGATGCGCGCCGACTCGGCGAGCACGCGGCGCTCGCCCGCCTCCGGCTCCTTCCGGACGTGATCGATCACGTGCATCTGCGGGACGCCCGGCGCCATCGCGACGACGCTCGCCCGGCGCCGATCGAGGGCGAGGAGCGTCGCGACGGCCTCCTGGATCTCGCTGCCATCGAGGAAACCGCAGCCCGCCAGCACGACACCGACGCGTTTCTCGGCCATGAGTGGAACCTCCGCGAGTGAAGGCGCTCGCTCCGGCGCGCCCGGCGGACGAGGGTAGCACCGGACGTCGCCCCCAGGACGAATGCGACCCGAACGGCGGGTGCCCGCCTCCTCGGACCGCAGACAAAAAGCGACGCCCACCGGGGGAGACGGCGGGCGTCGCACGCAGCAGGTCGCCGGACGGCGACCCTATCCGAAGTTCCGTTCAGGCCATGGCGCGGTCGTCGATGTCGATCGGGGTGCCGTCCGTCGGCCAGTCGATCTCGACCGCGAGCGCGTGCAGCTCCTGCTTCAGCTTCTCCTTGGCGCGGATCTCGAGCTGGCGAGCGCGCTCGCGGCTGAAGCCGAAGTGCTCGCCGAGCTCCTTGAGCGTCATCGGCCGATCGCTCATGACGCGCTGCTCGATGATGTAGCGCTCGCGCTGGTCGAGGCGCGCGAGCGCCTCGCCGATGCGCGACTGGACCATCGTCTGCTCCTGCGCCGAGGAGAGCTCGTGGTCCTGCGTCGGCGCGGAGCCGACGACGAAGTCGACGTGAGAGTAGCCGCCGTCGTCGCCCATGGGCGCGTCGAGGGAGAGGTCGCGCCCCTCCATCCGCTGCGTCATCTCCTCGACCTCGCCCGGCTTCACCTTCAGCTTCTTCGCGATCTTCGCGGCGTTCTCGCCGTCCGAGTCGAAGCCGTGCTCGGCGCTCATCTTGTCGAGCTCGCGCTTCGTGCGCGCGAGCGAGAAGAAGAGCTTGCGCTGGGCCTGCGTGGTGCCGAGCTTCACCAGCGACCAGGACTTCAGGATGTAGTTCTGGATGTAGGCGCGGATCCACCACACGGCGTAGGAGATGAGGCGGATGCCCTTGTCCGGATCGAACTTCTGCACCGCCTTCATGAGGCCGATGTTCCCCTCCTGGATGAGGTCGGCCATCTTGAAGCCGTACGACCGGTACTCGTAGGCGACCTTCACCACGAAGCGGAGGTTGGCCGTCACGAGGCGGTGGGCGGCGCGGGTGTCACCCTTTCGCCGGTACAGCCGCGCCAGGTTTTGCTCTTCCTCCACCGTCAGGAGCGGGAACTGATTGATCTCCGACAGGTAGAGCTCGAGGGAGCTGGCCGCGGTGGGAAGGGTGTCTCTCTTCATCTCGCCTCCATGTCGCTGGCGGGTACGACGCTGACCTGGGTCTGCGTAGCAACCGAGGTGCCAACATGGGTCGAGGTGCGTACGATCGAGATTCCGCTACCTTGGCGCTGCCGTGATCCCGATTCGACCTCACCGGGACAGGAACCCTTACAGTCTGTTCGGTGGCAGCAGCGTCCCCCTTGGGTTTTTTGCCAGTAATTTTTTCAATGGGGGGCTTGCGCCGGACTATCGACATGAACAGCCTTGAGAGTTTGGGGCCTGCGGCCGGTTTTCGTTGTCTGCCCCGGGCGTTCGTGGCTCAATCGCCCTCCTGACATCACCACCGGGTGATCACCGTGTCCGACCGGCAGCAACCCCGCGGCGCCGAGCGCGGCGGCGGGGCCGCCTCACCTGAGCCAAGCTCCGCAACTCGCGGCGGTTTTTTGGGATTCGTCGCGCACGAGTTGCGAAACCCGCTCTCGACCGCCCTGTGGAGCGCCGAGCTGCTCGCCCGCCTCGCGCCTGAAGATCGCGCCGGAGCTCGCGGCGAGAAGCTGTCGAACATGTGCTTGAGGGCCTTGCAGCGGCTCCGCCTCCTGGTCGAGGACCACTTCCTCTCCGAGCGCCTCGACGTGGACGGTATTCCTTTCAAGGTCGAGCCCGTTCGCCTCCGGGAGATGGTGGAGCTGCTGGCGGGGAAGAACGGGGTGACGGCCACGGTCGCGATCGACGAGGCGCTCGCCGTCCGGGCCGATCGTGGGCTGCTCGAGCGCGCACTGGAGGCGCTGCTCGCCGCGGCATCCCAGGGCAAGACGCCGGTGCAGGTCGAGGTGTCGCCGTCGAGCGAGGGAGTCGCGGTGCGTTTCCGGGGCGCCACGACGCCCCCGGGAGCTCTCGAGGTCCCGAACAAGGGCACGCCTTCGGATCCCACCGGGCGCGCCCTCTCGCTTTACATGGCCACGAAGGTCGCCCAGGCGCTCGGGGGCGCGCTCACGTCCTCGGAGGACGGGTACCTGCTCACGGTCCCGCCCGCACCGGCGGCCGGCCCGGAAACGCCGTGAGCAGCCTCGACGTCGCTCTCCGGCGCAGGTCTCCGCTCGTCCTGGTCGTGGACGACGATCCCGACATCCTGGAGGCCGTGTGCGACATCCTCGAGGGAGAGGGGTACCGCGTCGCTCGCGCGAGGAACGGTCGGGAGGCGCTGGTGCGAGTCGATGAGGAGCGGCCGCTCCTCATCCTGCTCGATCTCATGATGCCGGTGATGGACGGGCCCGCGTTCGCGCAGGCGCTCCACCGGCGCGAGGACCACGAAATCCCGATCGTCGTCATCTCCGCCGACGGCGATCCGCAGAAGGCGGCGGCGCTCGGCGCGCGAGGCTTTCTGGCCAAGCCGTTCGACATCGACGCCTTGCTGGCCGAGGTGGCGTCGCTGGCCCCGGCTCCAGCCTGTGGAGCGACCCGACCTGACGCGTGAAATCCGCCGTCCCGGCGCGGCCTTCCGTTCTTGACAGCGCAGGCGGGGTCCGCTAGAAGCAGCGCTCCCCGGGCTGTCGCCGCGTGCGGCGCGGCCCCTCCCCAAGGCACGTCCTCCCCGGCCCCAGCGGCGCGTGGCGGACCAATGCGAGGTCTCTCATGGCTACAGGTCTCCTGGCGAAGAAGGTCGGCATGACCCAGATCTTCGACGCCGCCGGTGACTGCATCCCGGTCACCGTGCTCGAGTGCGGTCCCTGCACCGTCGTCCGCCGCAAGACGTCCGAGAAGGACGGGTACGACGCCGTCCTGATCGGCTTCGGCCCGATCGACGAGAAGCACGCGTATCGTCTCTCGAAGCCCGAGCTGGGCGTGTTCAAGAAGGCCGGCACGGGCGCCTTCCGGCACCTGCAGGAGGTCCGCGTCAAGGACGCGAAGCTCCTCGGCGAGCTCAAGGCGGGTGACGTGCTCACCGTCGACAAGGTCTTCAAGTCGGACCAGCGCATCGACGTGACGGGCATCACCAAGGGTCGCGGCTTCCAGGGCGTCTTCAAGAAGTGGGGCATGAAGGGCGCCGCGCGCGACAGCTCCACCGCTCACGAGCACCACCGGCACATCGGTGCCATCGGCCAGCGCAAGACGCCCGGCAAGGTGTGGAAGGGCAAGCACCTCCCTGGCCACTACGGCACGGATCAGGTGACGATCCAGAACCTGTTCGTCGCCGGCATCGAGGCGGACAAGAACCTCTTGCTCGTCACGGGCGCCGTGCCCGGCCACAACGACGGGCTCGTGTTCGTGAACACGGCCGCCAAGGGCCAGCCGCGGATCAAGCAGAAGCAGGAGGAGCGTCAGCGCGCGAAGCCGAAGGTGTAGCAGCTTCGCCCTCCCGGGCCGTTTCCCGCGCGCCGTCCCCGAGAACGAGGGGCGGCGCGCGTTTTTTAGGAGGTCGCGACGTGGGGAGGCCGGGTTGGATCGGCGCGGTGCTGGCGGCGCTGCTCGCGGCGGCCGGGGCCGCGGCGGAGGATCCCGCGCCGCCTCCACCCGAGCTGCCTGCGCCCGCTGGCGCGCTCCCGGAGAGCGTCCTCGACGAGCTGCTCCCCGACGACCCGCGCCGCCCGGAGATCCTCGTCGACCTCGCCCTGACCCGCCACGCCGAGGCGGAGGCGATGGAGGCGGAGGAGCAGCGTGCCCATGGTGACGCGCTGGCCCGCTGGCGCGCCGCCGAGGCGCGGACACCGCCCCCCGTCATGGCGACGCCCCGCGGCGACGCGCGCCGCGCCGAGGCGGTCCGGCTCGCCGTGCGCGCGCTCGACGAGGCGAAGGGGGTCGCCTCGTTCCCGCGTGCCCCGGCGGCGCTCCTCGTCGCCGGATTGGACGCCGACCGGATCGGCCTCGCGCGCGACGCGCTGCGCTGGCTCGGCCGGCTGGTGAGGCGCCATCCCGAGAGCCCGCTCGCGGCGGATGGCTGGCTCGCGCTCGGCGAGCATCACCTGCGCGAGGGGGACCTCACGCAAGCCCGAGCTGCGTTCGAGGTGGCGGCGCGGGTGAGCCGGCCCGAGCTCCGCGCGTGGGCGGAGGCGCGCCTGGCGCAGGCGGCGCTCGGGGCGACCGACGCCGAGGGTGCGCTGGCGGCGTTGCGGCGCGGTCTCGGCGCGCGCTCGGCGGCGGCGCTCGTGACCCTCGACCGACTGGCGTCGGCGCCGGAGCGGCTGTCGTTCGGCGTGGCCGCGCTGCTCGAGCTCGCCGATCTCCTCGACGCGACCGGTACGCCGGCGCGCGGCCTCGCCGTCCGCGAGCGCGCGCTCCGGCTCGCCCCGGCCGACCCCGCGGTGGTGCGCACCCGCGCCGAGCTGGAGCGGACGCGGCGGCTCGTCGCGGCCGCTCCGCCCCACGTGGCGCCCGCGGCCGTGATCGACGGCGTCGTGGCTCCGCTCCGGTGCTGCGATCCCGCGCCGGCCTCGCCGCTGGCGCCGCGGCTGGCCGCCTTCGCCGGGGACGCCGCGGCCCTGCACGCGCTCGCGCGGGTGGCGCTCGGGGAGGGGAGGGCGGGGGAGGCGCGGCTGCTGCTCGACCGCGCCCTCGCCGGGGGGACGGCGGCGCAGGACGAGCCGGCGCTGCGGAACGACCGCGCCGTGGCGTCGTGGGCGCT
>DATLJU010000213.1:0-30037 GCA_035538735.1 Anaeromyxobacteraceae bacterium | reverse complement strand
ACAGCATCGCCAGCGGCAGCGCGATGGCGCCGAGCTTGTAGATGGCGACGTGGCTCACCGCGACCGCGGGTCCCTGCGCCAGCAGCAGCGCGATGCGATCCCCGCGCCCGATGCCGCGGGCGGCGAGTGGGAGGCGCTCCTCGGCGCCGCGGTGGCGAGCTCGTCCTCGGCCCCGCCGCCGGAGCCGGCCGCCGGCGCGCTCGAGCTGTGGCCGCTCGCCGAGGCCCCCGGCCTCTCCGCGCGCGCGGCCCTCCTCGTCGGCTGCGGCCGGGGCGCCTTCCCGGCCCCGGTTCCGCCGGATCTCTTCCTCCGCGACGCCGAGCGCGCCGCCGTGAACCGCGCGATGGGCCGCGGCGCGCTCACCCCGGGGCCGCTCCGCCGCGCCGAGGGGATGCACGCGGCGTTCTGCGCGCTCGCCGCCGGGCGAGAGGCCGTCGCGCTCACCTGGGCGGCGCCCGGTCCCGAGGGCAGCGGCGGACCGCTGGCGCCGCTCGCCCTCGAGTTCCTGGCCCTCGCCGGGGTTGCGCCACCGGCCGCCCCGGAGGCAGCGCCCGCGCTGCCGCGGAGCCGGACGGTGCCCGCCGCGTTGCGGGCGGCGGCGCGCCTGGCGCGGCAGGGCCTCGGCGACGAGGCGCTGGCGGCGTTGCCCGCGCGCGGTGAGCTGCGCGCGCGCGCGGCGTCGGCGGCCGCGCGAGGAGAGGTGGAGCGCGCGCGCGACGAGGCCATCGCCTCCCGCCGCGCGGCTCCTCACGCCGGTGCGCTCCCGCCCGAGCTGTGCCGCGAGCTCGAGCGCGCGCTCCCGGCGGAGTGGACCCCGTCGCAGCTCGAGGCGCACGCGCGCTGCCCCTTCCAGCTCTTCGCCGCGCTCGTGCTTCGGCTCGCGGAGCCGGACGCCGCCGAGCTCGACATCGACCCGCGCGACGAGGGGAGCCTCGCGCACGCCGTCCTGGAGCGCTTCCTGCGGGGGCGGCTGGCGCGCCGCGCCCTCCCGCTCCGCGGCGGCGAGGACGAGCTGCCGGAGCTGCGCGCCGTGGCCGCCGACCTCTTCTCCTCGTTCGAGCGCGACGGCCGCACCGGCGACCCGGCGCTCTGGGCCGGGCGCCGCGCCGCGGTCCTGGCGCGGCTCGAGCGCGTGGTCCGCGCCGAGGCGGAGGCCGCCGACGGCACCATCCCGGTGCTGCTCGAGTACCGGTTCGGGGGCGACTCCGGGGTGCCACCGCTCGCCTTCGCGGGCCCCGAGGGCGAGGTGCGCCTCAAGGGCCGCCTCGACCGCGTGGACGCGTCGCCCGACCGGCTCGTCGTGATCGACTACAAGAGCTCGGCGAGCCCGCTGTGGAAGAAGAAGCTCGAGTCCGACGCGCTCGGCGCGACGAACTTCCAGATCCCCGCCTACCTGCTCGCCGCCGCGCGCGCGCTTCCGGGGCGCACGCGCCTCGAGGCCACCTACCTGCTCCTTCGCTCCGCCGAGCGGCTCGCGCCTTTCGCGGCCGCGGCGGACGAGCCCCTGCTCGCGGCGGACTCCCCCGCGCGCGAGGCGGCCCGCGGTCTCGGCGTACGGCCGTTCGGGGACGCCGTCGTGAACGCGGTGGCGAGCATCCGGCGGGGGGAGCTGCCCATCGCTCCCCGCGAATGCTCCGGCTGCGCGTTCGGCGCGGTGTGCCGGGCCGAAGCGGTGGCCGAGGAGGCCCCGTGAGCGGCCCCATCGTCTGGGGCGAGGCGGCCCGCGCCCTGTTCCAGCTCACCGGCCCGACCGCGGTGTCGGCGGGCGCCGGCTCGGGCAAGACGACCTGCCTCGTCGAGCTCTGCCTGCGGCTCATGTCGGGCGAGGCGACCGGGGAGCCCTGCGAGCCGGGGGAGCTCGTCGCCATCACGTTCACCGAGAAGGCGGCCGGCGAGCTGGAGGAGCGGCTGCGCGAGGCGATGGCGGCGCGCGCGGTGGCCGCCGCCGGATCCGAGGAGGCGCGCCTGTGGAGGTCCCGCCTCGCCGCGATCGAGCGGATGGCGGTCGGGACCATCCATGCCTTCGCCGGGCGGCTCCTGCGCGAGCACGCCCTCGAGGCGGGCGTCGACCCCGACCTCCAGGTGGTGGACGAGGAGACCGCGCAGCTGTGGCGCCGCGACGCGGCGCGCGGCGCGCTGCTCGTGGCGCTCGACGCCGGGCGACCCGAGGCGCGGCGCCTCGCGGCGGCGCACGGCGCTGGCGGCCGGCGCGACGGTCTCGTCGACCTCGTGGCCGAGGTCGCGCGCGAGCGCGCCACGCTGGGCGAGGAGAGCCCGGTGGTGGCTGCGCCGAGCGACGAGGGCGCGGCCCTGGCGGCGCGCGCCGCCGCGCTGGCGGCGGCGGAGGCGCTGCTGGCGGCGCGGGCGGAGGTGAGGACGGCCACCGGCGCCCGCGCCCTCGCGGCCCTCCGGGAAGCCGTGGACGCGCTGGGCGAGGAGCGGAGCGGGCCGCTGCGCCCCTCCGCGCTGGCGCGGTTCGAGGCGCTCGCGGAGGCGGTGCGCGGCTGGCGCGTGGGCTCGAGCGACGGGCCCGAGGCCCGGGCCCGGAAGGCGGCGCTCGTGGACGCGTGCGAGGCCTTCGGACCGCTCGCGGCGGATGTCCTGGCCGACCCGCAGAAGCGCGAGCTGGCGGCGCTGGTCACGGAGACCGAGGCGCGCTACTCGGCGCGCAAGCGGACCGCCGGCGCGCTCGACTTCGACGACCTCCTCGCCGGCGCGCGCGACCTCCTCCGGCGCGATCCGGCGCTCCGGGCCGAGCTGCGCCGCCGCATCCGCGCCCTGCTCGTCGACGAGTACCAGGACGTCAACGCGCTCCAGGAGGAGCTCTTCCAGCTCCTCGCCGGGGAGGACCCGGCCGCCGGGCCAGGGCCGGTGCTGGTGGCGGTCGGCGACCTGAAGCAGTCCATCTACCGGTTCCGCGGCGCCGACGTCGCCGTCTTCCGCGGCGTGCTCGAGCGGCTCGCCTCGTCGCCGCCCGGACGCGCGCTGCGCCTGGCGGTGAACCACCGCTCCGGCCCCGGCGTGCTCGACCTCGTGAACGAGGTGTTCGCGCGCTGCATGCAGCCGGGGGCTTCGGACCCGCGCCCCTACGAGCTGGCGTTCACTCCGGAGGACCGGCTCGTCGCCACGCGGCCGCCAGGGCAGACGCCGGCGTGCGAGCTGCTGGAGGACGGGGAAAGTGGACCGAGCGCGGAGCGGCGCGTCCGCGAGGCGCAGGCGATCGCGGACCGCGTCCACGCCATCGTCTCCGGGATCGCCGGCGTCGAGGTCCGCGAGCGCGTCGCAGGCGGCGCCGAGCGCGCCCGGACGCCGCGCCACGGCGACGTGGCGATCCTGTTCCGGCGGCTCACCGAGGTGGAGACCTACGCCCGGGCGCTGCGCGACGCGGGCGTGCCGTTCCGCCTCGGCCGCGGAGGTGGCTTCTACCAGGCGGCCGAGGTGCGCGACGTGGGCGAGCTGGTCGCGTCGCTCGCGGCGCCGGACGACGCGCTGGCATGGGCCGCGCTGCTGCGCTCTCCGATGTGCGCCGTGTCCGATGGCGCGCTGTTCGCGATCTCGCGGCTCGGGCTCGCCAGCCTGGCGCGGGTCGAGCCCGAGGCGGCGGTCGAGGCGCTGCTCCGGGTCCATCCTGCCGCGGCTGACGGTGAGACCGACCGACTGCGCGCGTTCCTGCGCGCCTGGCGCGAGCTGCGCGCGCTCGTCGATCGCCTCCCGGTGGACGAGCTGCTGCGGCGCGCGTTCGAGCTGCTCGACCTGGAGGCGGCGCACCTGGCGGCGCCGCAGGGCGAGCGGCGGCGCGCCAACCTCCTGAAGACGCTCACCCTCGCACGCCGGTTCGCCGAGCGCGGTGGTGGCGCGGGCGCGTTCGCCTCCCACCTCCGCGCCATGGCGGCCCGTCCGCCGCGCGAGCCGGAGGCCGCGGTCGAGGCTCCGGACGCGGTGGCGCTGCTGTCGGTGCACCAGGCGAAGGGGCTCGAGTGGCCGGTCGTGTTCGTGCCCGACCTGGGCGCCACGCCGCCGCGTGACGCCCGCCGCGCGGCCCGCCACCCGTCGGGCACGTTGGCGGCGACGTTCGCCGATCCGGACGCCGACCGGCATCACCGGACCGCGGCGCTGGAGGCCGCGCGCGAGGAGGGGCGTCGCGCCGCCGCCGCCGAATCGCGCCGGCTGCTGTACGTGGCGCTCACCCGCGCGCGCGACCGGCTGGTCCTCTGCGGCGAGGCGGGGAGGGGGGGCGCCACTTGGCGCGCGCTGATCGAGGCGGGGCTCGCTGCGAGGCCGGAGCTTGCGGTGAGGATTCCGGTCGCGGAGGCGGGGACGTTCAGGGTGGGGACCGCGACCACGACTGCGACTCCGACTGCGACTCCGACCGCGCGCGAGCCCCTCTCCCCGGCCCTCTCCCCGCCTGGCGGCGGGGAGAGGGAGACGGAACGCGCCGTCACCTTGGGTGATCGACCCTTTCCCCAACCGGGGGAGAGGGAGGGGAAAGGGGGCAGTACCGCGGCTACGCCGGCTCCCATCTCCTCTCCACGTCTCGCCACCCCCGCGCCGCTCCCCGCGGTCCGCGTCGCCGTGACCGCGCTTGCCGAGCACGCGCGTTGCCCGCGGAGGGTCCACTTCTCGAGGAGGCTCGGGCTCCCCGAACCCGGTGGTCCTGGCGGGCCCACGCAGGACGATCCGGATCGCGCCACCGCCCGCGGGACGCTCGCGCACGCCATGCTCTCGGAGGTGGATCTGGCGGCGCCGCCGCTGGAGCGCCGCGTCCAGCTCGCCGGCGCCGCGTCGCGCCGCGGCTACGATCCACGGTCGCCCGGTGTCCGCCGCATCGCCGCCGACGTCTCCCGTTTCCTCGACGGTCCGGCCGCGCGCCGCCTCGCCCGCGCAGCGGCGGCGGGCCGGCTGCGGCGCGAGGTGCCGTTCCTGTTGCGCCTGCAGGGCGACGGCGTGCCCGCCTGCTATCTCACCGGAGCCATCGACGCGCTCCTGGAGGAGCGCGGGGGCCTCACCGTCATCGACTTCAAGTACGCGCTGGCGCGGCCGGGCGCGGCGGACCGGTACCGGCTGCAGCTCGTCGCGTACGCGCTCGCGGCGGCGCGCGCGTTCCCGGGTCAGCGCGTCAGCGCGACGCTCCAGTTCCTGCGCGGCGGCTGCGCCGAGGTCGACCTCACGCCGTCCGACGCCGAGCTGCGGCGCTTCGCGCGCGACGCGCCGCGGCTGGCGCAGGCCGTCCACGCCGGCGACGGCTTCGCGACTGCCCCGGCGGCGCTCGGCCGCGACGCATCACGGTGCCGGGCGGAAGGCTGCGGTTACTTCGCGCGCTGCTTCCCGGATCACGGGTGACGGGTAGGATTGGCCCCCGTCTCGACGGCGTCGCGCCCCAGGTCACCGCGGTGGCGCACGTCACGCGTGCCCATGCCGAAGCGCGCCTCCGCCTCGCCGAACTCGCGCAGGACGTCGGCTGGGCTCTGGTAGACGCGGTCCGGGAGCGACTTCAGGAAGTTGATCGCGTCGCGCACGAACCCCGCCTCGGCGGCGGCCGTCGCGAGCTCGTCGCGGCTGATGGGGTACTCCACCTGCCCGAGCACGGCCGAGGGGCTCCTCTCCAGGGGTTCGCCCGTTCCACGCGCCATGAAAACCTCCCTTGAGAGCATTCTCGGAGAGGATATACATTCCGCGCGTCGAGCCGGTTCGGCGCGACTCGACCGCCGTTTTCCACCCTTCCCGGAGCTTGCCCATGGAACCCAAGATGACGGAGCGCGTGAAGCAGATCCTCTCCTGGTACGCCTCCGAGAACCCCGGCACGCTCACGAACCTCTCCCGCCTCCTCATGCATGGGAGGCTCGCCGGCACCGGCAAGCTCGTCATCCTGCCCGTCGACCAGGGGTTCGAGCACGGCCCGGCCCGCTCCTTCGCGCCGAACCCGGACGGCTACGACCCGCGCTACCACTTCCAGCTCGCGATCGAGGCCGGGTGCAACGCCTACGCGGCGCCGCTGGGGTTCCTGGAGGCGGGCGCGGCCGAGTTCGCCGGGCAGGTGCCGCTCATCCTCAAGCTGAACAACTCCGACTCGCTCTCGAAGCTGGGGGGCGCGCCGATCTCGGCGGTGACCGCCTCGGTGAAGGACGCGGAACGGCTCGGCTGCGTCGCGGTCGGCTACACGATCTACCCGGCCTCGGACGCTCGGAACCTGCAGTTCGAGGAGCTCCGCGAGATCACGCTCGAGGCGAAGGAGCACGGCCTCGCCGTGGTCGTGTGGAGCTACCCGCGTGGCACCGGCGTGTCGAAGGAGGGCGAGACCGCGGTCGACATCAGCGCCTACGCGGCCCAGATCGCGGCGCAGCTCGGCGCCCACGTCATCAAGGTGAAGCCGCCCAAGGAGATGGTCGAGCACCCCGAGGCGAAGAAGGTCTACGAGAAGTACAACATCCCCATCAAGACGCTCGCCGACCGCGTGCGGCACGTGGTGCAGTCGGCGTTCAACGGGCGCCGAATCGTCATCTTCTCCGGCGGCGAGGCGAAGGCCACCGAGGAGATCCTGAAGGAGGTCCAGGGCATCAAGGACGGCGGCGGCTTCGGCTCGATCATGGGCCGCAACGCCTTCCAGCGACCGAAGGCGGAGGCGCTCAAGCTGCTCGCCGACGTGATGGCGATCTACAAGTAGCCCGCCGCCGGCCGCCGGGCCGGACCCGTTCCATTTGAGCGGCTGCCCGAAAGGGCAGCCGCTCACCTTTCGCGCCGCTGTGCAGATTCCGACGGGCATGCGCGACCGGAAACGGCGAGGCGGGTCGCGGCTCATCCGAGCGCGGGAGCCCACCCGAGTGGGCGACACGGAGCGTCAACCCGCCCCGGCAAAACGCGCTTTTTCGAGCCGCCGGGGCCTTTTTCCCTTGCCACCCCTAGCGGGCGGGGTTTATACGATTTTACCTTTTGAATCGCGGAACTACGCGCGTCGAGCTGGTCGCGCCCGCCGCTGCCGAAGGCCCGCTCACGTGGCCGAGGAAAACCGGAAATGCGCCTCTACCCCAAGGTGATCCCGACCATCGCACGCGAGGTCATCCAGACGCTGATGCAGGACAGCGACGTCGAGATCGAGACCCTGCGCATCTCGGACGCCGAGATGGACATGGCGGCGATCATGAAGGAGTACCTGGCCGCCGAGGAGCGCGTGAACGGCGCCACCCGCGAGGCGTTGGAGCGGCGCGGGTACGACCACTCCAGGTTCAACCAGGTGAAGCGCGAGATGGCCGACGTCCGCGGCTTCAAGATGGGGGACGAGGGGATCGAGTACGTCATCGGCCAGATGATCGAGTTCCTCCTCATCTCGCGGAACGTGGAGGAGGTCTACGCCGAGGACACCTCGCTCCGTAAGAAGATCTTCGGGATCTTCAAGAAGCACCTCGACGTCGACGAGGAGATCGACCGGGAGGCGCGCGCCCGCCTGAAGCACCTGCAGGAGGGCACGAGCGCCTGGGAGGTCGAGTACAACAAGACCGTCGACCTGCTCCGCCGTTCTCGCGGGCTCATCTAGACGGTGCGTCGACCCACGCCGGCCGGTGCGCCGGCGCGGGGGCCCCATCCGCCCCGTCGGGCGAAGCTCGCCGAGGCCCCGACGGGGACCGCGCAGCTCGCGGGGCGGCTTCCTCCCGTATCGCGATCACTTGGCCGGTGGCGTCGCCGGTGCGCTGACCCGGGCGAGCATCGCGCGGACGGGCCCGAGATCGATCTCGCTCACGGCGGCGACGGGGAGGCGGTGCTCACCCCGGCTGTACCAGAAGTGAACCGGTCTCCGCGCGCCCGTGCCGTCGGCGCGGGTGAGGACGGCATCGACCCGGACCGTGTCGAACGAGCCGGCGGCGGAGTCCACCTTCTCGTGGCCCGGAGCCACCTCACCGTCGAGGCGCCAGATGCGGCGGTTTGCCACGAGGTCGAAGCACAGCCGCGTGCCAGGTTCGAGGCGGATCGCGCGCAGATAGTAGATCGCGGAGAGGAGGTCCAGGACCTCCCTCTCGCGCGGGGCGGTGGTGGTGCCGCGGCGCTCGCCGAGGCGCCACTCCATCGTGATCGGGCCGGGGCGATCGAGGCGCGTATCGGTGCTCTTGCGCACCCCGTCCTCCTCCACGTCGTCGAGGTACCGTTGCGGGCGGAGCGTCCTGGCGTCGACCCACGACAGCGCGTAGCCTTTCACGTGCCGTGCCTTCGCGAACACGGAGATGTTCCTGACCCGCGCGCGCAGCGGGAGCAGCGTGCCGCGTGAGATGGGAGGCTCGACCGAGAGCGTGGCGGTGCCCGCCTTCACCACGCCCAGCACGTCGAGGTCGTAAGCGAGCGTCTCACCGACGCGGAACGGCGGCGCGTCCGCGAGCGGGGGGAGCCCGCACTCCGGCGCGGCGAGGGCCAGCGCGAGGACGGCCGGCAGCATGCTGCGAGTCTAGCGCCGCGCGGCGAGCGGGCCACCTGGACGATACCCGCTCGGCACGACCACCACGCTCCCCAGCGCGAAGTCGACGCTCATTCTGGCGCCGGCGCGGTAACATCGCCGCCGTGCCCACCGACCCATACGCCTTCGACGAGGACGCCGAGCCGCGCGAGGAGGAGCGGCGGCGCCGCTACACGGAGTTCGAGTGCCCGGCGTGCGACGCCACCAACCCTTGCGACGATGGGTTCGGCGACGGCGACGACGTCTTGTGCAGCTACTGCGGGCAGGAGTTTCGCGCCGCCGTGAGCGACGACGGACGGCTCAAGCTGAAGGAGAGCTGAGGGGGCGTCCGAGACGCCCCCGTCGGTCCCGGTGCATCCGAACGACCGTGCCCTCGCTTCAGTCGCGGGGTCGTGCGCCGAAGATGGCGGTGCCGACGCGGACGAGGGTCGCGCCCTCTTCCATCGCCGCCGGATAGTCGCCGCTCATCCCCATGGACAGGTCGGGGAGCGCGAGCCCGAGCGCGTCGCGCAGCTCGCGCAGGCGCGCGAAGTGCGGGCGGGGGTCGTCCTCGGCGGGCGGGATGCACATGAGCCCCCGCAGCTCGAGGCCCGGGAGGCGCATCACCGCCTCCGCCAGCCGGGCGACCTCGCCGGGCGCGCACCCGGCCTTCGAGGCCTCCTGGCCGACGTTCACCTCGAGCAGGACGCGCGTCGTCCCGCCCCGCGCCGCCGACCGACGCGACAGCTCCTCCGCCAGCGCGAGCCTGTCGACGGTGTGGACCCAGCGCACCGCGGGCGCCGCCACCGCGGCCGGGCGCGGCGCCGGCACCAGGTACTTCACCTTGTTCGTCTGAAGCCCGCCGATGAAGTGCCAGACGAGGTCGGGGAGGTCGGCGAGCTCGGAGGCCTTGTCGCGCCACTCCTGGGCGTAGTTCTCCCCGAAGTCGCGCTGGCCGGCCTGGTAGGCCTCGCGGATCGCGCTCGACGGCTGCGTCTTCGAGACCGCGACCAGCGTCACGCCGGGCCTGAGTCGCGCGCGAACGGTGGCGAGCCGATCGGCGAGCGACGTCATCCCCGCGCCTCCCAGGGCAGCGGGAGCCCGAAGTGCCGCAGCACCTCGATCGTCTCCGCGAGCGGCAGGCCGATGACGTTCGAGACGCTGCCTCGCACCGCGGTCACGAACGCGGAGGCGACGCCCTGCACCGCGTACGCGCCCGCCTTGTCGAGCGGCTCGCCCGTCCCGATGTACCACGTGATCTGTCGCTCGGAGAGCGCGGTCAGCTCGACCACGCTCGTCACGAGGACGAGCTCCTGCCGCCCACCGCCACGCGCGCAGACGCCGGTCATGACCTGGTGGGCGCGGCCGGACAGCGCGCGGAGCATCGCGGCCGCGTCGCCGGCGTCGCGAGGCTTTCCGAGGATGCGCCCGTCGAGCACCACCGCCGTGTCGGCGGCGAGCACCACACCCGGCGCGTCCACCGCGCGCGCCTTCGCCTGCGCGACCCGCAGCACGTACGCTCGCGGCTCCTCGCCCGGGCGCGGCGTCTCGTCGACCTCCGCGGGCCGCACGTCGAGCGCCAGGCCGAGCTGGCCGAGCAGCTCGCGCCGGCGCGGGCTCTGGGAGGCGAGCGTGAGCGTCATGGCGTGCGGCCGCGCGGCCGGCCGCGGCTAATCGAGCTCGACCGGTCCGGAGCGAGCCGTCCCCTGCACGAAGGCCTCGTTCGTCTGCACCTTCGCCTTCTTGCGGAGCGCGTCCACCCAGGCGCGCTCCAGCTCCGACTCGCGGCGCAGGCGCAGGCGCGACTCGACGTCGGCCTTGTGCTCGGCGAACTTGGAGGCGTCGGCGCGCTGGCGCTCCTTGACCCGCGCCACCACGGGGCCGCCCGCCGTGTCGTAGACGCGCGGGAGCACCTGGCCGGCGTTCGCCTTGACCGCGTCGGCGAAGAGCTCCGGGGCCGGCCCCAGCTTCGGCACGTTGGGAGCGTTCGAGGCCGGGAAGGACCCGGTCTCCTCCGCGACGATGGGCTGCCCGCCCACCTTGACCTGGGCCCCCTTCGCGGGGAGCACCTCGGCGAAGCTCTTGCCGGACTGGAGCTTCTTCAGGGCGTCGTCGGCGCGCTGCGCGGCCAGCTTCTTCGCCGCTTCGCCCTCGAGCAGCTCGCGCGCGATCTCCGGCTTCGCCTCGTCGAGCGTCTGCTTCTTCGCCGGCTCGACCGCCTCGAGCTTCACGAGGTGCCAGCCGAACTGCGTCCGGACCGGCTCGGAGACCTGGCCGGGCGAGAGCTTCGCGGCGGCGTCCTCGAACGGCTTCGCCATGACGCCGGGGCCGAAGAAGCCGAGGTCGCCACCCTGCGCCTTCGAGCCGGGGTCCTCGGAGGCCTCCTGCGCCAGCTTGCCGAAGGCTTCACCCTTCTTCACCCGCTCGGCCAGCGCTTCGATCTTCTTCTTCGCGGCCTCCTGCGCGTCCTGCGCGGCGTTCTCCGGGACCGCCACCAGGATGTGCCGGGCGCGCATCCGCTTCGGCCTGTCGAAGCGGGCGGGGTGCGCCTTGTAGTACGCCTCCACCTGCGCGCCGTTCTTGGCGAGGTAGTCCTTCACCTCGGCGTCGGTCACCTTCGCCTCGGCCCGCGCCAGCGCGTACGGGAAACGCGCCAGCTCGAGCGCGACGCGGTCGTTCTCGGCCGCCCAGGCGTCCTTGACCTCGTCGTCGGTGACCTTGGCGGCCCCGCGCAGGAGCGCCACCATCTTCTGGTAGGCGAGGTCCTTGCGCATCCGCTCCTCGAACTTCCCCGGCGAACCGTAGGCGCTCGTCACCGCGCGCCGGTACAGCTCCACGTCGAAGCGGCCCTCGCTCTGGAACGCGGGCAGGGCCTTGATGGCGGCGGAGACCTCGTCGTCGCTCACCACGATCCCCTGCCGCTGCGCCTCCTGATCGATGAGCTCGCGCTGGACGAGCTGCTCCATCGCCATCTGGCGGAGCCGCGTCTGGAGGAGCGCGTTCAGGTCGGGCGCGCCCTGCTGCTGGTAGATCCGCGCCAGCTGCCCGTACTGCTGGTCGAACTCGGTGGGCGAGACCACCTCGCCGTTCACCTTGGCCGCCCAGGTCTGGGGTGCGCCACCACCGCCGCTGCACCCTTTCGAGCCAGGCCCGAACGAGACGACGAACACGACGATGATGATGCCGAAGAGGACGTAGGTGAGGACGCTGCGCGAGTTCGCCCTCAGGGTGTCGAGCATGGAACGGCGCTCCGGATTGTTGAACGCGGCGATACCGCCGGTTGCGGGCCGCTTGAGGAAGGTTGCACCCTAGTCGAGATGCGCTAAAATGCAAGGGTTTTTGGAACCGAGGGGGGCGGCGGACGGCTGCGCCCGGGAGCCGGTGTGGTCGGACTGCTGAAGCGCTATCGCGAGCTCATCCTCGTCTGCCTGCTGCTCGTCTTGCCGCTCGGGGTGTTCTTTGCTCATGCCAAGCACCCGAGCGAGCGCACGCGCCTCGATCGGGTGATCCTGGCGTTGACCGGGCCGATCGAGAAGGCCATCGGCTGGACGATCAGCGGCGCGATCGAGACCTGGAACAGCTACGTCGGGCTCCGGGGCGCGCACGCTCGCGCGCTGGCGCTGCAGCACGAGGCCACGGCCCTCAAGCTCGACCAGCTCGAGCTCACTCGCGCTCGCGAGGAGAACGAGCGGCTGCGGCGGCTGCTCGGCTTCGCCCGCGAGGTGCCCGACCGGCGCGTCGTTGGCGCCCGCATCGTCGGCGTCCGCCTCGATCCCAAGGGGCTGCAGCTCGTCACCCTCGATCGCGGCGCGCGCGAGGGTGTCGCGCGGATGATGCCCGTCGTGGTCGCGCAGGGGGTGGTCGGACGCGTCCACGCCGTCACCGACACGACCTCCGACGTGCTGCTGCTGTCGGATCGGAACAGCTCGATCGCGGTGCGCGTCGAGCGCTCTCGCGCCCGCGCCAACGTCCGCGGCACCGGCGCGCCGGACGCGTGTCGCCTCGAGTACGCGCTGCGCTCGGACGACATGCAGGACGGCGACGTGCTCGTCACCTCCGGCACGGACGGCGTGTTCCCGCGCGGTCTGCCGGTGGGGCGGATCACGGGGCTGAAGCGCAGCGGCCAGGGCCTCTACCAGCGCGCCGACGTCGCGCCGGCCGTGGACGTCACGAAGGTCGAGGAGGTCCTGGTGATGACCTCCTTCGACCGCCGCACCGACGAGGCCGTGCCCGCGGCCGCGGCTCACGCCGCGCCGGCGCGCACGGCGGCAGCCGCGACCGCGGTGACCGGCGTCGGGGGCGGCGAGGCCGGTCCGGTGCCGGCCCCGGGCCGCGTGACCGCGGCCGCGGAGGCGAAGCCTTGAAGCCCGTCTTCGCCTTCGCCGCCGCGCTGCTACTCGTGTCGGTGCAGGCCGCGCTTCTGCGCTACCTGGGCGGCGGCGCCGTCTCCCTCTCGCTCGCGCTGCCGGTCGTGGTCTATCTCGGGCTGTTCGCAGGGAACGTGGACGGGGCGGTCGGCGCCGCGGCGGTCGGGTACGTCCTCGACCTCATGGCGGGTGGGCCGAAGGGGCTCATGACGTTCCTCGCGGTGGCGCTCTTCCTCGGGAGCCGCCTCGCCGGCGCCGCCCTGTCCATCCACGGCAAGACCGGCTTCGCGGTGATCACCGCGGTCGGTGCCTTCCTCTTCGGCGTCGGGGCGCTGCTGCTCACCCGCGCCGTGTCGCCGGTCGAGACGGCGCCCGGATTCGGGCTGCTCGGCCGCGTGTTCGTGGACGCGTGCCTCACCGGCGCGCTATCCCCGCTCGTGCTCCTCGGGATGCGGCGCCTCGACGGCCTGTTCGCGCGCGAGGAGCCGGGCCTCCTCCGATGAGGAGATCGCCCGGCTGCGCCCTCCGCCGGAGACCCTGAAAAAGAGATGGTCCGCGTCCCCACCGCCACCGCCCCGAACACCGCCCAGGCCGAGCTCCGGCCGCGCACCGCCATCATGACCGTGGTGGCGTCGATCGCGTTCCTCGTGCTCGGGGTGCGCCTCTACCAGCTCCAGATCCTGCGCGGAGACGAATACAAGGAGCGCGCCGACGAGAACTTCGTGAAGGAGCTGCGCGTCCCGGCGGACCGCGGCTTCATCCTCGACCGAAACCACCGGATCCTCGTCGACTCGCGCCCTTCGTACGACGTGACCCTCACGCCGTACTTCTGCGGAAAGCAGTGCGACGAGCTGCTGGGGCAGCTCGGCACGCTCCTGTCGCTGACCGACGAGGAGCTGGAGCGGTCGCAGCAGCGGCTCCATTCCGCGCGCGGCCTGGAGCGCTTCCGGCCCTTCACGGTGAAGGTGGACATCGCCCGCGAGGAGCTCGACATCATCGAGGCCAACCGGGTGCCGGGCGCGCTCTCCGGCGTCGACGTCATCCCCGCGCCGCACCGCAACTACCGCTACGGCGCCTGGGGCGGGCACCTCTTCGGCTACATGAACGAGATCGGCGCCGACGAGCTCAAGAAGGCCAACGCCGAGATCGAGCAGCGCAACGACGGCGAGCTCCAGTACCAGCTCGGCGACTACATCGGCCGGCGGGGCCTGGAGCGCCGCTGGGAGTCGCACCTCCGCGGCGTCGACGGGCGCCGTCGGGTGGTGGTGGACGCGAAGGGCAACGCCAAGGGCGGCGACCTCGAGGACCTCATCCCGGAGGACCAGCGCTTCGAGGCCTCGCGGCCGGGCCAGAACCTCGTCCTCTCCATCGACTGGCGGCTGCAGGAGTTCGCCGAGAAGTTCTTCCCGGCCACCGCCGGCGCGGTCCTCGTCATGGACGCGAAGACCGGCTTCCTGCTCGCGCTCGTCGACCGGCCCTCGCCCGATCCGAACAAGCTCTCCGGCCGCATCTCCCGCGCCGAGCTGAAGGTCATCCACGACGACCCGCTCCGCCCCGAGCTGTTCCGCGCCATCCAGGAGCACTACCACCCCGGCTCGACCTTCAAGGTGGTGACCTCCATCGCGGCGCTGGAGGACGGCGTGCTCAAGCCGGGCGGCACCATCTACTGCCCCGGCCACTACACGCTCGGCGGCCACCGGTGGCGCTGCGACAAGGAGAAGGGCCACGGGAACGTGGACCTCGAGCACGCGCTCGGCGCGTCCTGCGACGTCTTCTACTACGCGCTCGGCGACCGGCTCGGCACCGACGCCATCGCGAAGTGGGCGCACCTGCTCGGCCTGGGCGGCCCGACCGGCTTCGACCTGGCGGGCGAGATCTCCGGCGTCATGCCGGACGAGGCGTGGCACGACCGCCACCTCGCCGGCGGCTACCAGCACGGCATGTCCCTCAACATCGCCATCGGGCAGGGCGACGTGAACGTGACGCCCATGCAGCAGGTCGTCCTCTACGGCGCGCTCGCCACCGGGAAGGTCTTCAAGCCGCAGGTGGTGCGGCGGATCGAGGACCCGAACGGCGAGACGGTCCAGGAGTTCGGCCCGGTGGTGACCCGCCAGATTCCCATCAAGCCCGGGACGCGCGCGCAGGTCCTGAAGGGCATGGAGGCGGCGGTCAACGAGCCGTTCGGCACCGCCTACGCCTCGCGGCTCAAGGACGTCGTCGTCGACGGCAAGCCGATGGTGGCGGCGGGCAAGACCGGCACCGCGCAGGTGGTGAAGCTCGGCGCGAAGCGGCTCAAGGCGTCGCAGGTGTCGTACTTCGAGCGCGACCACGCGTGGTTCGCGTCCTTCGCGCCGGCCGACGATCCCGAGATCGTCGTCGTCGTGCTGAACGAGCACTCCGGCTTCGGCGCGTCGAACGCGGCCCCGACCGCCGCCGCGGTCATGCGCTATTACTTCCAGCTGAAGCGCGCCGACGCGCTGGAGCGGGCGGGGATCCAGTTCGGGCCGCCGCCACCGCCGGGCGTCGAGGTCCCCCGCGACCGGCCCGCGGCGGCGCCGGCGCCCGGCGTGCCCACGGCCCCGCCCCACCTCGAGACGCCGGCGACCGTGCCGGCCGCGGTCCAGGGAGAGAAGCGTGGCGCTTGACCTCTCGCTCCCGCGCGCCGGGCTGGCCTCCCAGCGGCGCGCGTTCGCGCACTACCCGTGGCACGTGGCCTTCCTCGTGCTCGGCATCGCCTCGCTCGGCGTGTGGAACCTCGCCTCCGCGTCGCGCAGCGCCCACGCCCCGGTCTGGATCTCGCAGCTCTCCTGGATGGGCGCAGGCGCCGCGGTAGCGCTCGCGATCGGTCTCGTGGACTACCGCCGCTTCATGCGCGGCGCCTACGTGTTCTACGCGCTGGTCCTGCTCCTGCTCGTCGCGACCGCGCTCAAGGGGCGCGTCGTCATGGGCGCCCGCCGCTGGCTCGCCATCGGCCCGCTCAACCTGCAACCCTCCGAGCTCGCCAAGATCGCGGTGACCATGGCGCTGGCGCGCTGGTTCCACATGGACGCCAGCAAGCGCAAGGACGGCTACGGCCTGCTCGGACTCGCGATCCCCGCGGCCATCACCCTCGTTCCGGCGCTGCTCATCCTGAAGCAGCCCGACCTCGGGACGGCGCTCATCGTGGTGGCGGTCGGCGCGACGATGATCCTGTTCGCGAAGGTGCGCTGGCAGGCGCTGGTGACGGTCGGCGTCGTGGTGCTGGCGGGCGCGGTGTTCGCGTACCCGCACCTCAAGCCGTACCAGAAGAAGCGCGTCGAGACCTTCCTCAACCCGGAGGGAGACGTGCTCGGCGCCGGGTATCACGCGACGCAGTCGATGATCGCGGTCGGCTCCGGGCAGGGGCTCGGCAAGGGGTGGGGGCAGGGGACGCAGACGCTGCTCTCGTTCCTCCCCGAGCAGCACACCGACTTCATCTTCTCGGTGTGGGCTGAGGAGCACGGCTTCGTCGGCTGCCTGCTGCTCCTCGCCCTCTACTACGCCCTCGTGGTCTCCGCGCTCGGGATCGCCGGCAACGCCCGCGACCGGTTCGGACATTTCCTGGCGATCGGAGTGACGGCGATGCTCTTCTGGCACGCCTTCATCAACATGGGGATGGTGACGGGCGTCCTCCCGGTCGTGGGCGTCACGCTCCCGCTCATGAGCTACGGCGGCTCGTCGGTGATGGCCGTGCTCATGGGCGTCGGCCTGCTCAACAACGTCGCGAGTAGACGGTTCGTAAACTAAGGGCGGGGGACAAGCCCCCGCCCTACGTACCGTTGGGTTGTCTTCGTTCGCCTGAGCCCTTCGACTACGCGACCACCTTCTTCACCGCGTCGACGAGCTTCGACTTCGGCACTGCGCCGATGATGGTGTCGACCACCCGTCCGCCCTTGAAGACGAGCAGGGTAGGGATGGAGCGGATGCCGTACTTCTGAGGCACCTGCTGGTGGTGGTCGATGTCGAGCTTCCCGACCTTGAGCTTGCCCTTGTACTCCTTCGCCAACTCGTCGACGGCGGGAGCGATGGCCTTGCAGGGCCCGCACCACGTCGCCCAGAAGTCGACCAACACGGGGGTATCGCTCTTCAGCACCTCCTGGTCGAAGGTGCCGTCCTCGAGGGTGACCACGTCATTCGATGCCATGGCGCTTGTTTAACGGACACGCGACGGGGTGGCAAGCGGCGCAGCGAGCGTGCTAACCTCGCGCGCTCACGTGGTGTTTCGTCGCAGGGAGGGAGCGGCGATGGCGGGTCTCCTCTTTGTCACCCAGGAGATGCTCGAGGCCTGGTCCGGGCAGGGGAGGATCGCGTTCGCCGGCCAGACCATGACCGTCCGCGAGGGGCCTGGCTCGGGGCTCAGCTACACGCTCGAGCCTGCGGTGCGCTTCCTCGAGGTGGTCGGCGCCGACCGCGACCCGCACGGGCTGGTGGCCAAGGTGAAGACGGACGCACAGCTGCGGGGGCTCGGGGCCGAGCGGATGGGCGACTCGGTCCTCCTCGGTGACATCGGCTACGAGGTGCAGCCGGGTTTCCTCGCGACGGCGTCTCCTCGGGCGGGCGCGGACGGAGGGCAGCGGGACGATGCTCAAGCACTGGCGCGTTTTCTGCTAGAGAATCTCTCGTGAACCTCGCATGTTGGCAGGAATGCGAGCTTGGCTCGGCGCCCGCGGGGGCGCGGCCGTGACCACGCGCACCGGGTGCGCCGGTGCCGAAAGGGTTGCGCCCGCCAGGCCGGCTGGCGTAAGGCCGTGCGCCGGCCCAACGCCGCGAGGGAGAAGGCCACGCCGATGAGCATCACCGTCCTGAGGCTCGCCACCGCGCTCTACGCCGCCGGAGCCGCCGCCTACGTCGTCTTCTTCGCGCGGCCGCGGCACCGCCGCGCCGCGACGACCGGCTACGCGCTGGTCGCGCTCGCGTTCGTCGTGCACGCGATCTCGATCGGCCTCGCGTGCAGCGAGTTCGGCGGGAACGAGTTCTTCAACCTCCGGGGCGGCTTCGGCCTCCTCGGCTGGCTCGCCGCCGGCGCGTTCCTGCTCCTGCTCCGCTTCTGGCCCATCCCCTCGGTGGGCGCCTTCGTCACGCCGCTCGTCCTCATGTCGGTGCTGCCGGGGATCTTCGGCCTCGGCCCGAACGCGCACGGCGCGGTGCCGGCCGTCGTCCGCTTGCCCTCGCTCAAGCTGCACGTGGCGACGGCGATCGGCGGCGTGGCGTTGTTCGCGATCGCCTTCGGCGTGGCGCTCATGTACCTGCTGCAGGAGCGCGAGGTGAAGGGGAAGCGGTTCGGCGCGCTCTTCTCGCGCCTGCCCTCGCTCGACGCGCTCGATCGCCTCAACCAGCGGCTCGTCCGGAGCGGGTTCGCCATCTACTCCGTGGCGCTCGTGACGGGCGCGGTGGTGGCGAAGAACGCCTGGGGCAGCTTCTGGACCTGGGACCCGCAGCAGGTCGCGTCGCTCGTCGTGTGGCTCCTCTACGGCGCGATGGTCCAGTTGCGGCACGTCGGCATCCACGGCCGCCGGTACGCGCTCCTCACCCTGGCCGGGTTCGTCCTCGTGCTCACGTCGATGATCGCGATGGGCGCCGTCCCGAACGTCACCCGGCACGGGGGGAGCTTCCAGTGAGCGAGGTCTTCCTCGTCGGCCTGTCGCACCACTCCGCGCCCATCGCGGTGCGCGAGCAGGTGGCGCTCAAGGACGAGGTGCTCAAGGCGGGGCTGCGCGGCCTGCGCGAGGTGGGGGGCGTGCAGGAGGCGATGGCGATCTCCACCTGCAACCGGATGGAGGTCTACGTGCTCGCCGACTCGGCCGAGCCGGCGCGCCGCTTCTTCCTCGACCGCGCCTCGACCGCCGATGGGCACCTGTACGAGCGGCAGGGCTCGCACGCGGTGCGCCACCTGTTCCGCGTCGCGGCGAGCCTCGACTCGATGGTTCTGGGCGAGCAGCAGATCCTCGGTCAGGTGAAGGAGGCCTACGGGCTCGCCAGCGCCGCCCAGACCGCCGGCTCCGTCCTGTCGCGCCTGTGCAACCGTGCCTTCGCCACCGCCAAGCGCGTCCGCACCGAGACCGACATCGGCCGCGGCTCGAGCTCCGTGTCGCAGGTGGCGGTCGAGCTGGTCGCGAAGATCTTCGGCGACCTGAAGGGCCGCGCGATCCTGCTCGTCGGCGCCGGCAAGATGGGCGCGCTCTCCGCCAAGGCGCTCGCCTCCCTCGGGGCCGACCGCGTCCTCGTCGCGAACCGCTCGCGCGAGCGGGCGGTGGCTCTCGCGGAGCAGACCGGCGGCCACCCGCGCGACTGGGACGAGCTGCCGGAGCTGCTCGTCGAGGCCGACGTCGTCATCGTCTCGACCGGCGCGCCCACTTACGTCATCGACGCCGAGCTGACGCAGGCGACCATGAAGGCGCGGCGCCACCGCTCGCTCTGCCTCATCGATCTCGCCGTACCGCGCAACGTCGATCCGGGCTGCAGCCAGATCGCCGACGTGTTCGCCTACGACATGGACGACCTGCAGAAGGTGGTCCAGGCGACGAAGACCGCCCGCGCCGAGGAGGCGCTTCGGGCCGAGGCGATCGTCGAGGCGGAGGTGATGGCCTTCTCCGCCGAGCGCGAGGCGCGCGCGGCGTTGCCGGTCCTGGCGGCGCTGCGCCGGCAAGCGGAGGAGATCGCGCTCGCGGAGGCGGAGCGCACGCTGGCGCAGGTCGGCCAGAAGCTCGACGAGAAGGGGCGCCGGAGCGTCGAGGCGATGGCGCGCGCCATCGTCAACAAGCTCCTGCACGGGCCCACGTCGCGCCTGAAGCAGGCCGCCTCGAACGGAGACAGCACGCTGCCCGGCGCCGCCGCCGAGCTCTTTGGCATCGAGGAGGGGCTGGCCGACGAGGCCGCTCCCCGCGCGGAGGGCTCACCGCCCTCCGTCCACATGATGGCACTCCCGGAGAAGAGATGATCCGCATCGCGACCCGCCGCAGCCCGCTCGCCAAGTGGCAGGCCCACCACGTCGCCGACCTGCTCCGCGCGCGCGAGCCGGGGCTCGACGTCCGCCTCCACGAGCTCGTCACGAAGGGTGACAAGATCCTCGACGTGGCGCTCGCCCGCGTGGGCGGCAAGGGCCTGTTCGTGAAGGAGATCGAGGACGCGCTCCTCGCCGGGGACGCCGAGATCGCCGTCCATTCCATGAAGGACCTCCCGGCGGTGCTGGCCGACGGCCTCGTCGTGGGGGCGGTGCCCGAGCGCGAGGATCCGCGCGACGCGCTGTGCTCGCCGAAGCACGGCACCTGGGAGAAGCTCCCCAGGGGCGCCAAGGTCGGCACCTCCAGCCTGCGCCGCGCGGCCCAGCTCAAGGCGCTCCGCCCCGACCTCCACATCGAGGTCATCCGCGGGAACGTCGAGACGCGACTGCGCAAGGCGTCGGAGGGACTCGACGCGGTCGTGCTCGCGTACGCCGGCCTGCGGCGCCTCGGCCTCGCCGAGCACGCGACGCACGTCTTCTCGCCGGAGGAGATGCTGCCGGCGGTGGCCCAGGGGGCGCTCGCGCTCGAGGCGCGCGGCGCCGACGCGGCCACGCTCGCGCGCCTCTCGCCGCTCGACCACGCCGACACGCGCCACCGCGTGGAGGCGGAGCGCGGCCTGCTGCGCCGGCTCGAGGGCGGCTGTCAGGTTCCGATCGCCGCGCACGCGACGGTGGCGGGCGGCCAGGTGACGCTGCGCGCGCTGGTCGCGTCGCTCGACGGCGCGCGGGTGGTCCGGGGCGAGCGGACCGGCCCCGTCGCCGAGGCGCGGGCGATGGGGGAGGCGCTCGGCGAGGACCTGCTCTCGCGCGGCGCCGCGCAGCTTTTGAAGGAGCTCGAGGGCGCCGCCGAGCCGGTTCCGCACTAGCCGCCATGTCAGCATCGTCGCTCGCCGGTCGCCGCGTCGCAGTCACCCGCGGTGCGGGTGGCGACGACCCGCTGTCGCGGCGGCTGCGCGAGCTCGGGGCGGAGGTGCTGGACGCTCCCTCGATCGCGCTCGCGCCGCCAGCCTCCTGGAGCGAGCTCGACGCCGCCCTGGGGGATCTCCCCGGCACCGACTGGATCGCCTTCGCCAGCGCCAACGCCGTGGAGCGCACCGTCGCGCGCGCGGCCGAGCTGGGTATCCTGCCGGCGGCGCTCGCGCGACCGCAGCTCGCCGCGGTCGGGCACGCGACCGCCGAGCGGCTGGCGCGCCTCGTCCGGGCACCGGACCTCGTCCCGGCGGAAGCGCGCGGCGAGGCGCTCGCGGCGGCGCTGGCGCCTGAGGTCCGCGGCCGGCGGGTGCTCGTACCGCGCGCCCAGGAGGGGCGTCCGGAGCTCGTCGAGGGCCTCACCCGGGCGGGGGCCATCGTCGTCGCTCCCGCCGCCTACCGCACCGTGGCAGCCCCACCCGAGGCGCTAGCGCCGCTCGCGGCGGCGCTCGCAAAGGGGGCGCTGGACGCGGTCGTCTTCGCCTCGCCGTCCGCGGTCCGGAGCGTCGTCGAATCGCTCGGTGAGCTGCGGCCGCTGCTCGGCCGCGCCACGCTCGCCGCCATCGGCCCGACGACGGCCGCGGAGCTGCGCGCCGTCGGCTTCGCCACGGTGCTCCAGCCGGCGCGCGCATCCGTCGATGCCTTGGCCGAGGCCCTGGCGGAACAGCTCGGACCGCTCCCGAACTGAGCCGGCGCTTTCGCGAGCTGCGCGGATCCGTCCACGCCGTCAATGACCTGTCCGGACCAGGCGTGTATGCTCGGGATCTTCTCGCTGGCCAGGAGGGCTCTTGCGCACGGCGCGCGCGATGAGAGAAGGCGATCGCGGCAGCCGTCCCGACCGCGCCTGGCGGTTGCTGGCAGGTCAGGGGGAGGAGCCACCTGTGCTGCGCTACGCGCTGGCCGTGGCGCTGGCCGCCGTCGCCACCGGCGCCGTCGCGTTGGTCGGAGGCACGCTCCGCGCCTACACGGCTTTCATCTCCGTCGGCGCGGTGCTCCTGGCGGGTCTGCGCGGCGGCGCCGGTCCAGGGTTCGTGGCGCTCGCCCTGTGCGCCGCCGCCTACGCGATGCAGACGGGGGAGCCACCCAGCGCGGCGTGGCTGGAGGAACCGGACCCCGTCCACCGGCTCGCCTTCTTCGTGGGTTTCGCCGCCCTGGGCGTCTGGGCCGCGAGCGCCGCGCGCGAGGGGTACCGGCACACGCAGGCGCGCCGCCGCAAGGCCGAGGCGCGCGCCGACGCGCAGCGCATCGCCGCGGAGCTCGGGGTCCGCGCTCTGGCGGAGGGCGACCTCGACGCCCTGCTCTGCGAGACCGTCGCCGCCGTGCGGCGGGCGCTGCACTGCGACGCGTCCAGCCTGCTCGAGCTGCAGCCTGACGGGGAGTCCGTCCGGGTGCGAAACGGCGCCGGGTGGGCTCGGGATGCGGTGGGCCAGGTGCTCGCGCGTCCGGAGGCGCCGCTCGCCTTCCGCGCGCTGGCGGCGCGCGAGCCGCTGGCGGTGGACGACCTCGCGAGCGAGCCCGATATCGCCTCGTCGCACCTCATCCAGGCCGGGGCTGCCTCGGTCCTGGTGGCCCCCATCGTCGCGGCCGGTCCCGGCGGGCGCTCGTTCGGGGTCCTCACGGCGCAGAGCCGTGTGCGCCGGACCTTTGGCGCGGACGAGGCGAGCTTCCTGCAGGCGGCCGCCAACGTGATCGGGACGGCCGTCGTGCGAGCCCGCTCCGAGGAGCGGGTGCGCCACACGCTCGAGGTCGAGCGGTTCCTCGCCGAGGCGAGCCGCCAGCTCGCGCTCTCCATCGACTGGCACGAGACGCTCGCGCGCGTCGCGAAGCTGGCGGTGCCGTTCATGGGCGACTGGTCGCTCGTCGTCGTGGTCGACGCGGAGGGACGGCCCCGCAGCGTGGCGGCCGAGGTGAGCGACCCTGCTCGCGCCGCCGCCGTCCGCGAGCTGCTCGAGCGCTACCCCATCGACCTCGACGCGAGGCACGGCGTGGGGCACATCCTCCGCAGCGGAACTGCGGAGCTCATGCCGGAGGTCCCGACCGGGGCATTCGTCGAAGGTGACCGAGGGACCGGCACCCCGGTGCGGCAGGAGATCCTGGAGCGGCTCGGGCTCCGGTCGTACCTCGGCGCGCCGCTGGCGGTCGGCGAACGCATCCTGGGCGCCATCGCCTTCGGGGTCGCCGATGGCCCTCGCCGCTACGGCGCGGAGGATCTGGCGGTGGCGCAAGCGCTCGCGCAGCGCTGCGCCTCGGCCCTCGAGAACGCGCGCCTGTACCAGGCGGCACAGGAGGCGACCCGCGTCCGGGAAGAGGTGCTCGCCGTCGTCTCGCACGACCTCAAGACGCCCCTCGGCGCGCTGCTCATGGGCGCGCAGGTGGTGGCGCGCCTCGCGCCGGCCGGCGCCGCGGGCGACGAGCTGCGCAAGGCGGCGTCCACGGTGCGTCGAACCTCGGAGAGGATGGGGCGCCTCATCCACGATCTCGTCGACGTCGCCAGCATGGAGGCGGGGCGTCTGTCGCTCGCGCCGGCCCAGCACGACGCCGCCGCCGTCGCCCGCGAAGCGACCGAGGCCCTGCAGGCGCTCGCCTCCGACCGGAACGTCGCGGTCGCGCTGGAGGTGCACGCGCCCGTTCCGCTCTACTGCGATCGCGACCGGGTCCTGCAGGCGCTGACGAACCTGCTCGCGAACGCGCTCCAGGTCACACCGGCGGGCGGCAGCGTGCGGCTGGCGGTCCGACGCGACGCCGCGGGGGCGGTGTTCACCGTGTCCGATCGCGGCCCGGGCATCCCCGCCGAGGACCTCCCGCACCTGTTCGAGCGCTGGTACCGTGGGCGGCATCCGCGCTACCCGGGCTCGGGGCTAGGGCTCGCCATCGCACGCGCGATCGCCGAGGCGCACCACGGCCGCATCTGGGTCGAGAGCGAGGAGGGCCAGGGCAGCGCATTCTCGTTCGCGATCCCTTGCCCGTCCTCGCGGGACGCCTCCGCGCCGTGATCCCACGCGGGGATGTGCCGCGCCCAGCGGCGCGACGCAAAGTTCGGGGTGGTGACACGGAGGTGTGATGGCCGATCAAGAGGCCCCCGGCGGATACGTGCGGCTCCTCGTCTCGCTCGAGCGCGAGCCAGCGGCAGACGGACCCGAGGACGAATGGCTCTGGGCGGAGCCGCTCGGTTCCGACCGCTTCCGCGTCGAGAGCACGCCGTTCTTCGCCTACGGCCTGTCGCACGGTGACGTGGTTCGCGCGCGCGAGGAGGGGGAGACGGCGCGGTTCGGGGACGTCGAGCGCAAGAGCGGCCACCGCACGCTGCGCGTCGCGCTCGATCTGGATCTCGATCTGGATCGGCACGAGGTCCAGCGATTCCTCGACGATCTGCTCGCGCTCGGCTGCACCTACGAAGCCATGCCCCCGAAGATCGTCGCGCTCGACGTCCCGCCCGAGGTCGAGGTGGGCGACGTCGTCTCGCGCCTCCAGACACAGCGCCGCGACGGCGTGCTCGTCTGGGAGTGGGCGGATCCCCTGCCGAGCTGATCCGTGAACGAGCCCGCGCCCGGCATGGTCCGGGCTGGGACTCGTTCACGCTTCACATCGACTGAGCCGAGGCTCAGCTCTTCTTGCCGGTCGCGCGCGCGGCCTTTCGGGCGCGCTTCTTGGCCAGGAAGCCGGTCTCCCGCCGCTGGGCGTGGATCTGCTCGGCGGTCGGGCGCGGGGGCTTGGCGGGCTTCTTCGCCTCCGGTCCCGGCGCCAGCGTCCACCAGAAGAGCCGCTTCACGACCAGCGTCGCGTAGGCGCCGGGCGGGAGCGTGAACGCGACGTTCACGCGCAGGCGCTCCTTGTTGAGCTCGTCGCGAGAGGGCTCGCTCACGACCAGCTTGCCCGGGACGACGAGGAGGGGCCGCTCCTCGTGGTCGAAGTGGATCTGCGGAGCGCCCGGGACCTGCAGGCTCGCCAGCGTCATGTCCTCGCGCCGGAGCACGGACAGGGCGGCCTTCTCCACGGCGGGGTCATCGAACCGGGAGTCGGGAGCGAGGAGCGGGAACGTGCGGCGCTGCAGCAGCCGCGCCTGCGCCGGCTCGAGGGTGCGTGGAAAGAGCAGCGTGCCGGCCTGGTAGCGGATCGAGACGAGGCGGGCCACGCCGACCAGGTCGCGCAGGTACTGCTTCACGCCCTCGTTCCAGAGCCAGCTCTGGTACGCGAACACCTGCAGCGCCCGCCAGCGCGGCTCCGTGCGGAGGAACGCCCCGAGGTAGTCCTGCGGGTGGAGCCGGAGCCAGCGCAGCACGGGCGCGTACCGCTCGGCGCCGGGGTAGGGGTTCTTGAGCCGCCACTCGCCCCAGTGCTCCTTCCAGAACGTTTTCACGCGGGCGTCGGCGGTGCGGTCGAGCTCGCTGGGCCGGGCGAGGTGGTTGCGGAGCGCGGCCTCCGCGTCGCCGCGCATGAGGTCCTTCACCAGGAAGCCCTGGCCATGCTTGAGCGAGCCGAACCGCTGGGAGTCGAAATAGTCCACGACCCCGATGCGCTGCACCTCGGCGACCGCCGCCGGCAGACGCGCCACGTCCTCCTCGGACAGGTCGCGCACGGTCACCGCGAAGCGGTTGGAGGTGGTGTTGGCGGCCGAGAGGGGCCCCCCCGTACGGCCGAGCGGCTTGAGGCGGAGATCGGCGTCCTGCAGCTCGACCGGCTTACGGTGCACGGCCACGAGCTGCGTGGTCCGCCCCTGCTTGTCCTTGAGCCCGCAGTAACTGACCTCGGCCGGCTGCACGCCCGCCCGCGCGCAGATGCGCTCCACCGCCTCGAAGGTGGAGAGCTTCTGCTTGTCCATCAGGTAGACGAACCAACCGCCGCGCGGATCCTGGTCGAATCGCCACGACTCCGTGACGGAGAAATCCTCCGGCCGCTGCTTGAGCTTCATGGAACCCTTGTATTCGGCCCGCCAGCCGGAGCCCGCCGCTAGGCCGCGGACCGCTGCCGGTAGAAGAGCACGATGGTGAGGCAGTGGAATTCGTTGTCGGACGACTGCGTCACGACCCGGTCCACCACCTCCAGGTCCGCGTTGGAGCGAAGCCAGCGGGTGACGTGATCGCCGAGCTCCTCGCGCTCCTTGGCCTTGGTGGCCGAGAAGACCTTCACGCCGGTGAAATGCACGCCGCTCCCCTGCTCGGACCCACTCACGCCTCACCCCCGGGGGGAAGGACTCGACTCGAGTATGGCATGCGGTTTTTCGAGCTGTCAAAGGATTGCTGCGCGCAACCGCCGGACGCGTCAGGAGAAAAGTGCGTGGCCCGACTTGGGAGGGCAGGGGGGTACGTATGCGAGCGCTGGCTGCCTAGATTCCCCAAAACGAGCCGCAAAACGAGCCGCGGCGAGGCGGAGAGATGATGCGGACGCTCACCAGTTCGCCGATCACTGACGGGAAGAAGAGCTTCGCGGTCGAGTTCATCAACCGCATCCGCTCGATGGACTCGTCGGTCCTGAACGCGCTCATCCAGCGCGAGGCGGGCGAGGAGCTGGCGCAGTTCTTCCTCTCGTACAGCGCGCGGCTCATCTCGCGCGACCCGGAGCGCGTCCTCGAGAACACCTCCAGCCTCATGCTGATGGGGTACCTCATCCGCGCGGCGGAGGAAGACGTCGAGCGCCACCGGACGGCTCGCGCCTAGCCTCCCGCCTGGCCTCCCCGGCCTGGCGGACGCGCGCCGGGCGTGATAATCCGCCGCCACGCCATGCTCATCGACCTGCACGTCCACAGCCACCACTCGCCCGGGGGCGCGCTCGCGCCGCGCGACATCGTCCGCCGTGCCAAGGCGGCGGGCCTGGACGGGGTCGTGGTCACCGACGTCAACACGCTCGACGGCCTGGAGGAGGTGCGCGCCGCCGGGCGCGAGGAGGGCCTCCTCGCGCTGGTCGGCGCCGAGCTCGTGACCGACCACGGGCACTACCTCTGCTACTTCCCGGACCCCGCCCGCGTCCCGGCGCCGCCGCAGATGTTCGGGAGCACTCCCTGGCGCGTGCGTGAGGTGGTGCAGCGCGTCCGCGAGCTGGGGGCCGTGGTGGTCGCCGCCCACCCGTACGACAAGAGCATCGATCGCCCGAGCGGTGACTTCATCTTCGCGCTCGAGGGGCTCTCCGCGGTCGAGGGGCTGTGCGCACGCCGGAAGGGGCCCGCCAACGACCTCGCGGTGGAGGCGGCCGACCACATGAGCCTGCCGTGCGTGGGCGGCTCCGGAGCCCACGACATTCTCGAAGACGTCGGCAAGGCGGCGACGCTCTTCCGCGAGCCGGTCGCGAGCGAGGCGGACGTCGTCCGGCAGATCCAGGCCGGGCACGTCTTCTGCGTCGCCATCGGGGTCACGCCCCAGCCGCCGTCGCGCGGCGGCGGACGCGACCGCGGAGATCGCCGGCGCGGCGGGCGCGACCGCCGCTGACAGAGCGAGCCGCAACACCCACGCCGCGCATGATCGAAGCGCGGCGCGGGTGCCCGGCGAGGTGCGACGACCGAGCATAGCCGTAGGCGATGTGAGGGAGGAGCAACGAAGCGATGCGCCGCGGATCGCTCGCCGCGGCGACGGGACGGGCGTTTTTGGACAGCCCTCTCAGCGCAAGGGCTCCCACCGCACCAGCTTTTCCTCCTGCAGGTACGCCTTCCGCCTGTCGTCCGCCCAAGACCACGTCTCGGTGCGCGCGGGGCGGTCGATGATCTTCTTCTCGGGATAGCCCCAGGCCATCTCCACGGCTCGCGCGGTCATCCCCTCGACGAGCCGCTTCTTCGCGACCGCGGCGTGCTGCGGCTCGGGGAGGACCTCGTAGGCGGCCGCCGATTCGGGGCCGCCCAGGTACCGCTCGAGCTCGACGCGAACGTCCTCGGCCGTGGCGAGCGTCTGCGGCAGGACCAGCACGGCCGGCCGCGGCTCGCCCTGCAGGGAAAGGAAGACCCACGGGTGATAGCGCGGCGTCATCACCACCCGCCGCGCGATGATCCAGCCAGTGGGGAACTCCACCTTCTCGATGCGCAGCGGCGTCCCGGGGGCGAGGATACGTTCCGCCCGCGGCGGAGCGATGGTCTCGCCCGCGCCGTTCTGCAGCAGATCGAGCTCGTCCAGCGGCTGATCGGAGGCGAGCAGGCGAGTCGCGTCCCCGAAGAACGGGCCGACGTACAGCGCCACCTTCGCGAACCGCTGCTGACCCTCGAGCTCGCGCGACGACTTCTGGCGCTCGGTGTCGGGGACGGAGGCCCGCGGATAGCAACCCGAGGCGGCGAGGACGAGGCTGAGGGCGAGGGCGCGGCGCATGGCCGACTGGTATCGCACCGGCGCCCGCCCGCCACAAGCGCCTGCCTTCCTACTCGCGCTTCGCGCCGGTGCCGTGCGACTCCTCGCGCGCGGCGCCGCGGCCGGCGGCCTTGCCTTCCTCGATGAGCTCGCGGACGCGCTGCCCGCCCTTGTGGCCGAGCTCCGAGTATCCCTCGCTCCCGAGCTGCTGCTTGCGCGCCTCACCGCCGAGCCGGCCGGCCTCGCGCACCGTCATGTTGCTGTGACCCTTCTCCTTGTGCGGCATGATCGCTCCCTCTCTTCAGGGGGTAACCTGGGAGCGGTGCTCGCGCAGGGCAAGGGCGCACTCTCCCGCCGCGCGTCACGGCGGCGGCGCGGCAGGCGATGGAGCGAGCCCTGCATCGCGAGCCCTGCATCGCAAGCGCCGCGTCCGCTCGCGCGGCGTGGTGGGGCGGGCGGGAATGGACCGGCGCGGCGGGCGGCGTCGCGCGTCCGGCGCTAGAAAAGCCCCATGGCGAAGCTCACCGACAACGCCCGCGCGGTCCTCGAGCGCCGCTACCTGCTCCGCGACGACGCAGGCACGCTGATCGAGGCTCCGGAGGCGCTGTGGGGCCGGGTGGCGCACGCGCTCGCAGCCGCCGAGCCGCCGGGCGAGCGAGCCTCGTGGGCGGAGCGGTTCGAGGCGCGCATGGCCGCGCTCGAGCTGCTGCCCAACTCGCCGACGCTCATGAACGCGGGTCGCGAGGGCGGGCAGCTCGCCGCCTGCTTCGTGCTGCCGGTCGACGACGACCTCGCCTCGATCTTCGACGCGCTCAAGTGGGCGGCGCTCATCCACCAGTCGGGCGGCGGGACCGGCTTCTCCTTCTCGCGACTCCGGCCGAAGGGCGACCTGGTCCGCACGACCCACGGCGTGGCCAGCGGGCCGCTGTCATTCATCCGCGTCTTCGACGCCGCTACCGAGACGATCAAGCAGGGCGGCGTCCGGCGCGGCGCGAACATGGCGGTGCTGTCGGTCGACCACCCCGACGTGCTGGAGTTCGTGGACGCGAAGCGAGGGCTAGGGCTCGAGAACTTCAACATCTCGGTGGCGGTGAGCGACGCGTTCATGCTCGCCGCGCAGCGCGGCGCGCCGTGGCCGCTGCGCCACCCCAGGACCGGCGCGCGGGTGGCGGAGATGGCCGCGCCCGAGCTGCTCGAGCGCATCGCCAGCGCGGCCTGGGCGTCGGGCGAGCCGGGGCTCGTCTTCCTCGACCGCGTCGAGGCGGCGAACCCGACCCCCGACCTGGCGCGGTTCGAGGCGGTGAACCCGTGCGGCGAGCAGCCGCTCCTGCCGTTCGAGGCGTGCACGCTCGGGTCGATCAACCTGGCGCGCTTCGCCCGCGGCGGGGCGGTCGACTGGGACGCGCTGGCCGCCTGCGTTCGCGACGGCGTGCGGATGCTCGACGACGTCCTCACCGTGAACGCCTGGCCGCTGTCGCAGATCGCCGCGGTCTCGGCGCGGAACCGGAAGATCGGCCTCGGCGTGATGGGCTGGGCCGACCTGCTCGTGAAGCTGGGGGTCGCCTACGACGAGCCGGGGGCGCTGGCGCTCGCCGACGAGCTGATGCGCTTCGTGCAGGCGGAGGCGCACGCGGCCAGCGAGGCGCTCGCGGTCGAGCGCGGCCCGTTCCCTGGCTTCGCGACGAGCGCCCTGGCGCGGGCGGGGGCGCGGCCTCGCCGAAACGCGACCGTCACCACCGTGGCGCCTACCGGGACGCTCTCGGTCATCGCCGGCTGCTCCTCGGGCGTGGAGCCGCTCTTCGCGGTGGCCTACGTCCGGCACGCGCTCGGCGGCGTGAGCCTGGAGGAGGAGCACCCCGAGCTCCTCTCGCGCCTGCGGGCGCTGGGCGCCGAGGGCGCGGTCCCGCGCCTCCTGGCCAACGGCCGCGCGCGCGGAGTGCCAGGGGTGCCGCCGGAGATCCAGCGCGTCTTCGCGACCGCACACGACGTCGCCCCCGAGGCGCAC
>DATLJU010000212.1:0-19344 GCA_035538735.1 Anaeromyxobacteraceae bacterium | reverse complement strand
CGTGCAGGCGCCCCCGAACGTGAGCGAGGCCGGCCGTCCCTCGCGGGGCGGCGTGTACACCACGTCGGCACCCGCCGCGGACGGATCGCCTTCGAGCCCCACCTTGCAGGCGACGGTTGCACCGGCCGCGCGGCTCACGCTGACCACGAGCAGGTGCCAGTCGGCCGGGACTTGAGAGATCGGCACCGTCTGGGTCGCGATGAGGCCGGCGATCGCGTCGAGCGTCGAGGTGAAGTCCCCCTGGCACACGTCGTCGACGAGCGCCTGCCCACCCGCGTCCTTCACGCCCTGCGCGAACGCGACGTAGCGGTAGCCGCCATAACCGCCTGTCGGGTTACAGGCGAGCGTCTGCACCGGCTGCTTCGTCTGCGGATCCACGCCGACGAGCTCCGCCACGATGAGGTCGCGCTTCTCGCCGGCGAGCGGCTGCCGGAGGGCGTCGAGGTAGGTCTGCACCGCCGGGAGCAGGGCCTGGTCCGCGGCGGTATGGCAGCGGTCCGGACCACTGGGCGAGTAGATGAGGGCCGGCGGCGTCGCGGGGTCGGAGCAGTCGTCCTCGTCCGAGACGAGGATGACGGCGAGGCGGGCGCCTGGGCGGAGGAATCCGGCGTTCGACCCGTCGGAGACGCGATCGGTGACGGCCAGCAGCGCCGCACGCAGCCCCTGCTCCTTCCCCGAGCCGAGCGTGCCGACGTTCACGTTCACCTGGAAGTCCTGGATCAGAGTGGACGAGGACGAATCCAGGATCTTCTTGCCGGAGGCCGCGACCAGCGCGCCCTGGGGATAGGGCCGACTGTTCGGATACGTGGTCCCGAGCACGTAGCCCTGCGCGTTGCTCGCGGTCACCGGGAAATCCACCGACGTCGTCGTGACCCCGATCTGGAACGACCCCTTCACGGGCAGGGTCGCCAGCCGATCGATGAACTGCCCGAAGCCCGCCGCGAGCAAGCTCTGCTCGGCCGCCATCGACCCCGAGTCGTCGACCACGAACAGGATGTCCGTCTTCGGCACGTCGGGGACGAGGGTCGTGGTCTGGCACTGCGTGACGGCCCCGGCGGGCGCGCTCTCGCAGGCGCACGCGAGCGCCGCGACGAGGGCGGCGGCCGCCGAGGCGAGCGGAGGCGTGCGGGCGGACAGCCTCGCGGTCATTGCGTCCCGGCGCAGGTGCACGTACCGCGGCCCGTCGTGCCGATCGGAGTGCACTGCCAGTCCGTGAGGGCGCCGCCCAGGAACGCCTGGCAATCGCTCGCGTTCTTGGTCGTGTCGCACCCGCCGAGCGGGTTGGCATCGGTCGGCGAGGGCACGACGCCCAGGTACTGCGCGACGTACGATTCGCCCGCGTTGGGCTCGCAGTGCTGGGTGGCGTGGTTGATCTTGATGCAGGTGGTGGTCCCGCTCAGCACCGGGGCCCCGGTGCTGCAGTCGACGAAGTACCAGTCGTCGGTGGTGAGCTCGGCCTGGGTGGTCGCGGGTCCCGTGCAGTAGCGCGACGTCTTCCCGTCGGCGCTCTCGATCCGGAGCAGCGCCACCTCAGATGCCGCCGGCTGGGTCGGGAGCGTGATCTGGTCCTTGGGCGTCACGAGCTGCGCGATGCCCTTGAGCGTCGTGCCCCAGTCGGCGTCGCAGACGGAGCCCTCGAACGTGCTCTTGCCCTGGCCGCGGAAGAGCGACGAGAGCTCGGCGTAACGAGACCCGCCGGGCACGGCGAGCGCTGGGATCTTCCCCGAGCAGTCGCTCGGGATGTTGCACGCGCCGGCGGCGGTCGGGCCACAGCTCGCGCACGAGGCGGGGCACTGGCAGGTGCAGGTGCCCGGCTTGCACACCCGGATGTTCGGATTGGTGGGGTCGGTCTGGCAGCTCGTCGGGTCCGCCGAGTAGATGAACGCCGCCCCGAAGTCGCGGCCGAGGCCCCCGAAGTAGCTCACATACTTGTCGAGCGGGAACATCTTGTGCGTCGCCGCCAGCTGGTCGGCGATGCAGACGTCCGCACCCGGATTGCTCGAGGCCCCGTTGTGGGGGTCGAACGCCAGCGCCTTCGTCGGATCGTTCGGGTTCGAGCAGTCGTCCTCGTCCCCGATCCACACCACCACCATCTTGGCGCCCGCGTGCGGCCACTCGTCGGCCTTCGTGTTGGGCTGCTGACCCGCCAGCGCCTTCTGGACCGCCAGCAGGCCCGCCTCGAAGTGTTGCTCCATGCCCGAGCCGCAGGTCCCGACGTTGATGTTCTGCTGGAACTGCGTCGACAGCGTGGCGAGCGACGCGGTCGCGGTGGTGGTGCCGGCCCAGACGTCCTTCGTGAAGTGGAGCACGGATGAGTTGCCGGGAGCGGCGACGAAGCTGCCCTGTGGGTAGGCCGCCCCCGCGGTGCCGATGCCGGCGCTGCACCCGAAGAGCGTGAAGTTGGGGAAGTAGTTCTCGACCAGGTCGTCGCACGCCGCGCCCTGGTCGGAGCACGACAGCGACGCGGGCTGCCCCGTGTACCGGGACGCGCTGATCGCGCACTGCAGCGGCTGCCCCGTGCAGGTCGGACTGCCCGACACGGGGAGCCACCCCTCGAAGATGGACGAGGTGGTGATCGCGATGTGGAACTCGAAGGGCTGGAGCCCGGTGGCGGTGCGCTGCTGCTGCGTCTGCGCCAGCGCGTTCACGAACGAGCCGAAGTTCCGCGCCAGGCTGGCCTGCTCGGAAGCCATCGATCCCGAGTCATCGACGACGAAGAGGACGTCCGCCGTTCCGGCGCCGCCCACCTCGACGCGTCGCGATCCCGGCTGGATCACGCACTTGCCGACAGGGTTGAAGTTGTAGTTCTGGCAGCCGGCGAGGGCGCACAGGGCGAGCGTGGCGAACGAGCGTCGAAGCATCCGTGCCTCCGCGGGCGATGATACCCGGTTCAGGGGACAGCGCGACCATTCGGTTGCTTCGCGCGCAACATGCGACATGTCGGTGGGAGAGAAAGACTTACGCGAGCCCCTCTCCCCTTTCAGGGAAGAGGGTCGTCATCCCGTAAGTGAGTTGCTGGCCGCCTCTCCCGGACGGGGAGAGGGCGCGGCGTCTACTCCCACTCGATGGTGGCTGGGGGCTTCGACGAGACGTCGTACACGACGCGGTTGATGCCGCGCACCTCGTTGATGATGCGCGACGACATCCGAGCGAGGAGCTCGTATGGGAGCCGGGCCCAGTCGCCGGTCATGCCGTCGGTCGACTCGACCGCGCGGATGGCGCAGGTCGACTCGTAGGTGCGCTCGTCCCCCATGACGCCGACGCTGCGCACCGGAAGCAGGACCGCGAAGGCCTGCCAGAGCTTCTCGTACAGCCCGGCGGCGCGGATCTCCTCCTGCACGATCGTGTCGGCGCGCCGCAGGACCTGCAGCCGCTCCTCGGTGACCTCGCCCAGGACGCGGATGGCGAGGCCGGGGCCCGGGAAGGGCTGGCGCTGAACGATCTCCTTCGGCAGCCCGAGCTCGAGGCCGAGCCGGCGCACCTCGTCCTTGAAGAGCTCGCGCAGGGGCTCGACCAGGGCGAGCTTCATCTTCTCGGGGAGCCCGCCCACGTTGTGGTGGCTCTTGATCGTCGCCGACGGTCCCTTGAACGAGACCGACTCGATGACGTCGGGGTAGAGCGTCCCCTGGACGAGGAACTGGGCGCGCTCGCCGTGAGCGGCGAGCCGCTCCACCTCCCCCTCGAAGACGGCGATGAACTCGCGACCGATGATCTTCCGCTTCTGCTCGGGGTCGGTCACTCCGGCCAGCTTGCCGAGGAAGCGTTCGCGCGCGTCTGCCGTGACGAGCGGCAGGTGGAACATCCTGCCGAAGACGTCCTCGACCTGCTGCCGCTCGTTGGCGCGGAGGACTCCGTTGTCCACGAAGATGCAGCGGAGCCGGTCGCCGATGGCGCGGTGGACGAGCAGCGCCGCCACCGCCGAGTCGACGCCGCCGGAGAGCGCGCAGATGGCGTACCCGTCCTTAACCTGGGCCCGGATCTGCTCCACCGCGATCTCGGCGTAGGCGCGCATCGACCACGAGCCGGAGCAGCCGCACACCCCGTAGGCGAAGTTCCGGAGCAGATCCTTGCCGCGCGGCGTGTGGACCACCTCGGGGTGGAACTGCACGGCGTAGAAGTGGCGGCGCCGGTCCTCGAACGCGGCGTAGGGCGAGGAACCGGTCGAGGCGATCGGCTCGAACCCGGCCGGCAGCGCCTCCACCCGATCGCCGTGGCTCATCCAGACGTCGAGCCGCGCCGGCAGGCCCTGGAACAGCGGCGAGCTCTGCTTGACGTCGATGCAGGCGGGGCCGTACTCGCGGTGATCGGCGAGGTGGACCTTGCCGCCCAGCTCGTGCGCGAGGAGCTGCAGGCCGTAGCAGACGCCGAGCACCGGCACGCCGAGCTCGAAGACGGCGCGGTCCGCGCGCGGGCTCCCCTCGGCGAGCACGCTGGCCGGGCCGCCTGAGAGCACCACCCCGCGCGGCCGGAAGGCGCGGATCTGCTCGGCCGAGGCGGTGCAGGGGTGGATCTCGCAGTAGACGCCGAGTTCGCGCAGTCGCCGCGCGATGAGCTGCGTGTACTGCGAGCCGAAGTCGAGGATGAGGATCTTCTCGGAGTGGATGTCCACCTGTGCTCCCAAGGAACGGCCCCCTCTCCCTTGCCCTCTCCCCCTGCGGGGGAGAGGGGAAATGAAATCACCATGTTCCCCTACGGGCGGGGGAAATCGAATCACCTGTCCCCCTGCGGGCGAGGAGGAACCGAATCACCTGTTCCCCTGCGGGCGAGGGGAAATCGAATCACCCTCACCTTGGAAGGGAGAGGGCCGGGGAGAGGGTCGGCGTCAATCGATCCGGTAGTTCGGCGCTTCCTTCTCCACGATCACGTCGTGCACGTGGCTCTCCCGCAACCCGGCCGAGGAGATGCGGATGAAGCGCGGCTTCTGTCGGAGCTCGGCGATGTTCTTGCAGCCGAGGTACCCCATCCCGCTGCGCAGGCCGCCCACGAGCTGGAAGACGTTCATCTGGACGCTGCCCTTGTACGGCACGCGGCCCTCGATGCCCTCCGGCACGAGCTTCTCCGCCTCGGAGACGTCGGCCTGGAAGTAGCGGTCCTTCGACCCTTCCTTCATCGCGCCGATGGACCCCATGCCGCGGTAGCTCTTGTAGCTGCGCCCCTGGTACAGGATGACTTCGCCGGGCGCCTCTTCCGTGCCCGCCAGGAGCGAGCCGACCATCACGCTCGAGGCGCCGGCGGCGAGCGCCTTCACCACGTCGCCCGAGAACTTCACCCCGCCGTCGGAGATGATCGGGACGCCGTGCCGCTCGGCGGCGCGGCTGCAGTCGTCGACGGCCGTGATCTGCGGCACGCCCACGCCGGCCACCACGCGCGTGGTGCAGATGGAGCCCGGGCCGATGCCGACCTTCACCGCGTCGACGCCGGCGCGGCACAGCGCATCCGTCGCGTCGGCGGTCGCCACGTTGCCGGCCACGAGCTCGACGTTCCGGAAGTTCGCCTTCGTGGCGCGGACGGCGTCGATGACGCCCTTCGAGTGGCCGTGGGCGGTGTCGATGGCGATGACGTCGGCGCCCGCCTTGAGCAGCGCCGCCACCCGCGCCTCGCGATCCGCGCCGACGCCGACCGCGGCGCCGCAGAGCAGGCGGCCCTTCGCGTCCTTGGCGGCGTGCGGATGCTGGCTGATCTTCTCGATGTCCTTGATCGTGATGAGGCCCTTCAGCTCGAAGGACTCGTTCACCACGAGGAGCTTCTCGATCCGGTGCCTGTGCAGCAGGTCCTTCGCCTCCTCGATCCCGACGCCCTCGCGCGCCGTGATGAGGTTCTTCGTCATGACCTCCTCGACGCGCTGCTCGAGGTTCTTCTCGAAGCGCAGGTCGCGGTTCGTGAGGATGCCGACGAGCCGGCCCTTCTTCGTGACCGGGATGCCGCTGATGCCGTTCTCGCGCATGAGCGCGACGGCCTGCGCGAGCCGCGCCTCCGGCTCGATGGTGATGGGGTCGCCGACCACCGCCGACTCGTACTTCTTCACCTTGAGGACCTCGGCCGCCTGCTGCTCGACGGTGAGGTTCTTGTGGATGAAGCCGAGCCCGCCGGTGGCGGCCATGGCGATCGCCATCCGCGCCTCGGTGACCGTGTCCATGGCCGCCGAGACGATCGGGATGTGCAGCTGGATGTTGCGGGTGAGGCGGGTCGCCGTCTCGACCGTCTTCGGGAGCACGTCGCTCTCACCGGGGACGAGCAGCACGTCGTCGAAGGTGAGCGCCTCGCGCAGTTCGTCGCGGTTGAGCATGCGGACGTATAGCGGACGTAAGCGCAGGTGGTCAAGGCGAGCCGGCGCGCGCTCGCCGGGCCGGACGTCGCTCGAGCTCCGCGGCGGCTAACGCTCGGGCGCGTCGATCCGCGCCGTCGCCTCGCGCGCCGCGGACCGCTCGGTGCGCCGCCGCTGCAGCCAGCGGAAGACGAGCGCGGTCAGGACCACCACCACCCCGAGCAGGATGTAGTGCGAGAAGCGGGACGCCTCGAGCGCCGCCTTCTCGATGTCGTCGCCGAACCAGAAGCCGAGGCAGACCCAGAGCGGCGCCGAGATGAGCGCCGCCAGCCCGTCGAACAGCAGGAACTCCCAGTACGGCAGGCGCGAGTGGCCCACCGTGAAGTAGGTCGGCGCGCGCAGGCCAGGGAGGTAGCGCGCGAGGACCACCACCACGTTGCCGCGCCGGCGCAGGAGCTTCTCGACGTGCTGCAGCTTGTCCGGCGGCACGAGCCGGCGCAGCAGCCGGAACTCGGCGATGCGCGCGCCGAGCCGCCGGCCCATCCAGTAGATGACGGAGTCACCGGCCAGGATGCCGAGCAGGCCAACCGCGATCATCCAGCGCAGGCCCTCGTCGAACGGGAGCGCCCTGAGCGACGGGGACTCCATCGGCGAGGCGAGCCACGCGAGCACGCCGCCCGTGACGAGCACGACGTCCTCGGGCATGGGCAGCCCGAAGCCGCACAGGAGCAGGACCCCGAAGACGAAGGCCAAGCCCACGTCGAGCGAGCGCTCTCCAAGGAGATCGACGAGCCGCTGCAGCATCGCGTCCCGACCCGCCTACCGGCCCGCCAGCTCGTGGAGCGCGGCGCGGCTCGCCTCGACGCGGCGGGCGACCTCCCCCGCCACCACCGCCGCCAGCTTGAGGCACGTCACCGGCTTGTCCTGCGCCTTCTTGAAGAAGGCGCGCCGCGTGAGCTCGAGGAGCTCGCAGTCCGTCACCGCCTTCGCCGTCACGAGGCGGATGGTCCGCGCGAGCAGGCCCAGATCGCCGAGGTGCTCGCCCGGCCCGAGCGTCCCGAGCTCCCGCTCGCCGCCCTCGTGCCGGTGGACGAGCCGCACGGTCCCGGATCCGATCACGAAGAGCGAGTCGCCCGGGGAATCCTCCGAGAAGAGGGTCTCCCCAGCGGCGAGCTTCCGCTCCTGCGCGATCTCCGCCAGCACCTCCAGCCCCGTTGGGCTGAAGTCCTTGAAGAGCGGCGCGCGCTGCAGCGCGTCGAGGACGGTCATCGGCCGGACCAGCCTTCCCGAAGGTAGTGCTGCGCGTAGCGCACGTAGTTCTGGGCGGAGGTGCGGAAGAAGGCGATCTCGTCCGCAGTCAGCTCCCGCTTCACCTTGGCGGGAGCGCCCACCGCGAGCGTCCGCGGCGGCACCACCATGCCGGGCGGCACGAGCGCGCCCGCCCCCACCATGCTCTCCTCCCCCACCACCGCTCCATCCATGACGATCGCGCCGATGCCGATGAGGCAGCGATCCCGGACGGTGCAGCCGTGGAGCGTCACGCGATGTCCCAGGGTGACGTCGTCGCCCACCACCGTGGGGTGGGTCTTGCTCGTCACGTGGAGCACCGCGTGGTCCTGCACGTTCGTGCGCGCGCCGATGCGGACGTAGTTCACGTCGCCGCGCACGACCGTCCCGAACCAGAGCGAGGATTGCTCGCCGACGACGACGTCGCCGACCACCACGGCGCTCTCGACCGCGAACACGGTGTCGTGGAGCTGTGGGGCCTTGCCGTCGAACGGCCTGATCGTCGCCACTGCAGGAGCCTCCCGTCTGGGGCGTGGATGCTAGCCCGCGACCCGGCGCACCGCAAGGCGACGCAGGAGAGCGCGACGTACTCTGGGCGGGGGACAAGCCCCCGCCCTACGACGCGATCTTTCCACCGCCCTGAGACGCGCTCTCTCCACCGCCCTATGAAGCGATCGCTCCACCCCTACGACGCGATCTCTCCGCTCAGGGAATTCGCGTGGGCCCGCGTGATCCGCACCTGCAGCAGCGCGCCCGCCGGCGCCCGGGCCTCGTCGGCGTCGAGGTGGACGACGCGGTTCTCCGGCGTGCGCCCGAACCGGCGGCTCTCCTCGCCGGCGAGCGCGCCCTCCACGAGCACCTCGACGTTCCGTCCCAGCTGGCCCGCGAGGATCTCGGAGGAGATCCACCGCTGCAGCGCCTGCAGCTCCTCGAGCCGGGGGACCGCCACCTCCCGCGGCACCTCCTGCCACTCGGGAGCCGAGCCGAGGCGGCGCGCCGCGCCGGTGTGCGGCCGTGGGCTGTAGACGAACGAGAACGAGTTGTCGAAGCGCGCCCGTTCCAGCAGCTGGAGCGACTGCCGGAAGTCCTCGTCCGACTCGCCTGGGAACCCGACGATGAAGTCGGTGGTGACGGCGATCCCGGGGCGCGCGGCGCGCAGCTTCTCGAACCGGCCGAGGTACTCCTCGACCGTGTAGTCGCGCCGCATGCGCGCCAACACCGGGTCGGATCCCGACTGCACCGGCAGGTGGAAGTGCGGCATCACCTTGGGCTCGTCACGGAACGCCTCGACGAGGGCGTCGGAGAGATCGTGCGGGTGGCTGGTCGTGAAGCGCACGCGCGCCAGGCCCGGCACCGCCGCCACGCGCCGCAGCAGCGCGGCGAAGTCGCAGCCGCCCGCATACGAGTTGACGTTCTGCCCGATGAGCGTCACCTCCCGCACGCCCACCTCGGCCAGCGCGGCGCACTCCGCGACGATCTCGGCGTACGGTCGCGAGATCTCCCGGCCGCGCGTGTGCGGCACGATGCAGAAGGAGCAGACGTTGTCACAGCCCTTCATCGCGGTGACGAAGGCGGTCGCGCGGCCACGCGCCGCCTCGGGATCGGCGCTCGGGAAGACGTACTCCTCCGAGGCCATCCAGCCCGTCTCCGCGAACCGCTCGCGCGCGGCGCGCTCGATCATCTCCGGGAGCTTGCCGAGGTTGTCGGGACCGAAGACGAAGTCGAGGTAAGGGACACGCGCGAGGAGCCGCTCCTTCTCCTGCTGCGCGACACAGCCGCCCACCACGAGGAGCGTCCCGCGTCGCGCCTTGTGCACCCGGTAACGGCCGAGCGCGGAGAGGAGCTTCTGCTCCGCCTTCTCGCGGACGGCGCAGGTGTTGACGAGGATGAGGTCGGCGTCCTCCGGGTGCGGGGTCGCGACGAAGGCGTGCCGCCCGAGCAGCTCGACCATGCGGGAGCTGTCGGCCTCGTTCATCTGGCAGCCGAAGGTGTGGACGAAGACCTTGCGCATCGGGCGGAGGAAACTAGGAGGCCGCCCGGCCCGAGTCAAATCGACGCGACATCGCCCGGCGAGACGTTCCGGGCCCGAGCGAACCCGGCCACCAGCCGCCCTTCCCGGATGCGCAGCGCATAGAGGCCGAAGTCGCCCAGCTCGAACGTCTGCGCGCTCTCCGGGAAGCGGGCGAGGAAGCGCGCCTTCGCCGCGTCGTGCGCAGGCGTCCCCTCGGCGAGCCGGAGCACCTCGCCCGAGAGCGTCACGCGGCCGATCTGCAGCAGGTCGCCTCGAGGATCGTCCGGGAAGTGGATGAGCGCCGACCAGGGGGCGCCGTCCCCGAGCCCCCTCGTGTGCTTGGCGAGCCCGGAGGCGTGGACGACCAGAGTCTGCCGGTCTTCCGTCACGGCGAACGGCAGGAGCCCCACGTAGGGCGCGCCGTCGATGATGACGCCGAGCGAGAGCACGCGTTGATCGAGGAGCCGGCGGAGGATCGCCGCGTCGTCGGAGGTCATGAGCGGTCATTAATCGGCGCTCGGCAGGACCACCCCTCTCCCCGGCCCTCCCCCCGCCAGCGGGGGGAGGGAGTGCTTCAGAGATGATCACCCTCTCCCCCGGAGGGGGAGAGGGCTGGGGAGAGGAGGCGCCGCTCAATGCTTCCTCGCGCTCCTCGGCAACAGCGCCTCCGCGAGCCCCTCCAGATCGGCGAGCGTCGTCACCGCCGCCACCCGCTCCACCTTGGCCGCGTAGAGGGGCATCTCGCTGTCGCCTTGCCCCCAGGCCCAGCGCTCCTCGGGGCAGATCCAGAGCACCCGGCGCGCGCGCCGCCGAAGGTCGTCCAGCACCCACGCCTGCGGCGGGTGGTAATTCGTGCGGCCGTCGCCGATGACGAGGACGGTGGTGCGGCGGGTCACGGCCGCGAGGTGGTGCGCGTGGAAGGTGACCAGCGCGCGCCCGTAGTTGGAGTTTCCGGAGAGGCTCACCACCTGCCCGGCCGTGGCGAGGTCGGCCGCGCGCGCCACGTCGCGCTCGCGCCGGAACGCCTCGGTCACCTCGCCGACGTCCGACACGAAGACGAAGCTCCGCACGCGCGTGAAGAGCGCCTGGAGCGTGTAGACGAAGACGAGCATGAGCCGCGAGACGTGGCGGACCGAGTCCGAGACGTCGCACAGCACCACCACGTCCGGCCGCTCGGGGCGGCGCCGCCGGAAGGCGAGCCTCGCCGGGAACCCGCCGAGCGCCAGGTTCCGGCGGAGCGTCCGGCGGAGGTGGAGGGGGCCGCGGCGCGCGCGGGCGTGCGAGGCGAGGCGCGCCTTGAGCCGCTCCGCCAGCCGCCGCACCGCCTCTTCGGCGCGCGCGAGATCCGCCCGCGACAGCGCCGCCAGCGACGCGGGCGCGAGCACCCGCTGCCGGCGCGCCTCCGCCCGCGCCCGCAGCTCCAGCTCCGCGTAGCGCCGCGCCGCCTCCTCTAGCGCGTCGAGCACGCGCCGGAGACGCTCCGAGACGAGCTCCAGCGCTCGCGGCGCGAGCCCGCGCGCGCGCAGCATCTCCTCGAACTGGGCGAGCTCGCGCGCGGCGCCCGGTCCGCCCGCCGCCGAGAAGAGACGGCGGCCGTAGAAGCCGAGCTGCGCAGAGGTGACGAGGGCGCCGAAGTCGACCTGGCGCGCGGCGCCCTCGAGGAGCCGCGCCACCGGGCCTCGCTCGCCGGTGAGGGCCGCACGCGCCAGTGGCGACAGCCCCGGGGCGAGCTCCTGCAGCGCCAGCGCCGCCGCCTGGAGGTCCTCCGTCTGCAGCGCGCCCTCGGGAAGATCGGCCAGCAGCCCGCGCCCGAGGCCGTCGAGGAGCCGCCCCAGACCGGAGAAGTACAGCTCGAAGAGCCGATCGAACAGCGGGACGTCGGCGGCGCGCTTCACCAGCGTGGCGCGCAGCGCGGCGCGCAGCCCGGCGCGCTCCTCCACGCCGACGAGCGCGGCCGCGCGCGCCGCGTCGGCGACCTCGGCCGGAGACACCCGCACGCCGTTCTGGCGCAGCAGCCGCGCGAACTCGACGAGGCGTGCCTCCACGATGCGACTATAGTTCCAGCCCCGTGACTTCGCCCATTCTGGAGCTCCATGACGTCGACGTCCGCCTGGGCGGTCGCGCCGTCCTGTCCGGGCTCTCGCTCGCGCTCCGCGAGGGCGAGTCGTGGGCGCTCCTGGGCGCGAACGGCTCGGGGAAGTCGACACTGCTGCGAGTCCTGCGCGGCGAGATCTGGCCGGTTCACGGACGCGGCCGCCGCGTGTTCCACCTCGGGGGCGCGCCCGAGGAGAGCCCGATCGGCGTCCGCGAGCGGATCGGCCTCGTCTCGCCCGAGCTGCAGCAGGAGTACGTGCGCCGCGACTGGGCTCTGCCCGCCGAGGCGGTGGTCCGGAGCGGGTTCACCGACAGCGTCTACCCTCCAGAGCCGGCGACGCCCGCGCAGGCGGCGCGGATCGAGGAGGTCCTGGCGGAGCTGGGGGCCGCGCACCTCGCCCGCCGCTCCGTCCTCGAGCTCAGCTCGGGGGAGGCGCGCCGGGTGCTCCTCGCTCGCGCGCTCGTGGGGCGCCCGCGGCTGCTCTTCCTCGACGAGCCCTGCCACGGCCTCGACGCGGCGGCGCGCGCGGGGTTCCTGGCGCTCGTGTCGGCGGTGGCGCGGGGTGGCACGCCGGTGGTGCTCGCCACCCACCGGCGCGACGAGCTCGTGCCGGAGATCACCCGGGTGGCGGTGCTGCACGGAGGGCGCATCCTGGCACAGGGGGAGCGGGACGAGGTGCTGAGGAGGCATCGTGGGGCGACCCCGACCCGGACCTCCGTCTCGACCCCGGCGCTGACCCCGACGCCGGCCCCGACGATGACGCCGACCGCGACCCCGGTCTCGACCCTCATCTCGCTCTCCCACGTGGACGTGAACGTCGAGGGCCGGCCCGCGCTGCGCGACGTCTCCTGGACCGTGCGGCTGGGCGAGAGCTGGGCGGTCGTCGGGCCGAACGGGTCCGGAAAGTCGACGCTGCTGCGGCTCGTCGTGGGTGACGAGCAGGCGATGCCGGGGGGGCGGGTGTCGCGGCTCGATCTCGGCGAGCGCGCCACCGTGTGGGAGGTGAAGGCCCGCGTCGGCTTCGTCTCGCCCGACCTCCAGGCGCGCCATCGCGGCGACGTGCTCGCGGAGGAGGTGGTGGCGTCGGGGTTCACCGCGAGCATCGGGGTGGACGCGCCGGCGACCGAGGCCCAGCGCGCCGCGGTGGCGCACGCGATGGAGCGGCTGCGCGTCGGCCACCTCGGCGGCCGGCGCATCCACGCGCTCTCCTTCGGCGAGCTGCGGCGGCTGCTCCTGGCGCGAGCGCTGGTGGCTCGGCCCGAGCTGCTCGTCCTCGACGAGCCGTGCGACGGGCTCGATCCGGAGAGCCGGGCGGCGTTGCTGGAGGATGTGGAGCACCTCGCCCGGACGGGCACGCCGCTCGTCCTCGTCACCCACCACGAGGAGGACCTCGTGCCCGCCATCGACCACGTGCTCGAGCTCGCCGCGGGGCGGGCCGTCTACCAGGGCCCGCGGGCCAACTGGCGGAGGCCGGCGTGACCGGCGTCGTCCTGGCCGTCTTCCTCGCCTTCTTCGCGGCGCAGCTCCTCGTCGAGAGCGGGCTCGCGCTCGCCAACCTCCGCCACGTCGAGCGCGCGGGCGACGCAGTCCCGCCCCCACTGGCGGGCCTCCTCGACACGGAGGCGGCGCGCCGGAGCCGCGTCTACACGGTGGCGCGCGGCCGCTTCGGCCTCGTCCAGGCCGCGTGGGGTGCAGCGGTGACGCTCGGCCTGCTCTTCTCGGGCGTCCTCCCCGGCCTCGACGCCTGGCTGGCCGCGCGCGGCCTCGCCGGCGCGCACCGCTTCGTCGCCTTCCTCACGGCGCTCGCCGTGGCGACGGCGCTCCTCGATCTGCCCTTCTCGCTCTACGGCACCTTCTCGCTCGAGCAGCGCTTCGGCTTCAACCGCACGACGCCCGCGCTGTGGCTGAAGGACCGCGCCAAGGGGATCCTCCTCGCGGCGGCGCTCGGGATCCCGCTCCTCTACGCGACCTGGGGCTTCTTCGCGCTCACCGGGCGGGCCTGGTGGCTCTGGCTGTTCGCCTTCCTGGCCGCCGTCCAGATCGCGCTGGTGTGGCTCTACCCGACGGTCATCGCGCCGCTCTTCAACCGCTTCACCCCCCTGCCGGACGGCGCGCTCCGCGAGCGCCTCGAGGCGATGGCGCGCGCCGCGGGGTTCGCGACACGCGGGCTCTACGTCATGGACGCGTCCCGGCGCTCCGGCCACTCCAACGCCTACTTCACCGGCTTCTTCCGCCCGAGGATCGTCCTCTTCGACACGCTCGTGGAGCAGATGACGGTGGACGAGACCGCGGCGGTGCTGGCGCACGAGATCGGACACTACCAGGCGCGCCACGTCCACCGCAGGCTCGCGCTGGGGCTCGCGGTGCAGCTCGCCTCGCTGTGGGTGCTGTCGTTGCTCGTGCGGTGGCCGCCGCTCTTCGCCGCGTTCGGGTTCCCGGCGCCGACGCTGGAGGCGGCGGTGGCGCTCGCCTCGCTCTGCGGCGGCGCCTTCACCTTCTTCCTCGCCCCGCTCTCGAGCCTCGTGTCGCGCAGGCACGAGTACGAGGCCGACCGCCGCTCGGTGGCCATCGCGCGGGCGCCGGCCGCGCTGCGCTCGGCGCTCGTCAAGCTCAACCGCGAGAACCTCTCCAACCTCCACCCGCACCCGTGGTACAGCGCGTGGCATTACAGCCACCCCACGCTGCTGGAGCGCCTCGCGGCGCTCGACGCCGAGGAGCTCAGCGTGTGATCGGCGCGCTCACCGAGAGGGCACGCGCGTGCTCCTGCGAGTCGGCAGGCGGCTCAGCTCTCCGGAAGGTGACCGAGAACGTGCTCCCGCGTCCCTCCTCCGACTCGACGGCGATCGTCCCCTGGTGCGACTCGACGAGCCGCTTCACGGTCGCGAGCCCCAGGCCGTAGCTGTCTGGCCGCTTCGTTCCACGGAAGAAGGGGTCGAAGAGGCGCGGGGCGATGGCGGGAGAGATCCCGACGCCGTTGTCCTTCACCGCGACGACCACCCGGTCCGTGTCCGCCGTCGCGCTCACCGCGACGCGACGGTCACCGTCTGGGCGGCGGTACTTGATCGCGTTCTCCACGAGGTTGGCGACGATGGTCTTGAGCGCCACCGCGGCGATCTGCGCATGCACGTCCGGCACACCGGCCACCGTCAGGGTCACCCCCGCACGCTCCGCGACGGGGTGGAACTCGTCACGCACGTCCCGGACCACCGCGTCCACGTCGGCGCGCGCTCCCCCCTGGCCGGCGGCACCGCTGCGCGCGAAGTGGAGGAGATCGCGGATCATCTCGGCGAGCCGACGCACGCTGGCGTTCGCTCGCGCCGCGAGGCGCTGGAGCGACTCGTCCTTCGCCTTGCGCTCGATGCTCATGACGGCGAGCTGGATGGTCTGGAGCGGGCTCCGCAGATCGTGCGAGACCTGCCCGGCGAACGCATCCAGCTCCTTGATGCGCCGCTCGGCCGCGCTCGCGTAGCCTCGCAACAGGGCGAGGGTCTGGAACAGGAGGAGGAGCGCTCCAGCGGTGCCGAGCGCCGCGAGGCCGACGTAGCCCAAGGCGAGCCGGCGGATGCGAGCGTGGATGTGCTCGGCGCCTTGCTGGGCGGTCGCGGCATTCTCGTCGTCGATGTGATCCAAGATCCGAGTGACGGACGCTCCGGCTGCCAGAAAGCGCTGGAGAACGGCTGGATCGCTCCCCGGTCGAAGCGACGCGGCGACCAAGGCCTCGACCGCGCCATCGAGCTCCGGGAGTGCGACGTCGGCGAGCTGACTCCACGCACGGTCGATGTCGGGCGGCCTGGAGATACGAACGTACTCCTCCGTCGCGGCCCTGATCCGGTCGCGAGCCGCCGCGACGGCGCGCTCCTGCTCGTCTCGCGCGAGCGACTCGTCCCATTTTGCCTGGTACGTGAGCACGGCCGCCGCGAGAAGCTCTCGCGCAGCGCCCCTGACGTCGCCGAGAGCGCGCGCAACCTCCGCACGGGATCTCTGGATGTACTCGGCGCGCTCCGCGCCGGGCCACAGCGCGAGGGGCACGTAGACGGCGGCTCCGACGAACCCGACGAGCAATCCTACGAAGGCGAGCGCGATCCTGAGCTGAAGTGGCCTCGTCTGCGGCATTCTCACAGCCGCGCGAACAGACGGTCGAGCTCTGCAAATTCCCGATGTGCCACGCGCACCTCCCGTATGGGGTCACGGCCCGGGTTTCAGGTGGCCGATCGGTCGTCTCTTGCGCGGCCGACGCTCTTCAGGCGAGAGAACGCGACCCGTTCCCGGGTCCAGCCAAGTCCGCCCAGCACGGAGCGTCACCGAAAACACGTGCGCAAACCGCTCGCCACCATCTGCCTCGCCGGCGCAGCTGCGCTGGCCCTCGGCTGCAGCAAGAGCTCGGCAGCCCACCGGATCTCGATGATCGAAGGCGGGACGGGGGTCACCTACATCTTCCAGGGGGACAAGGTCCGGATCGAGGAGAGCGGCAGCCCGCGCGTCCTCATCTTCGACGGAGAGTCGATGGAGTACTTCGAGGTCGACACCGAGAAGAAGACGTGGGCGGTCGCGACGCTCCGGGACGCCGAGACCCAGGGCAAGGCGCTCGGGGAGCAGATCAAGGCAGCCGCCGAGGCGCTGCTGCCCGGACTGCGGTATCACGCGATCGCGGAACGCCAGGAGCGGCTCGCCCTCTGGACGAAGCTCCTCAAGGACACCTACTTCGAGCCGACCACGATCCATAGCACGGTGGCCGGCCAGTCCTGCGATGGATACACGGAGCACGTCGACGGCAGGGTCGTCGCCGAGGGCTGCTACGTCCCGTGGAACCGGGAGACGATCCGGAAGGAGGACCTCAGGGCAGTGACGCTCTTCGCTGAGTTCCTCAACACGGCGCTCGCAGAGGAGGAGTCGGCCGGAGGGATCGACCTCCGAGATGGTCCGCTCGGCCGGCTCGCCCGCGCACCCGGCCTCCCGGCCCGACGCTACGACATCGCGCCGAACGGCGAGTCCGGCGCGCAGTTGAGGATGGTGCAGTTCGTGCGCACTCTCCCCGTCGAGCCGGAGACCTTCCGGCCGCCAGCCAGTTACGCAAAGCTCGACCGGCCTGCGTCGGTCTGGCCCGTGATCCAGCGCGTCCGCGCGCGGGCACCCGTGCAGCCCTGAACGTCACGAAACGCTGCTGCTTCGCAGCGTCAGCAACGCGACCACCTCGACGTGGTGAGTCTGCGGGAACATGTCGACGGGCTGGATCGCCTCGACGGTGTATCCAGCCTCGCGGCAGGCGCGCAGGTCCCTCGCCAGCGTGGCTGGGTCACAGGAGACGTACACCACGCGCGGCACGCCGAGAGCGCGCAGGATCGCGCCGACGCCGGGGGCGCCCTGACGGGGCGGGTCGAGCAGGGCCGCGCCGTAAGTTCGGATCGCCGCCTGCTCCCGCGCCAGCCCGCGCGCGACCGCCAGCGCGTCTCCGGAGAAAAACCGGATGTTCGAGGTGGCGCGAGCGGAGTCTCCTCCGGCTCGAGGTGCGGCCGCGTCCCGGGCGTCGAGGCGTGCCAGCTCGAGCGCCGGGCCCTGCCCCTCCACCGCGTCCACCCTTCGAGCGCGCGCCGCGAGCGGCCCCGTGAAGTTGCCGGCGCCGCAGTACAGCTCGAGGACGTCCTGGCCGTCGGGGCGCAGGAAGTCGAGCGCCGCCGCGACGAGGAGCGCGTTCGCGCCGCGGTTCGCCTGCTGGAAGACGTCGGGGCGTGAGCGCTGGAGCGCGGCCTCGCCGGGCCGCCGCTCGTGGGTCAGCACCGGATCGCCGACGAGGGTGGGCGGCACGCCCTCGGCGCCGAGCACGACGCCCGACAGCACCGGCACCGCCGCCAGGAGCTCCTCGGCGCGGCGCCGGGCGGCGGGCGTGACCGCCGCCAGCTGCAGGAACGCCGCGCCTCGCCCCGCCCGCGCCGACCACTCCAGCGTCACCTCGCGCGGGTCGAGCCGCGCAGCCCCCAGCGCCGGGCCGATCGCCTCCCGCAGCGCGTCGAGCTCCTCGACCAGCAGGTGGCACTCGGCGAGCTGCACCGCCTCGTGCGAGCGGCGTCGGAAGAAGACGAGCCGGCCGGTGCGGCGGTCGAAGTGGAACTTGGCGCGCGACCGGTATCGCAGCGGCCGCGGCGACGCGACGATGGGGAGCGCGCGGTAGCTGCCCTCCTCGAGCCGCGCGATCCGGCGCAGCGTCTCGACGAGGGCCTGCTCCTTCGCCTGGAGCTGCGCGGCGTAGTCGAGGTGGAGCCACTCGCAGCCGCCGCACGCGGCGTTCGGCCCCGGTCCGAAGTGCCGGCACGGCGGCGCCACGCGGGCCGGCCCCGCGCGCTCGAGCCGCACCAGCTCCGCGTGGGCAGGACCCTCGCCGCCGGGCAGGTCGATCTCGACCCGATCGCCGGGGGCGGTGAAGGGCACGAACACGGGTCGGCCCTCGCCGGTGCGGCCGACGCCCTCGCCTCCCTGCGCGAGATCGACGATGTCGAGCGTGGTCTTCATGTGGGAGTTGAGAGGGTTGTCCGTCGCCGGGGCGAACGATCCGCGGCGCAAGGCTCGTTGCCCTACCTGACATACCCTACGGCTCTCGTGATTCGCCACATGTCGGAGCCGTGAACCCTCCCAGCAGCATAGAAGGGTGGCGCTGCCCGGCAGACGATACCGTGCGGATGAGCGGCATACGTCGGCGAGCGCCGCTCGCGAGGCGTCCGCGCGCGTGCGAGACCTCCACAGTGTGATCGGCTCACATACGCCGCCCTCGACGTCGACGTAGTTGGGCGGCGGTTTCGTGGACGGCGCGAGATCGACTCGAGTGGCTCAGTTCACTATCGGTAATTACCATGACAACCGGAAGTCCACTTGGGTTCTTTCGGCGGAATCCGCTTGACGTGCTCCACGCGTGAAACCGTTTTTCGGAGAGGCGGGCGCGCAAGAAGGCCTCCCTGAGAGCGTCAGCCGCCCGCCAGCGCGCGCACAGGGTCGTCGAGCCCGGTCGCGACCATCACCTCGCGTGCGTGCGCCAGCGCCCCGCTACGCGCGTCCCGCGAGCCTAAGAAATTGCGTGCGAAGATCAGTTCATGGAAACGCGCGACTTGGCCCACCGCCTCGCCGACCTGCTCCGCCGCGAGCACGCGGCGCTCGCCGACTTTCTCCTCGCCGTCGCCCAGTTTGATCGCGAGCGGCGCTGGCTCGAGCTCGGGTACACGAGCCTTTTCTACTTCCTGCACCGCGAGCTCGGGCTGTCGAAGGGCGCCGCCTTCTACCGGAAGACCGCCGCCGAGCTGGTGCAGCGCTACCCCGAGATCGTCGAGCCGCTGCGCCAGGGGAGGCTCTGCCTGACGAGCGTGGTGGCACTGGCGAAGGTGATCACGCCGGAGAACCGCGGCGAGGTCCTGCCGCGCTTCTTCCACGCCTCGAAGCAGGACGCGCTGGCGATCGTGGCGGAGCTGAAGCCCGACGCCGCCCCGCCGCGCAGGGAGGTCGTCACCGCGGTTTCGACGCGCACGGCGACGGTTCCTGCCTTGCTCGCGCACGTTCCGCGGACGGACGCCGCCTCGAGCGAGTTGGTTCATCCAGCCAACCTGGCGGCGTCCGTGGCTTCCGATCCGGACGTGCCCGCGCCTCCGGCTCCGGATCTGGACCGGGTCGAGCCACTGACCGCCGACCTGCGCCGCTACCACATCA
>DATLJU010000211.1:0-3175 GCA_035538735.1 Anaeromyxobacteraceae bacterium | reverse complement strand
AGGTCGGCGCCGCGGCCGAGCTCGAAGATGGCGACCGCGGCCCACTGGCGGAGCGCCCCGTCGGTCGAAGCGGCCGCCGCGGCCGAGAGCAGGTCCGCCCCGCGGGCGTCGCCGCGCGAGGCGAGATCGAGGCCGGCCACCACCCGCGTCAGCGCCTCGGTCGCGCGAGGCGACACGGTCCCCAAGACGCGGACGGTCGAGAGCGGGCCGCGCCAGGTCGCGGCGAGGGCGGTCAGGTTCTCGCTCTGGCGCCGCGCGTCGGAGACGGCGAGCTCGGTCGGGTCGTAGAACTCGAGCACGGGCCGCTCCAGCGAGTTCAGTCGGTCCTCATCGGCCAGCCACGGCGCGAGCGCGGGCGCGTCGTCGACGAGCATCGCCGCGACGTCGGCGGCGGTCCGCCAGCCGTGCCGGCGCAGATCCTCCATCTCCGGCGCATCGAGCAGGCGCTGGACGTGCGCCGCGTCGAAGACGAGCGGCTCGGTCCGGCCGACCATGAAGCAGGAGTCCTGGGCGATCCAGAGGTACGCATACGGGAACGCGCGCAGGAACGTGCGCGCGATGGTGCGCAGGTCGCGGGCCGGCACGTCGAGGGGGATCCACTGCATCATGATCCCGTCGGGCGCGAGGTGCTCGCGCGCGCTCAGGTAGTACTCCTCCGAGTAGAACAGGGCGTTCCCGGCGTGGCCGGAGCGCGACTTGCCGTCCGAGATGATGGCGTCGTAGCGGTCGGGCGCGCGACGGAGGAAGTTCACCCCGTCGTCCTCGATGATCCGCGCCCCGGGCCGATCCAGCACGTCCCCGTTGTACTTGGCGAAGGCGCGAGCGCCCTCGATGACGGACGGCGAGAGCTCGACGGAGTCGACGCGCTCGACGCCGGGGTGGTCGGCCACCTCGCCGCTCAGGATGCCGCTGCCGAGCCCGATGGTGAGGACGAGCCGCGGCGGCCCCGCCGGGTGGAGCAGGAACGGGAAGTGCGCCAGCACCTGCTGCTTGCGGTCGACGCCGACCTGGCTCTGGCCGATGCGGACGCCGTCCACGAACATCTGGAGTTGCCGGGCGTCGTCGGCACGCTGGGTGACCTTCACCGTCGAGACGAGCCCCTCGCGGTAGTAGAGGACGCGGTCGCCCTCGTGCTCCTCGCTGGTGGTGAACGGCACCGGCCGCCACAGCACCGTCGCGACCACGCACGCGGCGAGGGCCGCCAGGGCCGGGACGGCCCTCCAGAGCGCCGCGCGCGATGGGCCCGTCTCCGTGCGCGGGAGGAGCGCCCAGGCCGCCGCGGCGAGGTTCAGGACCGTGACGACCGCGACCCCGCGCTGGATGCCGAGGGCGGGGAGGAGGACGAAGCCACCTCCCACCGCGCCGGCGATGTTGCCGAGCGTGTTCGCGCCGTACAGCTGGCCGAGGCGTCCGCCGAGGTCGCGCGCGGTCCGCGCCCACAGCCGCGCCGCGAGCGGGAAGGTCGCCCCGATGAGGGTGGTGGGGACGATCATCACGAGGAAGCTCAGGCCGAACCGGCCCGCGAAGATCTCGACCCAGCGCAGCTCGTGCCCGTCGATCCACCGCTGGCCGTTCGCGACGAGCGCGCGCATGGCCGGGACGGTGGCGAGCGTCGAGGCGGCGATGCCGGCCTGGATCCAGCCGAAGGCGCGGCGCGGGTCGCGCAGCCGGTCGACGGTGAGCCGGCAGACGAAGCTGCCGAGGGCGATCCCGACCAGGAACGTCGCCAGCATCGTCACGAACGCGTACGTCGACGTGCCGAAGACGAGGACGAGGAGGCGAGACCAGAGCACCTCGAGCGTGAGCGACGCGAAGCCTGAGAGCGCCATCGCGACGAGCAGCCACCGCGCGTCGCGTGTCGTTGCTGAGGCCGTCGGCTCGTCCGCCGCCGTGGTCCCCGTGGCCGCATGGTCGTAGGGCGGGGGCTTGTCCCCCGCCGAGGTCGCCCTGAGGCTGCCGACGAGAACCGCCGCGATCCCCACCAGCGCGTTGACGCCGACCGCGGCGAGCAGGGTGGGGTGGACCCCCAACGTGCCGATGAAGACGAAGCCGGTGAGGAGGGTCCCGAAGACCGCGCCGGCGGTGTTGAGCCCGTAGAGGACGCTGAGGCGAGCCCCGAGCGTTCCGACGCCGTCGACGCAGGCGCGGGTCATCGCGGGCAGCGTCCCGCCCATGAGCACCGTCGGCGGGAGGATGACGGCGGAAGCGAGCACGCCCCGGACGAGCACCAGCACGGGCGAGGTCGGCGCGAAGTGGTTCGCGGCCCAGACGTGCACCGGGTCCAGCCAGCGCAGTAGGAACGCGCCTCCGAGCGCCGTGGCGGCTGCGCCGAGCTCGAGCCAGCCGTAGAGCCGCAGAGGGCTTGGCGTGCGGTCGGCGAGGCGTCCCAGCAGCCACGATCCGAGCGCGAGCCCACCCAGGTAGGTGGCGAGCACGGCGGTCAACGCGTAAGCCGTGACGCCGAAGACCTGGTTGAACAGGCGCGACCAGACGACCTGGTAGACGAGCCCGACGGCGCCGGAGACGAAGAACATCGTCGCCGCCGCGAGGGCGAAAGGGCGAACCCGTGGCATGGGGCGCGCACTCTACCGCGCACGCGGGCGCGCCCCAAAGCAGCAGGCGGGAGGACAGGCGCCACCCTCTCCCCAGCCCTCCCCCTGCGAGGGGGAGGGAGGTGAACAGAGAGCACTCGACCTCTTTCCCTAGATGAGCAAAGTGCGATCGACCCTCTCCCCCACCGGGGGAGAGGGCAGGGAGAGGGCACGCACCCTGCCATACACCGGGAGCCAGACGCGTCAATGCGGCGCCGTGAGCTGGTCCTCACCCGGCATGAGGAACAGGTTCACGCCGTGCCGTGCCCAGCCCTCCTCGGCCATGAGGAGGTCGAGCGCGAGCGTCGCCACGTCATCCGCGGACGGCTCCAGCTCGGGCGCTTTCTCCACATAGAAGAGCTTCGTGTAGGCCTTGCAGGCGGGGCACGCCTCCGCCTTGACGTGGCCGGGCGCGATGCGGGCGGCGGCAGCCCGCTCGCCGGTCAGCTCGTAGAAAGTGAGCCCCTTCCCCTCGTGGCAGGCGGTGCACTGGACGCGGGTGTGGTGCCACTGCGTGGCGCACACGCTGCAAACCAGGTAGCGCAGCTTGTCGTCGCCGAGCACGAGGCCCGCGACCGGGAGCG
>DATLJU010000210.1:0-16371 GCA_035538735.1 Anaeromyxobacteraceae bacterium | reverse complement strand
TCGGGTACGCCACGGCGCGCGTGCTCCGGCGCGACTTTCCGGGCCAGCAGCGCACCGCCTTGGCCATCGCGGCGTGGCTGGATCAGCACACCGCCCCGGGCGATCGCGTCTTCATGTGGGGCGACTACTCCGTGGTCTACTGCCTCGCCGATCGCCTTCCCGGGACGCGTTACATGCGGACCGCGCCCCACGTGGGCGACTTCGATCCGATGCAACTTCCACCGGGACAGCTGTTCCGGTACCGGTCGGAGCGCGACATCGCGCTCACGCTCGAGGACCTGGAGGCGAACCGGCCGGCGATCGTGGTCGACACCTCCGCGGCAGACCTCCACGGCTGGTCTCGCTTCCCGCTCTCCGACGTTCCCGAGCTCGACCGGTACGTCCAGGAGCATTACGTGAAGATCGCGGATCCGGGCGGCGCGCGCGTCTATGCGCGACGCCCCACGGCGCTGGCGGGTACCATCTCGCCCTGACGACCTCAGGCGACGTCGCGCCAGCGCCCCCCGTCCTCATCGGCGAGGCGAGGCTCGGCGCTCGCCAGGTGTCGCTTCAGCGCGCGCAACCCCCACGCCATCCTGGCGGCGTCCACGCCGAAGCGCACGTGCGATGAGCCGGTGTCGGCCCAGTCGATGGCCTCCTCGGCCAGGCTCGCGCCGGCTCGATGGAGGGCGGCCAGCATCTCCACGTCCAGCAGCCACCCGCCCTCGCGCAAGGTGGCGAGGAGCGGTCGCAGCCGCTCGGCGCGGGCGAACTTGACGCCGCACTGGGTGTCGCTCAGCCCCAGCCCGAAGACGCCCTCGACGAGCAGCGCGAACATCCGGCCCTGGAGGTGGCGAAACAGGCTGCGCCGGACACGGCGGCCGGCCGTCCGCACGCGCGCCCCGCACAGCGCGTCGAACCGCGCGTCCGGCCTCAGCATGTCGACGAGCCGGATCAGCTCGACCGCGCACACCGAGCCGTCCGCGTCCACGAAGCCCAGCCAGCCCGCCTCCGGGTCGGCCTCCGCCCAGCCGCGACGGATGGCGGCGCCCTTCCCCTGGTTTCGCGATTGCGTGACCAGGCGCACCCGGTGCGGCGATCCGGCCTGGCGCAGCGTCTCCGCCGCCTCGGCGACCGCGGCGCCGTGCGCGCGCGCGTGCTCGGTGGCGCTGCCGTCGTCGACGACGATCAGCTCGAGGCGTGGCCTCGCCGTGGCGAGCGCGCGCCCCACCACGGCCCGCAGGAAGACTGGCAGGCGTTCGCCTTCGTCGTAGGCGGGGATGACGATGCTGACAGGTGTGTGCGGCAAGCAGGGATCGCTTCTAGCCCGTCGTTCGGGACCAGGTCAACGCGTCTCCGACGCAGGCGGTTCCCGACGCTCGGCCGCGCCGGGCCCGGCGTGCCGCGCCGTGCTCGCCCCGGCTCGGTCCGGCGATTTCTTCACAGGCCCTGAGCGATCCCCGCCGCCACCTCGCGTGGGCGCGACTCCCACCGCCGCTGCCAGAGCAGGAACGAGGCGAGGGTCCAGAGCGGCTTGCGGAGATCGACCGCGCCCGAGAGGTGCCGGTCGAGCAGCGCGCGGGCGGCCGGCGGATCGAGCACGCCGGAACGCTGCAGCGAGGACGGCGAGAACAAGTCCTCGAAGAGGGGGCGCAGCGGACCTCGGATCCAGGCCGCCACCGGGATCCCGAAGCCCTTCTTCGGGCGGTGCAGGATCGCGTCCGGGACGAGGCCGCGCAGCGCCGACTTGAGGAGCACCTTGGTCCGCCCCCGCGCGAGCTTGTAGCGAGCGGGCAGGCGCAGCGCGAGCTCCACCACCTCGGTGTCGAGGAACGGCGCCCGCACCTCGAGCGACGCCGCCATCGAGGCGCGATCCGCCTTCACCAGGATGTCGTCCGCGAGGTAGCGGGTGAGAAAGAACCGCAGCGCCTCGTCGACCGAGCCCGGGGTGACGCCCGCCTCCTGGGCGCGCGCCGCCTCGTCCAGCACCTCGCGCCAGGCGACCTCCGGCCGCGCCAGCGGCCGCAGCTCCGGCGCGAGCAGCCGCGCCAGCTCCGCCGGGACGAAGGAGCCGATCCAGGCCTGGTGCCACAGCGACGGCCCGGCGTCGAGCCCGCGGAGGAACTGCTTCACGCGGAAGTCGAGGCTCATGTTCCGCGACGAGGCGGGGAGGCGCGAGGCCAGCGCCTCGGCGGCGGCCAGCGCCGGCCGCGGCAGCCGCGCGGCGAGCGCCGCTGGCCCGTGGGCGAGGAAGGTGTCGTAGCCCGCGAACAGCTCGTCGCCCCCGTCCCCCGCCAGCGCCACGGTGACGTGGCGCCGCACGAAGCGGGAGAGGAGCAGCGTGGGCAGGATGCTCGGGTCGGCGAACGGCTCGTCGAGGATCTCGACCACCTCCGGCACGAGGTCGAGGCAGGCTCGGCCGGAGAGGATCTCCTCGCGGTGTTGCGAGCCGACGTGCCGCGCCGCGAGGCGCGCGAACGGCGACTCGTCGAACGAGCCCTCCTCGAAGCCAATGGCGAAGGTCGCGAGAGGCGACTGGTGGCGCGCCGCCAGCGCCGCCACCGCCGTCGAGTCGACGCCGCCGGACAGGAACACGCCCACCGGCACGTCCGCCACCAGCCGCCGCGCCACCGCGCGGTCCAGGCGGCGCAGCAGTTCCGCCTCGGCCTCGGGCCGCGACGGCGCCTCGCGGGCGGGGAGCGGCGCCGGCAGGTCCCAGTAACGGCGCAGCCGGAAACCCCCGCGCCGATCGAGCACCGCGAGGTGTCCGGCCGGCAGCTTGAAGATGCCGCGGTGGATGGTGCGCGGCGCCGGTACGTACTCGACGGCGAGGTAGCGCACCAGCGCCTCGGGATCGAGGTCGCGCGGGACGCCGCCGTGGGCGGCGAGCGCCTTGAGCTCCGACGCGAAGACCAGCCCGGTGACGCCCTCCTCCGCGCGCGCCGGATCGGGCGGCGCGCCGGCGAAGGCGCCGCCGCGGGCGAGCGCGTAGTGGAGCGGCTTCTTCCCCAGCCGATCGCGGGCCAGCAGGAGCTTCCCGGCGCGGGCGTCCCACAGCGCCAGCGCGAACATGCCGTCCACCCGCTCGATGAACGCCTCGCCCCACTGCAGATAGGCGCGCAGCACCACCTCGGTGTCGCTGCGGGTCGAGAAGGGGTGGCCGAGCCGGGTGAGCTCCTCGTGCAGTTCGGCGAAGCGGTAGGCCTCCCCGTTGAAGACGATGGCGCAGCCGTCGCGCACCATGGGCTGGCCGCCGCCCGTGAGATCGAGGATCGAGAGACGGCGGTGCGCCAGCGCGGCCGGCCCCTCCTCGAAGAACCCCTCGGCGTCAGGGCCGCGATGGGCGAGCGCGCCCGCCATCCGCCGCAGGGCGTCCGCGTCCGGCGGGCGGTCGAACCGGATCTCCCCGGCGATGCCGCACATGTCAGCGCCGCTCCGGGCCGATCACGCGCCGCCCACCTCTTCGCGGGCCTGTTCGCGCCTGCCGCCCAGCTCCTCGGCGATGAGGTAGGGCCGCTTGCCCTGCGACTCGTAGTAGGTGCGGATGACGAGCTCGGCCAGGAGGCCCATGAGCACGCACAAGATCCCCACCAGCGCGAAGGCGACCGCGAGGAGCGGCAAGGGCGTCTCGACGAAGTCCTTGGCGCCGGCGAGCTTGTATCCGAGCGCGACCATGAACGCGAGCAGCCCGCACGCCAGCGACGCGAGCCCGACGCCCCCGAAGACGTAGATGGGCCGGGTGATGAAGCTCGCCAGGAACTTCACGACCATCAGATCGAGCACGACCTTGAGCGTGCGGCCCAGGCCGTACTTCGACCGCCCCGCGTGGCGCGGGCGGTGGTTCACGACCAGCTCGGTCACGCGGGCGCCCTGCCAGCTCGCGTAGATGGGGATGAAGCGGTGCATCTCGCCGTAGAGGCGAACGCCGTCCAGCACCTCGCGCCGGTACGCCTTGAGCGAGCAGCCGTAGTCGTGCAGCCGCACCCCCGAGACCGCGCTGATGAGGCGGTTCGCGATCCGGGAGGGGAGCTTGCGGCCGAGCTCCCTGTCCTGGCGATGCTTGCGCCAGCCGGAGACGACGTCGTGGCCTCGCGCCAGCTCCGCCAGCAGCTTCCCGATGTCGGCTGGATCGTTCTGCAGGTCCCCGTCCATCGGGACGATCACCTCGCCGCGGGCGGCCTCGATGCCGGCCGACATGGCGGCCGTCTGCCCGAAGTTGCGCCGGAAGCGGATGACGCGCAGCGCCGGCTCGCGCTCGGCCGCTCGCGCGAGCGCCGCGAACGTGCCGTCGCGGCTCCCGTCGTCGACGCACACCACCTCGTACGTCCTGCCGAGCGTCCGCAGCGCCTGGAGCAGCTCCGCCAGCAGCGGCTCCACGTTGCCCTCCTCGTTGTAGAGGGGGATGACGACCGAGATCTCGGGGGGTGCTCCGAGCGCTCCCAGGCGCACGTCAGGGCGCATGCTTCACCTCCTGCGTCTGCAGGGCCGGCCGGGCGAGGGCGATGGCGGGGATCAGCATGAGGGCGGTCAGGATGCTGGTGAACTCCCCCAGCATGGCGTACCAGCCGAACGAGCGCAGCGCCCGGTTGATTGAGAAGAGGAGGGAGCCGTAGCCCACGATGGTGGTCCAGGAGCAGAGGATGACCGCCGGCCCCACCTCGACCAGCGACGGCAGGACGTTTCCGCGCGCGCGCTGGCGCGCGAGCACGTTCGCCCCGTAGTCGACCGCGATGCCGAAGGTGATCGGGTACACGACGAAGTTGAAGAAGTTCACCTTGAGGTCGATCGCCGCGGCCACGCCAGCCATGATGAGGACGCCCACCGTGAGCGTGGTCAGGATCTGCGCGCTGTGCGAGGCCGAGCGGAAGAACACCATCACGAGCAGGCAGATGCCGACGAAGGCGAACAGCGTCGTGCGCGGGCCCTCGCGCTCGATGTCGGCGAGCAGATCGGCGATGACGACCGTCTCCCCGGCGGCGTCGAAGCGCTGGCCTTCGACGGGCACGTTCCGCACGCCGGCCACGAAGTCGCGCAGGTTCGGATCGAGCTCCAGCTTCGCCTGAGGCTTGGCCCGCACGAAGGCGAGCCGCCCGATCGAGCCGTCGCGCTCGCGGAAGCGATCGACCAGCACCGGGGGAGCGTCGGCGGAGGTGACCGGGCGCTGCGCCGCGAGCTGCTCGCGGAGGGCGCGCGCCCGGTCCGCTTGCGCCGTCGGGAGCCGCGACAGCACGCGATCGGTGAGCCGCTCGCGGATGTCCGCGATGATGGCGAGCTTCTCCTCCTGTCGCGTCGGCACGACCGAGGTGATGGTCTCGCAGCCGTCGATGAGCTCGCGGAGCCGCGGGGTGGCCTGCATGCGCTGGCGGACCTGCGCGCAGTACTGCTCCGCTGCCTGGGGCGATGGGAGGAGCGCCACGACGCCCGTGATGGACTGCCCGAGCGCCGCGTTGGCGCGATCGTTGTCGCGCTTGAGCTCGGGGTTCCCCTTCACCTCGTTGCCGAGGTTGTCGAGGTTGCGCTCCATCGCGTCGGGGAGCCGCCACAGGAAGAGCGCCGTCGAGACGGCGGTGATGACCGCGAAGGTGGCGAGGATCGCGCGGGGGCGCGAGAAGAAGCGCTCCAGCAGCGCGAGCGCGCGGTCGTTCGCGGGCGGTCGCGCCTGCTGGCGGTCCGGCCGGATCCGCTCGAACACCACCAGGACGGCGGGCAGGAGGGCGAACGTGCTCCCCCAGCAGAGGATCATCCCGATGCCGCCGATGAAGCCGAAGTCGCGGAACCCTCGGTTGCTCGCGAGGAGCAGCGTCCCGAAGCAGACGCTGGTCCCGAGGGCGGCGAGGAGTGTGGAGCGCGCCGCCGCGTCGGCGCCCTCATGGAGCGCGGGCTCGAGCGCCACCCCCTGACGGCGTAGCTGCCCCACCCGCGCCAGATAGATGAGCCCGTAGTTGATGCCGTTGCCTGCCACGATCGAGCCGAGGAAGGCGGTCTGGGTATTGAGGTAGCCGATGCCGAGCCAGGTGAGCCCGAAGGTCACCGCGACGGCGACGGTGATGACCGTGCCGAGCGCCAGGACGGGCCGGAACTCGCGGAAGAAGAGCCAGATCGAGGCGAGCACCAGCACCATGACCAGCGCGAACGTCTCGAAGACGTTTCCGACGATCGCCTCGTACTCGGAGAGGAGGATCGGGAACGTGCCGGCGAACCCCACCCGCAGGTGCTCCCGGTCGAGCTCGGCCCGATGCCGCTCGGCGACCGATCGCATCCGGTCGAGCAGGACGCGCGCCTCGCCCACCCCGAGGCTGGTGCCGGTGGGCCGGACCACCACCGTGACGGAGCGGCCGTCGGGATGGACCATGTAGCCGTCGCGGTAGCGCGCGAAGCGCTGCTCGACCTGCTCGCGCGGGTCGAGCCTCGAGGGATCGAGCAGCGGGTGATTCACCTCGAGGGGCGGCCCGGCCGGCTCCTCCTCCTCGTCGAGGAGGTTCATGACGGGGTTCAGCTTCGCCTTCGCGAGGCCGAGCGCGCGCACGAGCTCGTCGCGCGCCTTCTCGAGATCCGCGGGCTCCGCGAAGAGCGGCCAGTGATCCGCGTACCACCCCTCGATGCGGAGCACGCTCGTCTGGACCGAGCGGACCACCTCCGGCCCGAGGTCGCGGTACTCCTGCCCGAGCCGCTCGGCCATCGCCTGGGCGTGCCTGAGATCGCCGCCCTCCAGGACCTCGACGTTGACGAGCACCGTCCCGTCGCCGCCGACGCGCTTCGCCAGCTCCTTCGCGTGCCGGACGCTCGGGAGCTTCGGCGGGAGCAGCTCCTCGAAGCTGGAGCGGATCTCGAGCCGCGCCGCGAGCGCGCCGGAGAGCACCGTCAGCGCCGCCGCGACGGCGAGGAAGCGGCCGGGGTGACGGAGCGAGGCCGTGGTGAGGCGGGAGATGAACGAGGGGAGCGAGCTCATGCGGGGTGGCCGAGACGCATACCAGAGATCCGCGCCTGCGTGCGACGGTCGCGGGGGGGCGGTGGGGGTGGGACTCAGGCCGCCGTCATGGTCCGACCACGCGCAACGGGTTCGTGAGCTATTAGGAGGTCTTCGCCACGCGAGTAACCGCATTCGCGCGACCCTGCGTCCTGGTCCGCTGCCGATGGAGAGAACCGCCCTCGCGCCGCGGCGGGCGGGCTACCGCCGGAAGCCGGCCCCGCGCTACAAGGGCGGGATGGACCTGACCGAGTCCCTCCTCACGGCGCTCCGCGAACGCGGGGCGCGTCAGATCTTCGGCATCCCGGGTGACTTCGCGCTCCCGTTCTTCCGCATCGCCGAGCGCTCCGCGATCCTGCCGCTCCACACCCTCTCGCACGAGCCGGCCGTCGGGTTCGCCGCCGACGGCGCGGCGCGGGCCGGCCAGGGCCTCGGCGTGGCCGCCGTCACCTACGGCGCGGGCGCGCTCAACATGGTGAACGCGGTGGCGGCTGCTTACGCCGAGCGGTCTCCGGTCGTGGTCCTGTCGGGCGGACCGGGGAAGCGCGAGGCGGGATCGGGGCTCTTGCTCCACCACCAGGCGAAGACGCTCGACTCCCAGCTCGAGATCTATCGCGAGATCACCTGCGACCAGGTGCGGCTCGACGACGCGGCGCGCGCCCCGGCCGACGTCGCCCGGGTGCTCGACGCCTGCGTGCGGCAGAGCCGGCCGGTCTACGTCGAGCTCCCGCGCGACATGGTGGCCGCGCCCTGCGCCGCCGTCCCACCTCCCGCGCCGGCGACGCTCGACGAGGCGGCGCTCGACGCCTGCGCGGGCGAGGTGCTGGCGCGCCTCGCGGGCGCGCGCGCGCCGGTGCTCATGGCGGGCATCGAGGTCCGGCGCTTCGGGCTCGAGGAGAAGGTCGCGGAGCTGGCCCGCCGCCTCGCCATCCCGACCGTGACGAGCCTCATGGGACGGGGGCTGCTCGCCCACGCCGACGCGCCGCTGCTCGGGACGTACATGGGCGTGGCGGGCGATCCGCGCCTCACCGAGCTGGTGGAGACGTCGGACGCGCTGCTCCTGTTGGGCGAGATCGTGTGCGACACGAACTTCGCCATCTCCGAGCGGCGCATCGACCTGCGGCGCACCATCCACGCCTGGGAGGGCGAGGTGAAGCTCGGGTACCACGTCTACCTCGACGTGCCGCTGCCGGCGCTGGTGGACGCCCTCCTCGCCCGCACCCCGTCGAGCGCGCGCCACTTCGACCCCGAGCGTCCGTCCCACCCGCGTGGCCTCGTCGCCGACGACGCGCCCATCGCGCCGACCGACATCGCCGCCGCCCTCAACGACCTCATGGCGCGCCATGGGAAGCTGCCCATCGCCGCCGACATGGGCGACTGCTTCTTCACCGCCATGGACGTGGACCACACCGCGCTGGTCGCCCCCGGCTACTACGCGACGATGGGGTTCGGCGTCCCGGCGGCGCTGGGAGTCCAGGCGGCCACCGGCCGGCGACCCGTGGTGCTGGTCGGCGACGGCGCCTTCCAGATGACCGGCTGGGAGCTCGGCAACTGCCGGCGCAACGGCTGGGATCCCATCGTCGTCGTCCTCAACAACCGCAGCTGGGAGATGCTGCGGACGTTCCAGCCCGAGTCGTCTTTCAACGACCTCGACGACTGGCGCTTCGCCGAGGTGGCGCCGGCGCTCGGCGGCGACGGCGTGCGCGTCTCCACGCGCGCCGAGCTGGTCGGCGCCCTCGAGCGCGCGCACGCGACCCGCGGCCGGTTCCAGCTCATCGACGCGGTGATCCCGCGCGGCGTCCTCTCGCGGACCCTCTCCCGCTTCGTGCCCGGGGTGCGGCGCCTGGGAGCGTCGGGGGGAAGCTCGGGGTCGTAGGGCGGGGCTCGTCCCCGCCGCTGGAGCCGCGCGTCAGACGAGGTCCCAGCGGTACCCCTCGACGTCGAACGCGTCGTCGGCGAGGCTCTTCACGAGCTCGTCGTCGTTGACGTCCACCCGGCGGAGGTTGCCGCGGATGCGGCCGCGGGCGCGGCGCGCGAACACCCGGAGGACCTCGAACTCGCGCGCGCTCTTCTCCTCGCCCTCGCTCTGCAGCGCCGAGTTCACCCGCGACATCACCGCCGCGAGCACGAACAGGTCGATGAGGATGTCGGCGATGCGCCGCAGCGCGAACTGCTTCTCGACGATCTGCCGCCCGTGGCGGCGCAGCACCCGGTCGGCGACCCAGGCGAGCTCGCGGGTCGCCTCCTCGAAGTGCTCCGCGGTCGGGCCGAGCGCCGGGTGCAGCTTCGTCCAGCTGAGCTTCTCGGCCAACCGATCGCCGAACCTGTCCGCGAGCGGCCCCGGGGCGCGGATCGCCGCCACGCGCTTGGCGTAGTCCGACATGACCCCGAACCCCTTGATCGGGTCGGCGAGCACGCCCTTCAGGCTCTGCGCGAGCTCCCTCAGCTCGGCCGACACCTCGTTCATGGCTGTGAGCGCGATGAAGAGGCGCAGGATCTCGTTCGTGCCCTCGAAGATGCGGTTGATGCGCGAGTCGCGGACGACGCGCTCGTAGGGGAGCTCGCGCATGTAGCCGATCCCGCCTGCGATCTGCAGCGCCTCGTCGGCCGTCCGCCACAGCGCCTCGGTGGCGAACACCTTCGAGATGGCCGCCTCGACCGCGTAGTCCTGGTATCCCTGATCGACGATCCCGGCCACCAGCCCGACCACCGCCTCGCTGGCGTAGCACTCGACGACCATCTCACCGAGCTTCTGCTTCACCAGCCCGAACTCGGCGATCGACCTCCCGAACTGCTTGCGTTCCTTCGCCTGCTTCGTGGCGAGCGCGATGAGCCGCTTCATCCCGCCCACGCACCCGCCGCCGAGCCCGGTCCGCCCGGAGTTGAGGATGCGCATGGCGGTCTTGAAGCCCATCCCCAGCTCGCCGAGGACGTTCTCGTCCGGGACCTTCACGTCCTCGAAGTGCACGGTGGTCGTCGACGAGGCGCGGATGCCCATCTTGTCCTCGTGCGCGCCGACCGAGACGCCGGGCATGTCGCGCGTGACGATGAAGGCCGTCATCTGCGCCTTGCCGTTCTTCTGCACCTCGGGCGTCTTCGCGAAGACCGTGAAGAAGCCGGCGATGCCGCCGTTCGTGATCCAGAGCTTGTCGCCGTTCAGGATCCAGTGATCGCCGTGCCGGACGGCGGTGGTCCGCACCGCGGCGGCGTCCGACCCGGCGCCCGGCTCGGTGAGGCAGAAGGCGGCGATCAGCTCCCCGGTCGCGAGCCGCGGCATGTACTTCCGCTTCTGCGCGTCGGTGCCGAAGAGGAGCAGGCCGCGCATGCCGATCGAGCTGTGCGCGCCGACCGTGAGCGCCACCGAGGCGTCGTGCTTCGAGATCTCCTGCAGCGCGCGCGAGTAGGCGGCCGAGCCGAAGCCGAGCCCGCCGTGCTCCTCGGGGACGACGAGCCCGAACAGCCCGAACTGCTTCAGCTCGTCGATGAACTCGCGCGGCATCTCCCCCTTCACGTCCCAGGCGCGGAAGTCGCGCTCGTGCGGCGCGAGGAGCTGGTTCACGGCCGTGAGCACCTGCCGGAGGGTCTCCTTCTCGGCGGGGTTCAGCTGCGGATACGGGAGGACGATCTCCTCCTCGATCCGCCCCATGCAGAGCCCCTGGACGAAGCTGGCGGTCCTCTTGTCGACCATGACGGGCCTCCCGAAGTGTCCGGCGCAAGTATACGACGCAGTGCGGCGAGGAGCCCTCCCTTCCGCTCGGCGCGCGCGGTGGGATTCGAGCTCAGTGGGGTCCTGCCGGTGCGGGGCGAGCCGCGGGAACGCCGATCCGCCCGAGCTGGAGGCCCGCGGGGGACGGGGCGAAGCCTGCCGCGACGAGGTGGCCTGCCAGCGGGTGATCCTGCGCGGGGACGCCGTCGATTTCCTCCACCAGCGCCGGCTCGTGCCGCGCCTTGGCGGCGCGGAGGAGACCGGCGACGCTTCGCGCCACGGCCTCCCCGACCCGGGACCGGTCGGGCTCGAGGTCCGGCAGGAAGGCGAGCAGCTGGCGGCCCCCGCGCGCCACCCACGCGCCGAGCGCGCCGTCGACCAGCACGACGCGCGCCCCGACCGCGCGCGCCGGCCGCTTCCCCGCCCCGGCCGGCGGCGGCCACTCGAGGAGCGCGCCGAAGGGGTTGGCCGGATCGGTCGCGGCGAGCGTGACCACCTCCGGTCGCTCGGACGGCTCGCGCGCGGCCCGCAGCAGATCGAGCACCCCCGGCTGCGCGAACTGGAGCCCCCCGACGCCGGCGACGAAGTAGCCGCGCCGGATGCGCCCGCTCTCCTCCAGGTGGCGCAGCACCTCGTAGACCGCCCCGAACCCGCCCGGCAGCCCCTCCGCAGCAGCCGCGGCGCGCGTGACGAGGCCGTATCTCGAGAGGAGCTGCTGGGCGACGGCCGCGCTCCACTCCGTCGCCGTGGGCGCTGGGAGGCCGGCCTGCGTGCGGCGGGCGGACACGAGCGTCCAGCGGCCGCCGGCGGCGGGCGGCACCGCCAGGCGCGAGCGGTACGGGGTGCCGTGCGCGAGCTGGCGCCGGCGCGGCTCGCTCCGTGACGTCGCGGGCTCGGTGTAGGCGCGGAGCACCTGGAACGTGTCGTTCGTGACGAGCCCGCGCCAGACGAGCGACCACAGCGCCTCGACCGTAGGCTGCTCGAACCCGCCTCCGACCGCCGCGTGCAGCTCGCCGAAGAACGAGGCGCCGCGCTGGGCCAGCACCTCGAGGAGGCGCGCCTCGCGTCCGCGGAGCGGCTCTGCATCCGCGGCTCGCGCGGGCGGCAGGAGGCGCGGGAAAGCGTCCGCGAGGTAGATCGCCACCCGGCCGTCGTGATCGCCGAGCGGCTCGAGCCCGACCCACAGGAGCTCGCCCCCGGCCGCGAGCCGGTCGAGGTCGCCACGCAGGTAACCCTCGACGCGGGCGGGGAGGATCTCGGTCTCGAGCAGAGACGCCGCGACCGGGCACCCTTGCAGCTTCTCGACCGCGTCGAGGACGGCGTCGAGCCCGCGCCGCGGCCGGGTCACGCCCTGCCAGCCCGTCAGGACGCGCACCAGCGCCGGCGGCTCGACCGGCTCCACCTCCTCGCGCAGCCGCGCCAGCGAGCGGCGTCGCAGGGCCCGGAGCACCTCCGGATCGCACCACTCGCGCTCGCGCCCGTGGGGGCGGAAGGCGCCCTCGAGCAGGCGCCCCCGCCCGAGGAGCCGGTCCAGCACCGCCTCCGACTCCGCGCGGCGGAGCCCGAAGCGCGCCGCCAGCTCGCCGGTGGTGAACGGGGCGTGCCGCCGCGCATACCGCAGCACGAGGCCGTCCAGCGGCTCCGCCGACGGCCGCAGGAGCACCTCCGGCAGCCCGGGCGGGAGCGGCAGGCCGAGGGCGTCCCGGTAGCGCGCCGCGTCCTCCACCGCCACGAACCGCTCCTCGCCGGCGATGCGCAGCGGCACCGCCCGCCGCTCCGCCACCAACCGGTCGAGGCTCGCCGCCACCTCGGAGGTCGCCGAGCGCCGCGCCACCTCCTCGCGTGAGAGGTCGCCGAGTCGCAGCAGCAGGTCCGCCACCCCGTCGAGGCTGCGCGCGCGGCTGGAGGGCGCGAGGTGCTGCAGCTGCGCCTCGAGAGCGGCGAGGCTGGTCGCGTCCAGGATCTGCCTCAGCTCGGCCTCGCCGAGCAGCTCCCGCAGCTGGGCCTGGTCGATGGTGAGCGCCTGCGCGCGACGCTCCGCCAGTGGCGCGTCCCCGTCGTAGATGAAGCTCGCCACGTACCCGAACAGCAGCGAGGCGGCGAAGGGGGACGGCGCCGCGGTGTCGGCGGTCACGACTCGCAGCTCGCGCGCGCGCACCTCGCGGAGGAGCCCGGTGAGCGCCGGCAGGTCGAACACCTCGCGCAGGCACTCGCGGTAGGCCTCGAGCAGCATGGGGAAGGAGGGAAAGCGCGACGCGACCGCCAGCAGGTCGGCGGCGCGCTTGCGCTGCTGCCACAGTGGAGCGCGCTGCCCGGGACGGCGCCGCGGCAGCAGCAGCGCGCGGGCCGAGGCCTCGCGGAACTTGGCGGCGAAGAGCGCGGAGGCGCCGAGCTGCCCCACGACGAGATCCTCGACCTCCTCCGGCTCCGGGAAGAGGAACGACGGGTCGGGGGGCTCGTCGCTCTCGGGCATGCGCACCGCCAGACCGTCGTTCGTCCAGAGCGTCTCGACGTCGGCGCCGAGCAGCTCGCGGGCGCGCGCCGCCGCCACCAGCGCCCACGGCGCCAGCACCGGCCCGCCGAACGGGGTGAGCAGGCAGACGCGCCAGGCGCCCAGCTCGTCGCGGCACCGCTCCACCACCAGCGTGCGGTCGTCCGGGATCGCGCCGGTGGCCGCGGCCTGGTCGTCGAGGAACCGGAGCAGGTTCTCCGCGGCGAGCGCGTCGAGGTCATGCCGGGCGAGGAGGCGCGCGTGCGCCGCCGCGCGCGGCCCTTCGCGCAGCTCGCGCACGAGCCGCCCGATGCGCCGGCCCAGCTCGACCGGGCGGTTGGCGGCGTCGCCGTGCCAGAACGGCATCTTGCCCGGCTCGCCGGGGGCCGGCGAGACGAGGACCCGATCGTGCGTGATCTCCTCGATGCGCCAGGTCGACGCGCCGAGCAGGAACGTCTCGCCGACGCTCGACTCGAACACCATCTCCTCGTCGAGCTCCCCCACCCGCGTCGGGCTCTTGGCGCCGGCGAGGAACACGCCGTAGAGCCCGCGGTCGGGGATGGTGCCGGCGTTGGCGACGGCGACGCGGCGGGCGCCCTCCCGCGCGCGCAGCCTCCCCGCGACCCGGTCCCAGGTGACGCGCGGGCGCAGCTCCGCGAATTCGTCGGAGGGGTAGCGCCCCGACAGCATGTCGAGCACGCCCTCGAACGTCGAGCGGGACAGCTCGGCGAACGGCGCCGCGCGGCGCACCAGCGCGTGGACGGCGTCGACGTCCCAGTCCTCGAGCGCGACCATCGCCACCACCTGCTGCGCGAGCACGTCGAGCGGGTTGCGCGCGTAGCGCGTCTCCTCGACGGCCCCCTCGTGCATGGCCTCGGTGAGGCTGGCGCAGGCGAGCAGGTCGGAGCGGTACTTCGGGAACAGCACGCCGCGGCTCGCCTCGCCCATGCGGTGGCCGGCCCGGCCGATCCGCTGCAGCCCGCTCGCGACGGACGGCGGCGCCTCGATCTGCACGACCAGGTCGACGGCGCCCATGTCGATCCCGAGCTCGAGCGAGCTCGTCGCGACGAGTCCCCGGACGCGCCCGGCCTTGAGGGCCTCCTCGATGGCGAGGCGCTGCGCGCGCGCGATCGAGCCGTGGTGCGCCTGCACCAGCGTCTCGCCGGCGAGCTCGTTGAGCGCCGCGGCGAGCCGCTCGGCGACGCGCCGGCTGTTGACGAACAGGATGGTGGAGCGGTGGGCGCGCACGAGCTCCAGCAGGCGCGGGTGGATCGCGGTCCAGATCGAGGCGCGCGGCCCGCCCTCCGGCGCGGCGGCGCCGCGCGCGATCTCGAGCGGCTGGCCGAGCCGCGACATGTCCTCCACCGGCACCTCGACGCGGAGCTCGAGCGCCTTCCTCGCGCCGGCGTCGAGGAGGGTGACGGATCGGCCGGCACCCCCCAGGAAGCGCGCCACCTCGTCGAGCGGCCGCTGTGTGGCGGACAGCCCAATGCGCTGCAGCGGCCGCAAGGCGAGCGCCTCCAGGCGCTCCAGCGAGAGCGCCAGGTGCGCGCCGCGCTTGGTCGGGACGAGGGCGTGGATCTCGTCGACGATGACGGTCTCGACGTGGCGCAGCACCTCGCGCGCCTGCGAGGTGAGCAGGAGGAAGAGCGACTCGGGGGTGGTGATGAGGACGTCGTCGGGGGCGCGGGCAAAGCGCGCGCGGTCGCGCGCCGGCGTATCGCCGGTCCGGACCGCCACCGTCGGCACCCGGTGCGCCTCCGCGCCCGCCGCCTGCGCCACGCCCGCCAGCGGAGCGCGCAGGTTGCGCTCGACGTCGACGGCCAGCGCCTTGAGGGGCGAGACGTACACGACCCTGAGCCGCTCCCGCTTCGCCGGCTCGGGCGAGAACATGAGGCGGTCGATGCAGGCGAGAAACGCCGCGAGCGTCTTCCCGCTCCCGGTCGGGGCAAGGAGGAGCGTGCTCTCACCGCGCGCGATGGCGGGCAGCGCGAGCGCCTGCGCCGGCGTGGGGCCGGCGAAGGAGCGCTCGAACCAGGCGCGGGTGGCCGGGTGGAAGCCGGCCAGAGGGCCGAGGGCGCGCGGCGCCTTCACCCCCTCGTCTTAACGCGGCGCGACCGTCACATCAGATGTGTGCTGGCTCGTCCGTCGGGCCGGTCACCTGCTGGCGCAGATCACCCTGTTGCAGGAGCTCGTTCGCCAGGTTCTCCATCTCCTCCCCGAGCTGCTCGAGCTCGTCTCGCTCGAACATCTTGCGCACCACCGGCAAGAGCTCCTTCTCCTCGTCGCGTACGTGCTGCTGCACCCGATCCTTCAGCACCTTCATGCGAGAATCGAGCTGCGCGTCGTCGACGCCGAGCTGGAGCAGATCGGCGACGATCCGCTTCACGGCGAGGTGCTCCTCCAGCGCCTCGTGGAGCAGGTCCGCGGTCCGGGCGTCCTTCGTCGCCGGGTAGAAGATCTTCTCCTCGACGGCGGCGTGCACCGCCAGGGCGTCGCTCAGCTTCTGGCGGACCTGCTCCCTCGTCTCGCTCGCGTCGTCCCCGGCGGCCTCGAACCGCTCGAAGAGCCGGTCGATCTCGCGATGCTGCCGCATCAAGAGCTTGGTGGCCTCCATGGGCCCTCCAACGTGGTGTCCCACACCTTAGCCGCCGCACCGCGCTGCGGCCCGCCTGTCCGGCCGGGCGGCGATACATAAAAAAGGCCCCGGCCGCTCGCGCGGTCGGGGCCCCCGGGTGCGCCCGCGGGGGATAGGCGCCCCCCGGTCTGCGCCGCACTCTAGGGCACCTGCCGAGCGAGCGCTCGCTTTTTGTCCCAGGATAGTGGGACAACCGGCGCAACGTTCTCACCCTCACCGCCCGCCTGCAGACCCTCGCCGGAGCTATCGCGAGCGTCCATCTTCGAGGGCGTGTACCCAGCGCTGCTCGCACTGGCTCTGGCGGCGGGTGAACCGACGATCGAGACGCCGCTCGAGCTGGACCGCTGGCACCTGGCGGCTTTTCCGATCGCCTCGTACGGCAGCGACGTCGGGCTCACCGTCGGCGCCGCCCTCTTCCTGTACGAGCCCCTGCTCGATCCGCCCGGCAAGCAGGACGCGATCACGCTCAGCGCGTCGTACGCGACGCGTGGGCCCCGGCAGGCGGACGGAGGTTGGGTCCACCAGCGCTTGTTTGGCTGGCCAGTGCAGTTCAGGATCAACCTGCACGTCGGCGACGACTCGCTCATGCC
>DATLJU010000209.1:0-12974 GCA_035538735.1 Anaeromyxobacteraceae bacterium | reverse complement strand
CTAAGCGTCGGTAAACGACGCGTCCGGTAGTTCGTGGGGTGAGGGCTCGCGCCCTCACCCCTTCGTTTTGCCTTCAACGCAGCGCTGCTCGCCATCGAGACCCGGCGTGATCACACTCAAGCCAATTCTTCATGGGGGTGCATCATGTCCGAGAAAGGGAGAGGCCTGGCGAGAGGGCTCATGCTGGCGGCTACCGCGCTGGCGATCGTCGCGCTGGGGATGCTGACACGTGCGCAGACCGACGGTGGCGTGGATGCAGGGACCGATGCCGGGCCGCAGGGCACGCTACTCGACTTCCACGTGATGACCCCGGTGACCGGCCCGTACGTCGGCAGCTCCAACCCGATTCGTGGCGTCAACGGCGGCGGGCTGCCCTGGGCGCTCGATCACGCCGACGGCACGCTTCGCGCCGATGGCGAACTCGAGGTCTTCGTGAGCGGGCTCGTCCTGGCTCATGATCCGCTCGTTCCAGCGGCTCAGCAGGGCACGAACCCGAGCGCGACGTTCACCGTGATCGTGAGCTGCATGACCACCAGCGACGGCGGCGCGCCGGTGACGACGAACGTGACCACGCCGGCCGTGAATGCGACGCCGACCGGCAATGCGGAGATCCGGGCCAAGATCACGCTCCCGGCGCCTTGCCTGGCGCCGGTCGTCTTCGTCGCGGGGAACGGCGTGTGGTTTGCGACCACCGGCTCGCCCGCGCCGACGGCGGCTGCCGACGCTGGCAAGGCGGACGCGGGCAGCGCCGACGGCGGGTGAGCCTGAACACCAGGCAGCGCGCCCGCCCGGAGGCGGGCGCGCCGTCCCGGAACCGCTCGGGGCGACCGCGAAGGGTCGCCTGCCCGTGGGGCGATGCTGATCCACTTCGGATGGCTGCGACCGGGAGTATCGAGCCATCGCATGCTCGCGCGGCTGCGCCCAGGATGCCCGCACCGCCGGACGGTGTCGGCGCGGAACGATTTTTCACGACAAGGTGTGGAAATGCTGGGGGCCCGCAGGCAGAGTGACGGGGCCCCACGGGCGGCGGAGTGTCGCCGCCCTACCCTTCCACGTCTCGGACGAGCTCCATGGCACGCATCGCGATCATCGGCCTCGGGAACGTCCTCATGGGGGACGACGGCTTCGGCCCGTACGTCGCGAACCTCCTCGAGGGCTGGTACGACTGGCCGGACGACGTCCAGGTCGCGGAGATTGGAACGCAGGGTGTCGACCTGACGCCGTTCGTGCGGGGGGTGGAGTCGCTGGTGGTGATCTCGAGCGTCCACCGCAAGGCGCCGCCCGGCACGCTTCACCGGCTCGCCCACGCCGAGGTGATGGACCGCGACCTGCCGAACCGCGAGCCAGCGCTCCGCAACAGCCCCTACGAGCCGTCGCTGCGCAATCTCGTCCTCACGCTCGAGTTCACGGGGGGCGCACCGAGCTTGGTGTCGGTGCTGGGGGCCGAGCCCGAGAGTGTCGAGCTCAACGGGGGCCTCTCCGACCGCGTCCGTCCGGCGCTGGAGCCGACGGTGGCGGCCGTGCTCGATCTGCTCGCCGCCCAGGGCGTTCGCCCCCGAGCACGCGAGCCGAGGCCAGCCGTGCTGCCGTGGTGGGAGATCCGGCAGGGAGCGTAGCGAGGCGCCGGCGCAGTGCTCACGGTAGCGCTCGCGCTCTGGCTGGCCGCGCCGCTCGGCGCGACTCCGACCTCGAACTCGACCTCGAATCCGACCGCGACCGCGATCTCGGCCGCGGCCTCCGACTCGACCGCGGCGCCGACCCCGACTCGCACCGAACCCACGAGCCCGACCCCGACGCCGCCGGTGCCACCGGCCGGTCCGCGCCAGCCGGTCGTCCAGTGGACGGCCATCCCCCTCGTCACCTACGGGAGCGACATCGGCCTCCAGCTCGGCGGCGCGGCCTACCTCTACCAGCTCGACCGCGAGGGCCAGCGCGGCAACTGGGGCGTGCTGGGGTTTGGCTGGTCGACCCACGGTCCGCGCGGCCTCGAGTCGAAAGCCGAGCTCCTCCGGCTGTGGAATACCTCGCTGCGGACCTTCATGCAGGCGAAGGTCTGGGTCGATCCCGAGGCGCCGTACTGGGGCGAGGGCGCCGCGCTGGGAGGCATCCCGGTCGCCCCGGGGTCCGGGAACCCGCCTCCACCGTTCCGCTGGCGGAGCTCCGGCCCGTGGCTGTCGCTCATCCTGCGCGGCGACCTGGCCGGCCCGCTCGGTTGGTGGGTGCGCTACCGCTACACCCACATCTCCGTGGCGGATCCGGGCGAGGCGCTCCGCGCCGCGTCACCGCCGGGCATCGAGGGCGGGCCCTCGTCGCTCGCGCACGTCGGGCTCGTGTACGACGCGCGCGACCGGCCCTCTTCCCCGCGCCGTGGCGTCCTCGCGGACGTGTCGCTGTTCGCGTCGCCGCCGGTCTCCGCGCTCGCCTCGCACCAGCTCGCCGGTGCCGACGTCGGGATCCGCGCGTACTTCCCGCTCTCGGCCGACACGCTGCTCGCCGTCCGCGGCCTCTACGACCTCAAGCTCGGCGACGTGCCGTTCTACGAGCGCTCGCAGTACGAGGGGATCACCTACGGCGAGGGGCTGGGCGGGAACGGCACGCTCCGCGGCCTGGCGCGTGACCGGCTCTCGGGCGAGGAGAAGATCCTCGTCGGCGCCGAGCTCCGCGCCTGGCTCGTCCGGACCGGCTGGTTCGGGCGTCGGCAGGAGTGGGGGCTCTCGACGGGCGGCGACGTGGGCCGGGCACGCGACCGCGTCCACGCTCCGGTCGTCGGCGCCGGCGGGTTCGTCGGCGCCCGGGCGCTGCTCGACGAGTCGGTGGTGATCCGGTTCGAGGTGGGCTACGGCGGGCAGGGGGCCCTCGCCTACTACCTCGCCTTCGACGAGGCGTTCTGAGGGCGCAGCGCGCGCAGCGGCCGCCCACAGAGCAGCCCGTCGGCCGCGAGCGCCGCCGCGAGCGCGGCGAAGCAGATCACCACCACCCCCGGCCAGCGCCAGCGCTGCCAGGCGAGGCCCGGAAGCGACGACCCGAGCGTCCCGCCCACGTAATAGAAGCTGAGATACAGCGCGTTGGCGCCGCCCTTCGCAACCCGAGCGCTGGCGTTCACGAACGAGGGCGCCACCGCCTGGGCGGTGTACGCGCCGCCCACGAACACGACGAGCCCCGCCAGGACCACCGGCAGCGGTCCCGCCAGCGTGAGCGCCGCCCCGCACGCGCCGGCCGCGAGCCCGGCCGCCATGACGGCGCGAGGCGGGAACCGCTGGGCGAGCCTCCCCGCCATCGGCGAGGCCACCACGCCGGCCGTGTAGACGAGGTAGACGCTCGACACGAGCGCGGTCGGCAGCCGGTACCGGCCGGACGTGAGGTGGTAGGGGAGGAACGTGAAGAGCCCCATCCAGCCGAAGAAGAGGGAGGCGCCGATGAGGAACGCGCCCAGCAGCCGCGGCTCGCGCAGATGCCCCATCACGCCGGCCCAGGCACTGTGCAGCGCGAGCGGCTGGCGCGCCGGCGCGGGGCCCAGCTCGCGCGCGAGGCCGGCGGCGGCGACCGCGGTCACCGCCGCGCCCACGAGGAAGGTGGCCCGCCAGCCGAACGCGGCCGTGACCGGCCCCGCCATGACGCGGCCGAGGAGGCCACCGGCCACGGCCGCGCCCATGATCCCCGCCACGACGCGCGTCAGCCGGTCCGGCGGCCACCGGTCGCCGGCGTAGGCCACCGACACCGCCGTCACGCCGGGGATGAAGGCGCCTTGCAGCGCGCGGAGCGCCAGGAGCGCGCGGAACGACGGCGCGAAGGCGCAGGCGAGCGTGGGCACGACGAGGAGCGCCGCCGACGCCACCATGACCCGCCGCCGGCCGAGCGCGTCGGACAGCGCGCCGTACAGGGTGGACGCGGCGGCGATGGCGAGCACCACCGCCGAGACGGTGAGCCCCGCCTGCGCGGGCGCCACGCCGAACTCGCGCGACAGCTCCGGCAGCACGGGCTGCGTGAGGTACATGTCGGCGTAGCAGGCGATGGTCGCCAGGTAGAGCGCCGCCGTCTCGCGCCGCACCCCCGGGCTCTCAGGCGAGGACGACGAGGAGGTCCTCCTTCTCCACCTGGGCGCCCTCGGGGAAGCGCACCTCCGCCACGCGCCCGGCCGCCTTGGCCTTCACGTTCGTCTCCATCTTCATGGCCTCGGTGACGAGCAGGACCGCGCCGGACGCCACCTCGTCGCCCGGCTTGACGCACAGCTTCACGATCTTGCCCGGCATCGGCGCGCCGACGTGCTTGGGGTTCCCGCGGTCCGCCTTGGCGCGCGCCGCGTCGTCGCGCGCGACGGAGTGATCGCGGACGATGACGTTCCGGCCCTCTCCGTTCAGCTCGAAGAAGACCTCGCGCGTGCCGTCCTTCCCGAGCGGGCCCACCATGACGAGCTTCACGATGAGCGTCTTACCGGGCTCGATCTCGATGCTCGTCTCCTGGCCCGGCTCGAGGCCGTACAGGAAGTGCGGCGTCGGCAGGACGGAGATGTCGGAGTAATCCGCCCGGTGGCGCTCCAGCTCCCCGAAAACGCTCGGATAGAGGAGCCAGCTCATGAGCTGCTCGTCCGACACGGCGTGCCCGACGCGCTCGGCCGCCTTGCGCCGCTCCGCCTCGAGGTCGGCCGGCTCGATGAGCTCGCCGGGGCGGACGTGGATGGGCTCCTCGCCCTTGAGCACGATGCGCTGCAGCTCCGCGGGCCAGCCGCCGTGAGGTTGCCCCAGCATGCCCTTGAACATGCCGACCACCGACTCGGGGAAGGCGAGATCCTGGCCTGGCCTCAGAACGTCCTCCGGCTGGAGGTCGTTCTTCACGAGGAACATGGCCATGTCGCCCACCACCTTCGACGACGGCGTGACCTTGACGATGTCACCGAAGAGGAGGTTCACCTTCCGGTACATCTCCTTGCACTCCTCCCACCGGTCGAGGAGGCCCAGGCCCGCCACCTGCGGCCTGAAGTTGGAGTACTGGCCGCCGGGGATCTCGTGCCGGTAGACCTCGGCCGTGCCGCTCTTCAGCCCCGACTCGAACGGCGCGTACTGTTCACGGACCATCTCCCAGTAGTTGGCGAGCTGCTGCAGCCCATCCTCGTCGAGCCCGGTGTCCCACGGGGTGCCGCGCAGCACCGCCGCGAGGGTGTTGAGCGACGGCTGCGCGGTGAGCCCGGAGAGCGGCGACAGCGCGGCGTCGACGATGTCCACCCCGGCCTGCGCCGCCTCGAGCAGCGTCGCCCCGGCGTAGCCGGAGGTGTCGTGGGTGTGGAGATGGACCGGCAGACCCACCTCCTCCTTGAGCGCCTTGACGAGCTTGCGGGCGGCGAAGGGCTTCAGGAGCCCCGCCATGTCCTTCACGCCCAGCACGTGGGCGCCCATCCGCTCCAGCTCCTTCGCCAGCGCGACGTAGTAGGCGAGCGGGTACTTGTCCCGCTCCGGATCGGTGATGTCGCCCGTGTAGCACATGGCGCCTTCGCACAGCTTCCCGCTGCGCCGCACGGCCGCCATCGCCACCGCCATCCCCTTCGTCCAGTTCAGCGCGTCGAAGACGCGGAAGACGTCCACGCCCGCCCTCGCGGCGGTGGCCACGAACGCCTCCACTACGTTGTCGGGGTAGTTCGTGTACCCGACCGCGTTCGAGCCGCGCAGCAGCATCTGGAGGCAGACGTTCGGGATGGCCTCGGAGAGCCGGTGCAGCCGCTCCCAGGGGTCCTCCTTCAGGAACCGCATCGAGACGTCGAACGTGGCGCCGCCCCAGGCCTCGAGCGAGAAGAGCCCCGCGGCGAGGCGGGAGGTGGCGGGCGCGATGCGGAGGAGGTCGTACGAGCGCACGCGCGTCGCGAGGAGCGACTGGTGCGCGTCGCGCATCGTGGTGTCCGTGACGAGGAGCCGCTGCTGCGCCAGCACCCACGCGACGAGCGCCTCCGGCCCGCCCTCGCGCATCAGGTCGCGCGTCCCCTTCGGACGCGGCGCGGCCGGTTCGAGCGCCGGCAGCATCGGCTCACGGAGCTTCGAGGGCGCGAGCTTCGACGGCACGCCGGGCGAGCCGTTCACCACCACCTCGCCGAGGAACTGGAGCAGCTTCGAGGCGCGGTCCTGGCGGCGGCGCGCCTCGCGCAGCTCGGGGTGCTCGTCGATGAACGCGGTGTCGCAGCGGCCGGCGAGGAATTCCGGGTGCGTGACCACGTTCTCGAGGAACGCGATGTTGGTCTTCACCCCCCGGATCCGGAACTCCTGGAGGCACCGGTGCATGATGCGCGACGACTCCTCCAGCGTGAGCCCCCACGTGCTCACCTTGACCAGCAGCGAATCGTAGTGGGGCGTGATCACCGCGCCCGTGAAGGCGCTCCCCGCGTCGAGCCGGACGCCGGCCCCGCCCGGCGAGCGGTACGCCTTGAGCGTCCCGGTGTCGGGCATGAACCCGTTCCGCGGATCCTCGGTGGTGACGCGGCACTGGATGGCGTGCCCGCGCACCTCGATCGCGCGCTGGTCGGGGATGCCGAGGTCGGCCAGCGTCGCGCCCTCGGCGACCCGGAGCTGCGCCTGAACCAGGTTCCGCCCGGTGATCATCTCCGTCACCGTGTGCTCGACCTGGATGCGCGGGTTCATCTCGATGAAGTAGAAGCGCCCCTCGCGGTCGACGAGGAACTCGCAGGTGCCGGCGGAGCGGTAGCGCACGAGCGCCGCGATCTTCAGCGCGGCCTGGCAGATGGCGTCGCGCAGGTTCGGGGCGAGATCGGGCGCCGGCGCCAACTCCACCACCTTCTGGTGCCGCCGCTGGATGGAGCAGTCGCGCTCGAAGAAGTGGACGAGGTTGCCGTGCGCGTCCCCCAGCACCTGCACCTCGATGTGCTTGGGGCGCTCGATGTAGCGCTCAAGGAAGACGGTCGGGTTCCCGAAGGACGCGCGCGCCTCGCTGCGGGCGGAGGCGAGGCCCTCGACGAGCTCGCGCCGATCCCGCGCCACGCGCATCCCGCGCCCGCCGCCGCCGGCGGCCGCCTTGATGATGATGGGGTAGCCGTGGGTCCGGGCGAAGAGGAGCGCCTCCTCCTCGTGCTCGATGGGCCCGTCGGTCCCGGGCACGACCGGCACGCCCGCCTGGATGGCGGCCTTGCGCCCCGCCACCTTGTCGCCGAGGCGCCGCTGCTGCTCGGCCGTGGGGCCGACGAAGACGAGGCCGGCCGCCTCGACGCGCTCCGCGAACTCGGCGTTCTCGGAGAGGAACCCGTACCCCGGGTGGATCGCGTCGACCTCCTTCTCCCGCGCCAGCGCGATGATCTCGTCGATCCCGAGGTAGGCGTCGATGGGCCCCTTGCCCTTGCCGATGAGGTACGCCTCGTCCGCCTTGTAGCGGTGCAGCGAGAGCCGGTCCTCGTGAGAGTAGATGGCCACCGTCCCCATCCCGAGCTCGGTGGCGGCGCGGAAGATGCGGATGGCGATCTCGCCGCGGTTGGCGGCGAGCACTTTGCGGATCCTGCGGGCGGGGGTCGGGGCGGTTGCGGGCATGACTGCCACCTCGGCGCGACGGGCGAACAGGGGGTTGGTGCCGGAAAAACGAGAAGGAGAGCACAGCCGGGCGTGGGTTGTCGAATTGGATCTTCCGTCACGCCAACCGCTGCGCGGGCCGCGGCGCCGCCGCGTGCGTGCGCGAGGACGCTGGTCACATTCCCTTTCGCCCTCCATTCAAGACCCCGATTCGTCGGGGCCTTTTTTCGCGACGGTCGACTCCCCCAGCTCTCCCTGGCCTGGGCGCGAAGCAGTTGTAGAGGGACGGATGTGCTAGGACCGACGCATGTACGCGCTCGCGATCCTCCGCTACAGGAAGCCGCTGGAAGACGTGCTGAAACACGTCGAGGCACACCGCGCCTACTTGCGCCAGCTGAAGTCGAGCGGGGTCTTGGTCGCCTCGGGGCCCTTCGAGCCGCGCTACGGAGGCGGACTCCTCCTGCGCGTCGGTGACGATGGTGCAGCCGCTGCCCTCGATGCGGTCCGCGATGGCGATCCGTTCGTGACGGAAGGCGTCGCTCAGTACGAGATCCTCCCCTGGCGCATCACCATTGGCGCGGAGGCCCTCGACAGCCTTCCCCGATAGACACCTGCGCAACGTCCTGGGTCGTGGCGCTATGCGAGCCCCGCCATGATCGCCTCGAGCGTCTCGCGCGTCGGCCGCACCGCGGCCTCGGGCAAGGTCGCGAGCGGCGCGTCCACGAGGTCGAGGTGATCGAGGAAGGTGGGCGCGTGGGTATTCACGTAGAAGAGCCCCGTCAGCACCTCGCCCCGCTCCCGCGCCTCCGCGAGCCGCCCCAGCGCGCGCACCCGGTCGCGCGGGTCGTACCCCTCCTCCAGCTTCGAGAGCCACAGCCGCGACCCGTCGTGGAGCTCGATGTCGATGCTGCTGCCGGGCGGGTACTCGACCGAGATGTCCTCGCGCGCCGGGACGAACGAGATCTCCTCCAGCGCCTCGGCGTGCTCCTTCACGTAGGCGAAGGACTTGGTGGAGCCCTCGTGATCGTTGAACGTCACGCAGGGCGAGATGACATCCAGCATCGCCGTGCCGCGATGCGCGAGCGCGCCCTTGAGCAAGGCCGAGAGCTGGCGCTTGTCCCCGGAGAAGCTGCGGGCGACGAAGGTGGCGCCCAGCTCCACCGCCAGCGTACAGGTGTCGATGGGCGGGAGCGCGTTGACCGCCCCTCCCTTCGCCGTCGAGCCCACGTCGGCGGTCGCGCTGAACTGGCCCTTGGTGAGGCCGTACACGCCGTTGTCCTCCACCACGTACACGAAGGGGAGGTTCCGGCGCATGAGGTGCACGAACTGGCCGACGCCGATGGAGGCGGTGTCGCCGTCGCCCGAGACCCCCACCGCCAGCAGCGACCGGTTGGCGAGCAGCGCCCCCGTCGCGATCGAGGGCATGCGGCCGTGGAGCGAGTTGAACGCATGCGAGCGCGAGAGGAAGTAGGCGGTGCTCTTCGAGCTGCAGCCGATCCCGGAGAGCTTCACGACGCGCTCCGGTGGGACCCCCAGCTCGAAGAAGGCGTCCACCAGCCGCTCGGTGATGGCGTTGTGCCCGCACCCGGCGCACAGCGTGCTCTTCAACCCCTTGTACTCGGCGACGGGCAGCCCGAGGCGGTTGGCGCGCGGCGCGGCGGTGGTCGGATCGGCCATGTCAGCGGTCCTCCTCGGCGGCGCCGATGGCGTCCGTGAGCGTGCGGGCGTCGAGCGGCAGCCCGGTGATGCGCGCGACGGGACGCACGCGCGCGGCGAGCTCCGCGGGCATGTCGCAGCGCAGGAGCGTGGCGAGCTGCGCGTCGCGGTTCTGCTCGACGACATAGACGCGCGCGTGCCGGGCCACGAAGTCCTGCACCTCCCGGGCGAACGGGTAGGCGCGCACGCGCAGGTAGTCGGAGGCGACGCCGCGTTCCTCGGCCAGCTGATCGCGCGCCTCGACCACCGCGTGGTGCGAGCTCCCGTAGGCGACGAGGCCGACCTCGCGCCCGTGGTCGTCCACCACCGGCGGCGGGAGCAGCGCGCGCGCCGCCTCGAGCTTGCGGCGGAGCCGGAGCAGGTTTTTCTCCCAGTCCTCGGCGCGCTCACTGTAGCGCGCCTCCTCGTCGTGACCGGTACCGCGGGTGAAGTAGGCGGCCTTCGGGTGGTCGGTCCCGGGCAGCGTACGCCAGGGGATCCCGTCGCCGTCCACGTCGCGGTAGCGCGCGAACCCGCCCAGCCGCTCCAGGTCCTCCTTCGACAGCACCTTGCCGCGGTCGAGCGGCCGCTCGGGATAGGGGAACGGGTCGGAGACCCAGTTGTTCATGCCGAGGTCGAGATCCGTCAGCACGAAGATCGGCGTCTGCAGCCGCTCGGCGAGGTCGAACGCCTGCGCGCCGAGCGTGAAGCACTCCTCGACGGTCGCGGGCAGGAGCAGCACCTGCTGCGTGTCGCCGTGGGAGAGGAGCGCGGTCGAGAGGACGTCGCCCTGCGAGGTGCGGGTGGGGAGCCCCGTCGACGGCCCGACCCGTTGCACGTCGAAGACGACCGCCGGCACCTCCGCGAAGTAGCCGAGCCCGGCGAACTCCGCCATGAGCGAGATCCCCGGGCCCGAGGTGGCGGTCATGGCGCGCGCCCCGGCCCAGCCGGCGCCGATGGCCATGCCCATGGCGGCGAGCTCGTCCTCGGCTTGCACGACCGCGAAGGAGGCCTTCCCGTCCTCGCCGGCGCGGTGCTGCTGTAAGTAACGGGTGAGGCTCTCGACGAGGGACGAGGAAGGGGTGATCGGGTACCAGGTCACCACCGTCACGCCGCCGAAGAGCGCGCCCAGCGCGCAGGCGGAGTTCCCGTCGATGACGATCTTCCCGCGCGTCGCGTCCATGCGGCGGACGACGAACGGGTCCCTCTTCTCGAGCGCGGCGGCGTGCTCGAAACCCGCCCGCGCCGCGGCCCGGTTCAGCTCCGCCGCCTTCGCCTTCTTCGCGAACTGCCGGTCGATGGCGCGCTCCACCTCGCCCATGTCGATCCCGAGCAGCTTCGCGAGGACGCCCACGTACGCCATGTTGCGGAGCAGCTTCTTCACGCGCGCGTCGCTGCTGACCTGCCCGGCCAGCCGGTCGAACGGGACGGCGTAGAAGGCGAGGTCGGAGCGGAGCGCGGCGAGGCCGAGCGGCTCGTCGTAGACGACCGCCGCGCCGCCGGCGAGCCCCGCGACGTCCTCGCGCGCGGTGTCCGGGTTCATCGCGACGAGGACGTCCACCTCCTTCTTGCGGGCGACGTACCCGCGCGCGCTCGCACGGACCGTGTACCAGGTCGGCAGCCCGGCGATGTTGGACGGGAAGAGATTCTTGCCGGAGACGGGGACACCCATCTGGAAGATCGACCGGAGGAGGACGGTGTTCGCGCTCTGCGAGCCCGAGCCGTTGACGGTCGCCACCTGGATGCTGAGGTCGTTCACGACCGGGCCTCGTACCGCGGCGGAGCGCTGAGCCGGGCCTGCAACACCATCGAGCATGCGTGCTCGATAACCGGGCGCGTGGTCCCACGCCTTGGGACGAGGTGTTGGCCCGGTGCTGGCGCTCGCCCGCCTGGGTCTCCGCGGTCTCTAGGGCCGAGGCGGGTCGCCCCCGGCCGGGGCGATCTGCTAGAAGCGATGTTCGGATGAGCGCCGTCGCCCCGCCGCCCAGGGAGATCCCCTTCAACTACACCTCGGCCGACGACCGGCAGGCCGTCTCGCACCTGCTCGGGCCGGAGCTCTGGGGGAAGCTGGAGGAGCTCCGGGCGCGGCGCGTCACCGGGCGATCGGCGCGCTTGCTCATGCGCGTCTTCGGCGAGGTGCTGGTCCACCGCCGCAACGCCTATCTTTACGAGGAGCTGCTCGCCTCGGCGGCGCGCCGCCGCCGCCTCTTCCGGAACCTCCAGGACGATCTCGCCGTCGTCGGCACGCACGCCGAAGGCGACGCCCTCGTGCTCGAGGTGGTCGCCGCCACCCGCACCCTCGTCGCGGGGTTCGAGCGCGAGCTGTTGGAGGTGCCGCTGGCCCGCGCCCGCGCTGGCGCCGCCCTCGCCCCGATCGTCGGGCGCGAGAACGTCCTGTTCGACCCGTTCACGCTCGTCTCGCACGCCACCGACGCCACCGACTGGCGGTTGCACCTGCCATTCGCGGTGGTGATGCCGACGGAAGAGCGGCAGGTTGCGCCGCTACTGGCGGCGATCGAGTCGCTCGGCCTCAAGGCCATCCCGCGCGGCGCCGGGACCGGCCTCACCGGCGGCGCGGTCCCGCTCCATGCCGGCTGCGTGGTGGTGAACACCGAGAAGCTCAACCGGATCCTGGCGGTGGAGGAGCGCGAGCTCGCGCTCGCGGACGGCCGGATCGTGCGGGCCGACGCGATGCGACTGGAGGCGGGCGTCATCACCGAGCACGCCATGGAGCACGCCGACGAGCGCGGCCTCGTGTTCGCCACGGATCCGACCAGCGCCTGGGCGTGCACCATCGGCGGCAACATCGCCGAGAACGCCGGCGGGAAGACGGCGGTGCTGTGGGGCACCTGCATCGACAACCTGCTCGCCTGGGACATCGCGATGCCCGGTGGGAACCGGTTCCGGGTGCGCCGGACCGACCACCAGCTGCGCAAGATCCTGCCCGACGACCCGGTCACGTTCGAGGTGCGGGACGCGCAGGACGGCCTCGTCCGGACGGTCGCCCTCACCGGCCGCGACCTGCGCCGTAACGGGCTGTGGAAGGACATCACGAACAAGGCGCTCAAGGGGCTGCCGGGCGTCCAGAAGGAGGGCACCGACGGCGTCATCACCTCGGCCGAGTTCGTGCTCCACCGCGCTTACCCGTCGAGCCGGACGCTGTGCCTCGAGTTCTTCGGCCCGGACATGGACGAGGCCAGCCACGTCATCCTCGGGCTGGCGCGCGCCTTCCCCGACCGCGGCGAGGAGGTGCTGCAGGCGCTGGAGCACTTCGACGACGAGTACGTGCGGGCCATCGCGTACAAGGTGAAGGCGCCCCGCGCCGAGGCGCCCAAGGCGGTGCTCCTCATCGACGTGGTGGGCCACGACGCGGCCCAGACCGCGCGCGGCGTGGAGAAGATCCGCGCCCTGCTCGCCCGGCACGCCAACACGTTCCTGTTCGAGGCGAAGGACGCCGCCGAGGCGAAGCGTTTCTGGGCCGACCGGAAGAAGCTCGGCGCCATCGCCGCCCGCACCAACGCGTTCAAGCTCAACGAGGACATCGTCCTCCCGCTCGACACGCGCGCGTAGCCGCGGACGAGCTCGAGCAGGTCCTTGCGGAGCGCCTCGACGAGCGCGAGCGAGCGCAGCTCGCGCTCGGGCGCGGCGTCGATGGCCTGCAGCCCCGCGTCGCACCGGAGGCGCGCGCGCGCGATCTTCTCCGGCAGGAACCCGCCGTCCTCCTCGCGCGCCCCCTCGACGTACTCCCGGACGCGCCAGGCGAAGGCGCGCTGGGCCGCGCGC
>DATLJU010000208.1:0-10932 GCA_035538735.1 Anaeromyxobacteraceae bacterium | reverse complement strand
CGCGTGATCGACCCTCTCCCCCACCGGGGGAGAGGGACAGGGAGAGGGGGCAGCACCGCGCGTCAGCAGCGCCGCCCGTCAGAAGAGTCCCGGCATCTCCAGCTGCGCCGGCGACGGGCGCTCGGGGCGCGGGTAGATCGCCGCCGCGCGCGCGGCGCTGAGGTGCGTCGTGCCGGCGGTGGTGGTGGCCGTCGCGGGCGCGATCGCGGTGCACGGGGTCCCGTCGATGAACGCCAGCGCCTGCGCGGTCGAGGACTCCGCGGCGTCGCCGAAATCGTGCGTGAGGTCGTCGGCGGCGGCGCAGGAGGTCCCGCCGAACGGGTTCGCCGGGTCAGGGGCGGGCGGCAGGCCGTCGTAGTAGCCGCCGAAGTTGTTCTTGTTCTGGAGCTGGAACGAGATGAGGAACAGCTCGTCCTGGCAGCTGCCGAGATCGTAGGACTGCTGGCCCACCGGCTTGCCGTAGGTGCGGTCGCCCACGATGGCGAGGTTCGTCCCGAGGTAGGGTCCGAGCGCATTCGGGACGAGCTCGCTCGCGGAGGCGGTGCCGGAGGTGGTGATGAACGCGACCCGGTTCACCGCAGTGAGCCGGTTCGCCTCGACGGCGAAGCTCTCGCTCCAGTTCTGATCGGAATGGCGAGCGTTGAACTGGCCCTTGTACATGAGGTCACCCGCGGTGGGGTGGAGGAGGCTCGCCAGCACCTTGGCGGTGGAGAGGAGGCCGCCGCCGTTGTAGCGCTCGTCCACCACCACGTCGGTGAGGCCCTGCTTCTGGAAGGTGGCGAAGGCGGCGCGCAGGCGATCCTCCGCCGTCGACACGAAGGTCCGCAGGAGGATGTAACCGACCGTCTTGCCGCCCGGGGTCGTGAGCGTCGTCGAGACGACCGGATCGAGGTCGTAGCTCGCGCTCGTGATGGACCGGGTCACCGCGGCGGTCTGTCCGGCCGGCACCACGCTGAAGTATCGCGTCGTCCCGGTCGTCCCCGACGAGAGCGCCGAGAAGATCGTGTTGTTCTGGATGAGCGTCTGGACGTCCGTCATCGCGCTCGTGGACGGCCCGATGCTGAGGATCTGGTCGCCGCGCCTGAAGCCGGCGACCGCCGCCGGCGAGCCGTTCATCACCTGCGCGATCATGAGCTGGCCGGCGAAGGTCCCGCTGGCCGGGACCATGAGGCCGATGCCGAACCCCACCGACTGCCCGGCCGTGAAGTACTGCTGCGCCTCCGTCTTCGTGAGCAGGTAGCTCCAGTAGCGGTCCTCGTTCTTCGCCCGCGCGGCGGCCGTGTAGGCGTCGAGGAGGTCCTGCGTCGTGGCGTAGCTCGTCCCGTTGAACGGGGTCGACACGAGCTGCTGGTACTGGGACGAGCCTGGGAGGAGGTCCTGGTACAGGTACCAGTCGTTCGCGGTGGCGAGCACCGCCGAGTTCTCCGCGGTGGTCGAGCAGGTCCCGCTGACCTGCTCGCCGTTGTTGCCGCCGCCGCAGGCGGTGAGCGCGGCAAGTGCGATCGCGAGCAGGCTGAGCAGGCGTCCGGGGGTCGGGCTCATCGCGAGACCATAGCTCAACGTGGCACGCCCCCTCTCCCCTGCCCTCTCCCCCGGTGGGGGAGAGGGTGGGAGGCGCACCTTCACATCTTCTTTGCCAGGAGCTCCGACTCCTCGAGCACCCGCAGCCCGCGCGCCTTCACTTCGGCGAGGGCTCGCTCGGCATCGTCGAAGCGGAACACGATGGCGGCCTTCCCGGCGCGCGGCGCGACGGTGAACGGGTACATGTACTCGACGCCGATCCGCGCCTCGTCGAGCGCCGCCAGGACCTCCGCGAGCCCGCCGGGGCCGTCGTCCACCTCGATGGGCACCACGTCGGTCACGTTCACCACCATCCCGGCCTGCTCCAGGGCGCGCTGGCCGCGCTCGGGGTCGCGCAGGACGAGGCGCAGGATCCCGAACCGGTCGGTGTCGGCGAGCGACATGGTGAGGATGTCGACCCCAGCCCGGGCGAGCGCCTCGCAAGGCGCGCGGAGCTGGCCGGGGCGGTTCTCGAGGAACAGCGAGAGCTGTCTCAGCATGGCGATCTCCTAGACGCTGCGGAGGTCGGAGACGCGCTTCGCCTTCCCCTCGCTGCGGGCGAGGGAGCGCGGCTCCACCAGCGTCACCTTGGCGCGAATGCCGAGGACGTGGTCGATGGCGGTCTCGAGCCGGCGATGGAGCGTCTCCAGCTCGCGGACCCTGTCGGAGAAGAACTCGGGCGTGACCTCGACCTTCACCTCCATCTCGTCGAGGCCCTTCTCGCGGGTGAGGACGATCTGGTAGTGCGGCAGGGTCCCTTCGACCTCGAGCAGCGCCGTCTCCACCTGCGACGGGAACACGTTCACGCCGCGGATGATGAACATGTCGTCGGAGCGGCGGCCGATGCGGTGGATGCGGCGGATGGTGCGGCCGCAGCGGCAGGGCTCGGTGACGAGCGCGGTCACGTCCCGGGTCCGGTACCGGATCATCGGCATGGCCTGCTTGGAGAGCGTGGTGAGGACGAGCTCGCCCTCGGCGCCCTCCGGCAGCACCTCCCCGGACACCGGGTCGATGATCTCCGGGTAGAAGTGGTCCTCGAAGAGGTGGAGCCCCGACTGCGCTTCGCACTCGATGCCGACGCCGGGCCCGATGATCTCGGAGAGGCCGTAGATGTCGTGGGCGCGGATGCCGCTCTCCTGCTGGATGCGCTGGCGCATCGCCTCGCTCCACGGCTCGGCGCCGAAGACGCCCACCCGCAGGCGCGAGAGGTCCACGTTCATCTCCCGGGCGCGCTCGAGCAGGTGCAGGAAGTAGCTCGGGGTGCAGCAGATGGCCGTGGCGCCAAAGTCCTGCAGCACCATGAGCTGCCGCTCGGTGTTGCCGCCGCTGGTGGGGATGACCGTCGCGCCGAGCGACTCGGCGCCGTAGTGCGCGCCGAGACCGCCGGTGAAGAGGCCGTAGCCGTACGCGTTCTGGACGACGTCGCCGCGGTGCAGCCCGCAGGCGGCGAAGGTCCGGACCATGACCTCGGTCCAGACCTCCAGGTCGGCCCGCGTGTAGGCGACGACGATGGGCTTGCCGGTCGTGCCCGACGAGGCGTGGAGGCGGACGATCTCCTCCATCGGGCTCGCGAAGAGGCCGAAGGGATACGTGTCGCGCAGGTCGGTCTTCACCGTGAACGGCAGCCGCGACAGGTCCGAGAGCGACCGGACCACGTCGGGCGCCAGGCCGCGCTCCTCCATGCGGCTGCGGAAGAGCGGGACGCGCTCGAAGGCTCGCGTCACCACCCCCTGCAACCGCTGGAGCTGCAGCTGCCGCAGGTGCGACGGCGGCAGGTAGTCGGGGGCGCTGGCGGGGTGGAACCCGCCCGGCGGGTCATTCCAGGCGGCGCGACCGGGGCTCATGGAGCGGCCCCCTCTCCCTGGCCCTCTCCCCCTGAGGGGGAGAGGGTATTGGATGCGGCCGCCGCGCGGCCGAGCTCGAACGCCTGCTCGTTCACGGCGTGCAGCCGCTCCGGCAGGGCCGCCTTCACCGCCGCGAGGAGCGCGGCGGGCGGGAAGTCGAGGTGGTGACTCAGGGCGCCGAGCAGCGCCACGTTGAGGCTCTTCCGGTTGGGGAGCTTCGACTCCGGCACGAGGTCGGGGCCGATGAGGACGCCGCCCGGGGCGAGCAGCGGGCGCGTCACCTCCACCTCGGACGGCGAGAGCACGACGAGGAAGTCCGCCTCGCCGCGCGGCACCATGGGCGAGAGCACCTTCTCGCCGAAGCGCACGTCGGAGGTGACCGAGCCGCCGCGCTGGCTCATGCCGTGGACCTCCGCCTTCTTGACGTCGAGGCCCGCCCGCACCGCGGCGTCGGCCAGGATGTCGGAGGCCTTGAGCACCCCCTGGCCGCCGAGACCGGCGAGGACGACGTTGGTGACCTTCATCGTTTCCTCGGCGGCGGGGGACAAGCCCCCGCCCTACAGTCAGCGTTCACCTTCCGTTCGCCCTGAGCGTAGCGCCTGCGAAGCAGGCGCGTAGTCGAAGGGCGAGCGTACGTTTGCGACCGCAACCTCACTCCTCCGCCTGCGCGCGGCACGCCTCGACGGCGCGCCGCTCGGCCCCGGCCTTCTCCCACTTGCGGATGTCGGCGGCGGCGAGGATGCACGGGCGCCGCGCGATGATGACCGACACCTCGCGCGCGGCGAGCCGCTCCGCGAGGAGCCGCTCGAAGCCGGCCGGATCGGCGAAGGCGTCGAAGACGGTGACGCTCGTGACGCCGAGCGTCCGGGCCAGGTCCTCGATGGAGAGCCGCGTCGTCGGCGCGTGCTCGAGGGTGCGGCCGGTCGCGGGGTGCTCCTGCTGGCCCGTCATGGCGGTGGTGCCGTTGTCGAGCACGAGCAGGACGTGGCCGGTCGCGGGCGGGTTGTAGACCGCCTCGACGAGCCCGGTGATGCCGGAGTGGACGAAGGTCGAGTCGCCGATGACGGAGACGACCCGCCGCGCCTGGTCCGGCGGCAGCGCGTGGCGCAGCCCGAGCCCGACACCCAGCGCCGCGCCCATGGCGACGCAGGTGTCCATCGCCTGGTAGGGCTGGAGCGCGCCGAGCGAGTAGCAGCCGATGTCGCCCGCCACGATGCAGTCGAGCTTCTTCAGCGCGGCGTAGGCAGCGTGGTAGGGGCAGGCCGGACAGAGCTCCGGCGGCTTGCCACGGGGTGGCGCCGGCTCGGACGAGGTGTCGTTCGCCAGGATGCGGCGCACCCGCGGCACGTCGAGCTCGCCGAAGCGGTACATCTCCGGCTTCGACTCGACCGCGATGCCGGCGGCCCGGAGCGCGTCGGCGATGACCGGGTCTCCCTCCTCCACGACCACGCAGCGCTCCACGCTAGCGGCGAAGCGGCGGAGCTTCTCGAGCGGCAGCGGGTGGACGAGCCCGAGCTTCATCACGCTCGCCGCGGGCGCGGCCTCGGCCGCGTGGAGGTAGGCGACGCCGTCGGTGATGATCCCGAGCGACGGATCGCGCGCCTCGACGCGGTTCACCTCCGACTCCTCGGCCCAGGCGGCGATCTCGGCCAGCTTCTGGCGGAGGCGCCGGTGGGCCGGGCGCGCGTTGGACGGGATCATGACCCGCCCGGCGATGTCGCGCTCGAAGAACCCCGCGCGCGGCGCCTCGCGCCGGCCGCGCGCGCGCACGAGCGACTTGGCGTGGCAGACGCGGGTCGTCATGCGGAAGAGCACCGGCAGCTTCCAGCGCTCGGAGATCTCGACGGCGGTGAAGAAGAGGTCGTACGCCTCCTGCGCGTCGGCGGGCTCGACGACGGGCAGGCCCGCGGCGATGCCGTAGCGGCGGTTGTCCTGCTCGTTCTGCGAGGAGGCCATGCCGGGGTCGTCGGCCGAGACGACCACGAGCGCGCCCGTGACGCCGGTGTAGGCGGCGGTGAAGAGCGGGTCGGCCGCCACGTTCACGCCGACGTGCTTCATCGTGACGAGCGCGCGCACCGCCGCGTAGGCGGCGCCGAGCCCGACCTCGAGCGCCACCTTCTCGTTGGGCGCCCACTGGGCGCGCCCGCCGAGCGCGGCGAACGCCTCCAGGATCTCGGTGGAGGGCGTGCCCGGATAGCCGGTGCCGAGCGAGACGCCGGCGTCGAAGGCGGCCAGGGCGACCGCCTCGTCGCCGGAGAGGAGCTGCTTTTCGGGCATCGGGGCTCCTGGGAGAGGGACCATCATACCCGGCCCCTCTCCCCGACCCTCTCCCCGCTAGCGCGGGGCGAGGGAGACGAAACGCACGGCGCGTCGTCGGACCCTCTCTGGCGAGACGAAACGCACCGCGCGTGATCGACCCTCTCCCCCACCGGGGGAGAGGGCAAGGGAGAGGGGGCCGCTCAGCGCGACCCCCGTGCCATCACACCTTCGACTTCGGCGCGCCGTTCGTGGGCGTGGCGCCGCCGGGGACGAGGTTCTGCGGGCTCATGGCGCGGGCGAGCTGCTCGTACAGCGCGTACCGCTCCGTCACGCTCTTCTGCGCCTCGGCGAGGAAGCGCTTCCACTGATCCGGGTGAGCCAGCTCCACCTGCTTGAAGCGGTTCTCGTTGGACGTGAAAGCGGAGAGCGCGAGCTTCGGGGCGGGCGAGTCCATCTTGAGCGGGCTCTCGCCGGCCGCGATCTTCCGCGGATCGTAGCGGAAGAGCGGCCAGTAGCCCGACTCCACCGCCCGCTCCTGCTGGGCGACGCCCTCGGCCATGTCGTAGCCGTGGGCGATGCAGTGGCTGTAGGCGACGATCACCGCCGTGCCCTGATAGTTGTCCGCGTCCTTGAACGCGTTCACCGTCTGCACGTCCTTGGCGCCCATCGCGACCCGCGCCACGTACGGGTGGCCGTAGGTCATGGCCAGCATGGCGAGGTCCTTCTTGCCCGTCGTCTTGCCGGCGGTGGCGAACTTCGCGGCGGCGCCGAGCGGGGTGGCCTTGGAGGCCTGGCCGCCGGTGTTCGAGTACACCTCGGTGTCGAGGACGAGGATGTTCACGTCGCGCCCCTGGGCGATGACGTGGTCGAGGCCGCCGTAGCCGATGTCGTAGGCCCAGCCGTCGCCGCCGACGATCCAGATCGACTTCTTCACCAGGTAGTCGGCGATCTTGTCGAGCCAGGCCGCCTCGGCGAGCGACGACCCGGCGAGCTTCTGCCGGAGCGTCTTCACCCGCTCGCGCTGCGCCTGCAGGCCGGCCTCGGTCGACTGGTCCGCCGTGAGGAGCTCCTTCACGAGCCCGTCCCCGACGAGCGTGCCGAGCCGCGACAGGATCTCCCGCGCGTGCTCCTGCTGCTTGTCGACGGCGAGGCGGAGGCCGAAGCCGAACTCGGCGTTGTCCTCGAAGAGCGAGTTGGCCCAGGCCGGCCCGCGCCCCTCGGCGTTGCAGGTGTACGGCGTCGTCGGGAGGTTGCCGCCGTAGATCGACGAGCAGCCGGTGGCGTTGGCGATGAGGAGGCGGTCGCCGTAGAGCTGGGTGAGGAGCTTGATGTACGGCGTCTCACCGCAGCCGGAGCAGGCGCCCGAGTACTCGAAGAGCGGCTCGAGGAACTGGGTGCCCTTCACGTCGAGCTTCACCTTCGTGCGGTCGGGCTCGGGCAGCTTCAGGAAGAAGTTGAAGTTGTCGCGCTCCTTCTGCCGGATGGGCACCACCGACGCCATGTTGAGCGCCTTGTGGCCCTTCACCGTCTTCGACTCGGCCGGACAGATCTCCACGCACAGCGTGCAGCCGGTGCAGTCGTCGGGGGCGAGCTGGACCGTGTACTTCTGGCCCTTCCACTCCTGCGACTTGAAGTCCATCGCGTCGAAGGTGGCCGGCGCCGCCTGGAGCGACTCCGCCGGGTAGAACTTGGTGCGGATCGCCGTGTGCGGGCAGATGAGCGAGCACTTGTTGCACTGGATGCAGAGGCTCTTGTCCCAGACCGGGACCTCCAGCGCGATGGCGCGCTTCTCCCACTTCGAGGTGCCGCACGGCCAGGTGCCGTCCACCGGGAAGGCCGAGACCGGCAGCTTGTCGCCGTGGCCGGCCAGCATGAGGCCGGTGACGCGCTTCACGAAGTCCGGCGCCTCGTCGGGGATCATGGGCGGGCGCGGCGCGCCGTCGGCGGCGCCGCGGCGGGTGACCTCGAACAGGCTCGCCAGCGTCGCGTCGATGGCCTCGAAGTTCTTCTTCACGACCTCAGCGCCCTTGCGCGCGTAAGTCTTCTCAGCGGCGTGCTTGATGGCGGCGATCGCCTCCTCGCGCGGCAACACGCCCGAGATGGCGAAGAAGCACGTCTGCATGATGGTGTTGATGCGCACCCCCATGCCGGTCTCCTTCGCCACCTTGTACGCGTCGATGACGAAGAGCTTGATGTCCTTCTGGAGGATCTGCTGCTGCACCTCGCGCGGCAGCTGCGCCCAGATCTCGTCCGGCCCGAAGGGCGAGTTGAGGAGGAAGGTGGCGCCCGGGGCGGCACCCTCGAGCATGTCGTACTTCTCGAGGAAGTTGAACTGGTGGCAGGCGACGAAGTTGGCGCTCGTCACGAGGTACGCCGAGCGGATCGGCTTCGGGCCGAAGCGGAGGTGCGAGATCGTCACCGAGCCCGACTTCTTCGAGTCGTAGACGAAGTAGCCCTGCGCGTAGTTGGGCGTGTCCTCGCCGATGATCTTGATCGAGTTCTTGTTCGCGCCGACGGTGCCGTCCGCGCCGAGGCCGTAGAAGACCGCGCGCACGACCTCCTTCGGCTCGGTGTCGAAGCTCGGATCGTAGTCGAGCGAGAGGTGCGTCACGTCGTCGTTGATGCCGACGGTGAAGTGGCGCTTCGGGTGCGACTTCTTGAGCTCGTCGTAGACCGCCTTCACCATGGCGGGCGTGAACTCCTTCGAGGAGAGCCCGTAGCGGCCGCCGATGACGTTGATCTCGTGGTGGAACCGGTCGATGTGCGCCTGGTGCGCCTCGCGGAGCGCCGTCACCACGTCCTGGTAGAGCGGCTCGCCCAGCGAGCCGGGCTCCTTGGTGCGGTCGAGCACCGCGATCTGCGCCGTGGTGCGGGGCAGCGCGGCCATGAACTCGCCGAGCCCGAAGGGCCGGTACAGCCGGACCTTCACCACGCCCACCTTCTCGCCGCGGGCGAGGAGCGCGTCGACCGTCTCGTGCGCGACGTCGGCGCCCGAGCCCATCATGACGATGATGCGCTCGGCCTCGGGGTGGCCGTGGTAGTCGAACAGCTTGTACTGGCGGCCGGTGATCCCGGCGAACTCGTCCATCGCCTCCTGCACCGCGACCGGGCAGTCGACGTAGAACGGGTTGCAAGCCTCGCGCGCCTGGAAGAACGCGTCGGGGTTCTGGGCCGTGCCGCGCACGACCGGCTTCTCCGGCGTGAGGGCCCGCGCGCGGTGCGCCGCCACCAGCTCGTCCGGGATCATCCGGCGCAGGTCGGCGTCCTCGAGCAGCTCGATCTTCGACACCTCGTGCGAGGTGCGGAACCCGTCGAAGAAGTGCAGGAACGGGATGCGGCAGCGCATCGAGGCGCGCTGCGCGATGACCGCGAAGTCGTGCGCCTCCTGCACGTTGCCGGACGACAGCAGGCCGAAGCCGGTCTGCCGCACCGACATGACGTCGGAGTGATCGCCGAAGATCGACAGGGCGTGCGACGCGAGCGCGCGCGCCGAGACGTGCATGCAGAACGCGGTGAGCTCACCCGCGATCTTGTACATGTTGGGGATCATGAGCAGCAGGCCCTGCGACGCCGTGAAGGTCGTCGTCAGCGCGCCGGCCTGCAGCGCGCCGTGGACCGCGCCCGCCGCGCCGCCCTCCGACTGCATCTCGGAGACCGACGGGACCGTGCCCCACACGTTCTTCTTGCCCTGGGACGACCACTCGTCCGCCCACTCGCCCATGTTCGAGGAGGGTGTGATGGGGTAGATGGCGATCACCTCGTTGATGCGGTGAGCCACCGAGGCGACGGCCTCGTTCCCGTCCATCGTGACCATCGTCCGCTTCGACATGCTTCCTCCTCGTGCAACGGGTGCGCGACAGGCTGCCACAGGTACCTCCGACGCAAACCGTGCGGAACCTGTGGAAATGCCGGGGAAGGCTGCAAGGACCAAGCCCGACTTGAGCTAGGTCAAATCTGGTGGTGAAACGGAAGTCGATTCGACTACCAGATCGCCACCGCGATCATCAAGGCTGGTTGCGGTCCACGTGATGACGCAGCGCAATACGACTAGTACGTTCCCGCCGAGGCGAGCGTGAGGACGCTACCGCCTGTACCCGTAGGGGGCTTCTCACCAGCGGCGTCGAGCGCGGCCAATGCGGCGTCGAGTCGCGGCAGCGCCACCTCCTCCGTGTACCGGATCATGTGCTCGCCGAGGACGGCGAGCGTCACCGCCCGCGCGAACGCTTGCCGGCCGCGGACGGCGCCCTTAGCGAGCAGCCGCCAGAAGCGCGCCCGCCGCCGGCCGGCGACGCCGATGCCGAGCGCGGCGCGCGCCAGCGTGGCCTGCCAGCCCGGCCTGAGCGCGCCGCTCTCGGGGAAGATCGTCTCCTCCAGGTGACGCTCGCACCGCGCGTAGAAGGCCTCGTCCGTGTAGAGCTCGGAGAGGAGCCGCCGGTACCCCGCGACGAGCACGCGCTCGTCCATGGCGGGCTCGAAGTTCGGGCGGGCGAACTGATCGCCGGTCGAAGCGCGCCGGAGCCGCCCCTCGCGCTCGAGGCGCCGCCAGAGCGCCGTGCCTGGGAGCGCGGTGAGCACTCCCGCCATCGCGCGCGGAATGGCGCTCGCGCCGATGAAGGCGAGCTGGCGCTCGAAGATGTCCTCGCGGTCGGCGTCGAAGCCCACGATGAAGCCGGCCATGACCTCCAGCCCGGCGCGAGTGAGCACGCGCACCGCCTCCGCCGGATCGAGGCGGAGGTTCTGGCGCTTGCCGGCCTCGGCCAGCGCCTCCGCCGAGGGCGTCTCGATGCCGACGAAGACGGCCGAGAAGCCCGCGCGCACCATGGCCGCGAGGACCTCGGGCTCCGCGGCGAGGTCGAGGCTCGCCTCGGTGTAGAGGTCGAACGGGTGGCCGTGCTCGTCCTGCCACGCCGCGAGCGCGGGCAGGAGCTCCTTCACCGCGCGCCGGTTGCCGATGAAGTTGTCGTCGACGAAGAAGAGCGAACCGCGGGCGCCGAGCTGGTAGAGCGTCTCCAGCTCGCCCAGGATCTGCTGGGCCGTCTTGAGGCGCGGCACGCGCCCGAACACCTCGATGATGTCGCAGAACTCGCACTGGAATGGGCAGCCGCGCGAGAGCTGCACCGACAGCGAGGCGTACCGGTCGAGGCGGAGGAGCTCGAAGCGCGGCGTGGGCGAGGTGCGCAGATCCGGACGAGCGGCGCCGTCGGCGGGCGAGAGGATGCGGGGCGCGGGCACGGACGGGTCCTCGAGCGCGGCGACGAGCCGATCGAGC